>DASUSL010000418.1:0-8829 GCA_036375135.1 Thermoanaerobaculia bacterium | reverse complement strand
GAGCTGTCGCCGGCCGGCGCACTCCTGCTGTCCGTCCGGCATGACGCGGACGTCGAGGCCGAGCTCGCGAGCCCGTCGGAGGAAGGACAAAGCACACCGATCGCGGTGAAGGTCATCCGGCCGGCAGAGGGCAGCGTCCGTTTCGACGATCTCGATGAGGGCGAGTACGAGTTGCGCCTGCGCGGGGCCGGTCCCTTCGAGCGATACACGACCACGGTCACCGTCAAAGCCGAACAGACCACCACCGAGACGATCGAGCTGGCGCCCGTCCCTCTGGACCTCTATGTGACTCGGGACACCAGGGGCGTGCCGGCGGCAAAGATCGAGGTGAAGCATTTCGATCCCCGGTGGCAGACCGACGTGACCACGGACCTCGGCGGTCATGCGCGGGGAACGTTATGGCAGCAGGGCCTTTTCGTAGCCTTCGTAACGACGCCCGGCGCGGGCGGGACGCAGATCGTCAGAAAGGCGCTGTCCGGCGTCAATGAAATCGAATGGCGCATCGCGCTGGAAGGAGGCGTCGTCGCTGGGGTCGTGACCGATGCCCGCGAGAAGTTTCCGGTCGCACGCGCCACGGTGAGCCTGAAAACGAAAAAAGAAAGCGGTACGCAGGAGCTCACGGCCGTCACGAACGAGCAAGGCGAATTCCGCTTCGCGTATGTCCCCGAGGGATCGCAGGTCCTGTCCGCGCACATGACCGGGTACTCGTCGGCCGAGAAGATTTTCGAGTTCTCGCCGGACGTGCGGGAGCGGCATCTGAAGGTCGAGCTCGTACCCGCGGACGTGCTCCGGCTCCGCGTGCTCAATTCCTACGGCGTGCCGCTGGTCGGGGCCACGATCGCGGACAACTCGGGAGCCGTGCAGGCACGGTGGGTCACCGACGCGGACGGACGCGCCGCCATCCCCGTGCGCCGCGGCGAATCGAGGACCTTCTTCGTCCTGCCGCGCGAAGGCTCCATCGGCGTGAGCACCATTGCCATCCCCGGCAATCATGACGAGCTCGCGGAGCAGCAGATCATCGTCCCCAGGGGTGAGGTGACCGTGGACATCCGGACGCAGAGCGTTTCCGGCGACGCCGTCCCCGACGTCGCGCTGCTCCTGCGTCACAACGGAGTGGTGGTGCCGGAGCGTGTCGCGCAGCTCATGTTCCAGTTGCACGGAAACATGCTGCAGACGGGAAAGAGCGGCTCCACGCAGCTCCGCAATCTTCCGGTCGGCTCCTACGAATTCTGGCCGTATTTCTCGCTCGCGGAGTTCCAGCAGCTCAATCGCGGCCCGCTCTCGGCGGGAACGGCGCTCGTGGCAACGCCCGGGACGAATTCGATCGTGCTCAGCTTCGCGGGCCGTGCGGGACAGTGATGCCCGGCTTTCGCCACACCCACGAGCCCTGCGGCGAGGGGCAGCGCGTTCATCGCGCCCTCAGAAACTCCGCCGCCGCCTCGCGGAACGGATCGCTCCACTCATGCCCGCCGGCGAAGACGCAGCGCGTGACGCGCGTGCGCGGCTCGAGCCACTCGAGATCGGCCTGGAACTTCGCCTCCGTGTACCAGTCGTCGCCTGTGCCGCGGCCGAGGAGGACCGGCGGGAACCGGATCTCCTCGCGCTTCACGTCGGGAGGCACATCGCCGCCGAGCATGATCAGCCCCGCGCACGGGACATGCGCCGCCGCGCGCGCGGCCATGGCCGCGCCCTGCGAGAAGCCGGAGAAGACGAGCGTTTCCGCCTTCGGCAGCGCCGCCAGGACCGCGTTCACGTAGCCGAGGTTGTCGTCGATGGCCAGCTCGCGGTCCTGCTTCGTCATCCAGTTTGCGACCACTTCGCCGCTGCGCGTATAGAAAGGATGCAGCGCCTGGATGGAGAGGAGCGACCAGCGCTCCACGCCGGGGATCTTCGCCAGCTCGGCGAAGTTCCACTCAGCGACTTCCGCGTAGCCGTGGAAGCCGACGAGCAGGCGCTCGGCGCCGCGATCTTCGAAGAGATAGCGGCCGTGGACGGTGGTGGCGACGTTGGCGGTCAACATCCGGAGCGCGCATTGTAGGATGCACCGCCGTGCATCTGATCCTGGTCGTTCCCTGCTACAACGAAGAGCGTCGCCTGCCGGTCGACGAGCTGCGCGCGTTCGCGCTTCCCGGCATGCGCGTGGAGATCCTGCTCGTCAATGACGGCAGCCGTGACGGCACGCTCCGCCTGATCGAGTCGCTGGCGAAAGAAGATCCGCAGAAGTTCTCGGTCCTGAACCTAGAGCGTAACTCCGGCAAGGCGGAGGCCGTGCGCTGCGGCATCCTCGCGGCAATCGACCGCCAGCCCGACCTGGTCGGCTTCTGGGACGCGGACCTGGCCACGCCCCTGTCCGAGCTGACGCATTTCCTGACCGTCTTCGGCAAACGCCCGGAGATCGAGATGGTCTTCGCCGCGCGCGTCCGGCTCCTCGGACGCTCGATCAGCCGCAACCCCCGCCGCCACTACGTCGGCCGCGTCGGCGCCACGCTCATCTCCTCCTCCCTCGGCCTGGCCGTCTACGACACCCAATGCGGCGCAAAGCTCTTCCGCGTCAGCGATCCGATGCGCGCACTCTTCACGGAACCGTTCCTCTCCCGCTGGATCTTCGACGTCGAGATCATCGCCCGCCTGGTGAGACAACGCGGCCGCGACGCCGCCGCCCGCGCCATCTACGAGCTTCCCATCATGACCTGGCACGACGTCAAGGGCTCCAAGGTGCGCTCCACCGACTTCCTCCGCGCACTCAAGGACCTCTGGAAGATTCACCGCGCGTACCGCGGGTAGCTCCCCGCCAGCGGACCGCCGGCGTCCCGCCGGCTGCCGCGGCGGCGTCCCGCCGGCGCGGGGGGGCGGTGGACACCGGGCGAACGAAGCCCGTGCAGTTGGACGTTTACGCAGAACGCGTCATGACGGAGAGCTCACTTACTTGAATCCGAATTTTCGCGAATAGGCACCACGTGCACGCGGGCTGGAAACTTGCCGACTTCCGCGTCGCTGTGAGCGTAGAGCGACACGCGGTAGTACGCCTTGGCGATATTTCCGCCGCCGGTTCCGCAGATGATGATCGGTCCGTCCGAGCTCGCCAGCCCGTTGGTGCGCGCACTCAGGAAGTCGTGGTTTTCGATCACCGTCTCGATGCGGCAGTCCTTGGGCAGCTCGAGCCCCATTTTGCCGAGAAATGCACGGGGATCCTTCAGGTATGCCAGGACCTCGCGCGGCGTGGATTCCCAGAAATGCAAATGGAACGGCTCATCGCGAATGATCTTCGACACTGCCGAGAAATCGACGATTTTGCGGGGCATGTGTGGTTCTCCTTGATCAAGGAGTGCCCCGGGTGGCCCGAAATCCTACCCATTGCCTCGCGGGGGACAGGCAGGATTGCCTGTCCTCCACTGCTGCTAGCGGTTGTCGCCCGACGCGATGTCGTCGAAGCGGCTTCGCAGTTTGTTCAGCTCGGTCTTGAACCGGCGCTGATCGAGGCCGTGGTCGCGGCTGTATTGCTCCCAGGCTGCCTGCGCGCCGTTCTTCTTCGTCGTTTCTGCGATCTCCGACTGGCGGCTGACCATGCGCTGGAACTCGTACGTCAAGTCGTTCATGGCCGGAAGCTCCGCAATATCGCCGCCAACGTCCTCGCGCCCGTGCCATGAGTCGAAACGTTTCCTCGCGCCGGCCGTCCACGACGCATGCGCAGGGCGATTCTCCACGCCGTCATGGCCTACTCGGCCGTGATCCCCCTCAAAGAGCTGGTCGCCAGGTCGGAGTTGATCGTCGTGGCCACCGTCTTCGGCCTGCGGGTCGAGGGGAGTCAGAGCATCGCCATGGCGGACGTCGAGGATGTGTGGAAAGGCAGCGTCGCGGGCCACACCGTCGAATATGTGGCCTCGCCGGGGTGGTTCGCCTGCGACGTCTCCAGCGCCCGCAAAGGGGAGCGCGTGGTGCTCTTTCTCGAGAGAAATCCGTCCGACCGCCGTCTCTCCATCGCGCATTACGGCCGCGGCAGAATGGAGATCGTGAAGGATGCGGTGCGGGCATATGAAGTGCCCCTACCCACGACGGACCTGGCCACACTGGAAAGAGTCGTGACCGAGACAAAAAGGCCGCCGCGATGAATCGCGGCGGCCTTTCCTCGAAAAGCGAGATGGATTACTGCACGCACGGCAGCGGGTTCGTGAACGACTCCGTGATCGTGGCCGTGCCGTCGGCGTTCGCCACGCCCTTCGCACCCTGGCCGACGCCGAACTTCGCGTAGGCCGTCCAGACCATGCACTGGCGGTCCGTTCCCGCGGTGGCCTGCAGGACGCCGTCGCGCATCTGCTCGTACGTCGGACGCGCCGGCGTGTACTTCATGCCGTTCACCAGGTCCGTCAGGAGCTGATCCTTCGCCGCCGCCAGGCCGTAGCGCGCCTCGTACTGCTTGAAGAGATTCCAGCCGATCGCGCCGTACACTTCGCCGTCGTAGTGCACGCCGTTCGTGCCGTTGACCGCACCGTAAGAGCGCGGGAACGTGCCGTAGCGCGACGAGCGGATGCCGTTGCTGTTGCGCTCCGAGTACTCGCCCACCGCGTCGTCGTTGTTGATCACGACCGCGAGCACGTCCGCCATCCCCTCGCCGATGGCGCCGGAGAGCGGGCCGCTCATGCTGCCGATCATGCGCCACGTGAGACCGTGGCCGTACTCGTGATGGACGATGTCGGAGTCGAGATCGCCGTCGCGGAAGATCGGGTCGATGCGCAGGATGCCGGTGCTGCCCGCCTGCGCCTTGATGGCCAGGCCGTGCGTGTGGCCGACGAACGCAGACGGGATCGAGATCGTCGAGTCCGTGCCGCCCATGTTCGTGATCGCGTCGCCGCCGGTCGCATGATTGGCGATGATGACGCCGCGCGCGCCCGCGGTCTGCGCGTTCTTCACCTTGGTGACGAAGTCGCACGTGCCGCGGTCGATCACGGCGATCCTGCTGGTGAACGTGCCGGCCGGGAAGGCCACGCAGCCTTCGGCGTTCCCGACCGGAGCGAGAGTGACCGCGCCGCTCACGCCGGTGGTGTTCAGCGCCGCGCCGAAATCGGCCGTGCCGATCGGGTTGTAGCTCGTCGCGCCGATCGCCACCTCCGGGTGCCTCCAGAGGAACATCTGCATGCGCGGATTGCCACCCTCGCCCGGCGTGGCGAAGTTCGCGTTGTTGTAGCCGCTGCCGTCGTGCGCCTCGGCGTCCACCGAGTCGGAGCCGGAGCCGCCGCGGCTGAAGTTGTTCTCCTGGAAATTCGCCTCGCTCTCCACGAAGCCGGCCTTGTACAGAAGGTCGTGCGTCACGTTGTTGAGGTAGAAGAGGTTCTGCACCGCCACGGCGCGGTTGGTGGTGGTGCTGGCCAGCGACGCCGGGCTGAAGACGCTGGTGAAGTTGAAGGGGCTGCTGACCGTCGTGCCGCCGCGGTCCGCGCGGTTGTTGCCGTCGACATCCAGGTAGCTGTGGACGTTGTTGCCGTAGATGTCGGTCGTCTTCTGCGCCAGCGCGGTGTTGATCCAGCCGCTCGGCGACGGATTCGTTCCCGCCGGCGAGACCGGCGCCGGGCCGGCCACGATCGCTTGCGCGGTCTTGAGCGGATCGATCTGGAAGACGTTGTACGAGTCGGTGTTCGTGCGCTTCTCGACGAAGAGCACTTCGCCGTCGCCGCTCACGAGCGTCTCGTGCAGCAGGTTCTGCTCCTCGGTCCACGTCTCGACCAGATAGCCTTCGCTCAGCGAGCCGTCGGCCATCGGAATGGCGACGCGGGTCGCCGACGGATCGGTGTGGAAGAACGTGCCGCGCGCGAACGAGGTCGTCTCCCCTTTCCGGCCGGAGACGGCCAGGTCGGGACTCACACCGGGGTGCAGCCGGCCGATCGCGGCCGCGAGCGCCTGGCGCTCATCGATGCTCGCGGCGGCGACGCGTCCGGCCGGGGCGAGGTTCTCGATCAGGTGCACGAGCTCACCGCGCTCGTTGACGGCGGCCTTCACGTACGAGCCGTAGACGGCCAGGCCGTTCACGCGCTGCTCCATCCGCGAGTGCGACACACCCGCGTTTCCGCGTCCCTGCGCGAGAGGCGTGATGCTGCGGAGCGTTGCCGCGTCACGTCCTTTGGTGCCGAGGAACTGGCCGACGATCGCGGCGTGCGAGGCCGTCGACGGCAGCGTCAGCGCATGCACGCCCTCGGCACGGTAAATGTTCGCGGAGCGGGCAGTCCAGCGACCGCTCGTCTCTCCCAATGCCGGAAACACGGCGAGGGATGCTGCCAGTACGACTCCAGCCAATCGGTTCTGTCTCAATGGGTCTCCCTGTTGCTGTTGCTGCGGATGAAAGTTATTGTCAGGCCGGACACACTGCACTCGATTGGCCACCCCGTAACTCGTTGAGTCGATTGAAATCACGTCGCGCGCTGGCCTAGCGGATGACCCTTTGAGTTACCAAAAGTGGGTCATTAACTTTCCAAAAGTGCTTTATTTGACCCGCCTTCGCGGCCGCGATGCGGACGGGGCCAGCCGTGGCACAATGCGGCGTGTGATCGACACCCTGCACCAGCTCACCGACGCCTCCCTCTCCACCCTGGCCCAGGGGCTGATCGGCTCCGAGGTTCTGAAGATCGCGAGCGAGGTCCGGGCGTTGATGAGCTCCGGGCGCGCGGTGGCGAACCTCACCGTCGGCGACTTCTCCCCGACCGAGTTCCGCATCCCGCCGCTTCTCGAGTCGCTGATCGCGCGCAATCTCGCCGACGGACAGACCAACTATCCTCCGTCGGACGGCACGCTCGAGCTGCGCAAGGCGGTCATCGAGCTGTTCCGCGACGAGCTCGGACTCACCTATCCGCTCGACGCCACGCTCATCGCCGGCGGCGCGCGTCCGATCATCTACGCCGCCTACGCGGCCGTGGTCGACCGCGGCGACAAGGTGCTCTATCCGACGCCGTCGTGGAACAACAATCACTACACCTACCTCACCGGCGGCGTGCCGGTGGAGCTGGTCGTCGGGGCCGAGACGAACTTCATGCCCACGGCGGAGATGATCCGCCCGCACGTGCGCGACGTCCGCCTCATCGCCGTCTGCACGCCGCTCAATCCGACCGGCACGGTGATGGCGAAGAGCGACGTCGAGGGCATCGCGCGCCTGGTCGTCGAAGAGAACGAGCGCCGCGCCGCGGCGGGCGAGCGTCCGCTGTTCCTGCTGTGGGATCAGGTCTACTGGATGCTCACCTTCGGCGACAACAAGCACTGGGCGCCGCCGCAGGTGGTGCCGGAATCGGCGGCATACACGATCTTCGTGGACGGCATCTCGAAGGCGTTCGCGGCGACGGGGCTGCGCGTCGGCTGGACCGTCGCCCCGCCGGCCGTGACCGCGCGCATGCGCGACATCATCGGGCACGTCGGCGCCTGGGCACCGAAGGCCGAGCAGCTCGCGGTGGCCTCGTTCCTCCGGCAGAAGGACGAGATCGCGGCGTTCCACGACGGCATGATCCGCGAGCTGCGCCTGCGTCTCGACGCGCTGTACGACGGCTTCATGGCCATGCGCCGCGACGGCCTGCCGGTGAACGCGATCGCGCCGCAGGGAGCGATCTATCTCTCCGCGCAGTTCGACCTGGTCGAGCGCTTCGGGACCAACGAGGCCATCCGCCGCTTCCTGCTCGAGGAAGCCGGCTTCGCGGTGGTGCCGTTCCAGGCGTTCGGCCTCAAGCGCGAGGACGGCTGGTTCCGCCTCAGCGCCGGTGCGGTCTCGCTGCGCGACATCGAGGAAGGACTGCAGCGCGTGCGCCGCGCCCTGACCGCATGAACGACAACATCGAAGAAATCGCCGCACGCGCCGACCGCGCCATGCGTACGCGGGCCGCGCGCACGACCGCCGAGTCGGTGCACGCCCTGCTCCGCTCCAGCGCGGATCCGCTCGAGTCGCTGGCCACGCAGCGCGGCTGGTCGCGGCGCAATGAACGGGAGTACGTCTGCGCCTTCGGCGGCCGCACCTCGACGCTCAACGTCCCGTCGGTCTGGGACACCGAGCAGCTGGCGCGCCTCATCACGCGCATCGAGGTGAACGTCTTCCTCGGCGGCGGCGCGGACGATCTCCTGCTGCGCGAACTGCAGGCGCTCGCGCAACGGGAGCTGCAGCGTCTGTTCGAAGACGACTGACGCGTTCGCGAACGTATGGTGGAGGACAGGCAATCCTGCCTGTCCCCCGCGAGGACAGGCAGGATTGCCTGTCCTCCACTGGCGAAGTCGTTACTTGCCGGCGCCGGCGGCGTCGACGATCTGGAACTGCTGCGTGTTCACCTTCTCGTCGCCGACCCAGACCTCGGCGCGATAGTCACCCTTGGCCCAGCCGGTCGAGTCGGCGGTGAAGTTCAGATACTTCTGTCCCGCGACGACGGGCTTGTTCTCTTCGTTGATTTTGGTTTCGTTCGGACCGTACCACACCACTTTCACGCTCGCACCGGGAGGCGCGTCGCCGGTCTCGATGGCAATGTGAATCGGCTGGCCCGGCGCGAAGTCGTCGCCACCCTTGCCTGTGGTGATGGAGCCGTCGCCGGCCAGCTCGTGGCCGATCGTGACGTCATCCAGCCATGACTGGGCCGTCGTGGGCGCGATGTCGGACGGGCTGGACGTTCCGGGTTGTTCGACGGTGGTGGTCGTTGCCGGCGCCTCCGCGGTCTCGTCGCGACCGCATGCGGCGACCAATACACCAATGGCGAAAACAGCAAACATGTTCTTCATTAAATCTTTCCCCTTGGGAGCGGTCAGAGCAGGGAACGTGCCGCGTCCGCTTTCGGACCCGCACATCTCACCGTTCCTCCGCAGTGGGGGATCTCCGGC
>DASUSL010000417.1:0-6311 GCA_036375135.1 Thermoanaerobaculia bacterium | reverse complement strand
GCGACGAGCCGCCGCTTTGGTAACGGTGCGGATCACCGCATGCTTACCAAAGCGGCGGCCGTGCCGCCGCACTCCTAGGACACCTTGCGATGCGTAGCCGGGCGCCTGGGCTCCAGCGTCACGGCCTTTTTATCGCGGTGGGCTTCCTGTTCCTCGAGGTACGCACAGAGCGCATCCAGGTCGTAATTGAATCGCTTCAACAGTTCCTCGCGTGCGGCACGAGTCTCTTCAACGATCGGATCTTCCCACATGGCTATTCCTCGGCGAGCTCCTCGGGGGTACAGATGACGGGCACTTCATAGCCCGCCGCCCGGCACGTGTCGCCAACAAAGCGAAGCATTCGGGCATTCGCGATGTGCTTGCAGTTCCACGTCACAAGATAATCCATCCCGTGGACGGCAGCGACCCCGATGTGCAGCGCGTCGGAAGCAGCCTTGCCCGGCAACCCACCAGCCGCGAGCAGCTTTCGGGCGAGGGCACGGCTCTCCGGTGTCTCCGCCAGCAACGTGATCGGTTCGAGCACCGCCAACCGCGCGGCAGCAGCCTCCGGATCACCGAGCTGTGCTTCGGCCACCACGAGCCGCGACGCATATAACTCGAATTCGCGACGCGCGCGCTCCCACCACTCGCGCGTCAACTGCTGGTGGCCCAGCGCGATGACGTCCCGGCTCGGCCGAGCGGTCAGATAGCTGATGACGCTCGTTTCGACGTACAGCCTCGACCGCATGCGCCGATACCGTATTCAACCTCGGGGGTGAACGCAACTGCGCAGACGCTACGCGTACACTACGCCGCAGGAGGGATTCGCATGCGCAGCGTTATCGCCACGGTCCTCCTGCTGCTCCTTTCCACCTCCCTGGCCGCCCAGCCCCGCCCCACCCCGCCGGGTCTCACCCGCGACCGCTGTTGCGCCACCGCGTATGACGCGAACGGCACGAAGATCGGCGACATCATTCGCTGGGACGATCGCTTTCCCTCTCTGCCGCTGCAGGCGTTCGTGCGCTATCCGATCAAGGGCGGCGGAGACGTGGCGCTGATCGTGGCGCCGGAGTCGATTGCCGGGGTGCAGAGTCCGGGCGGCAGCGTGGCGCTCTTCACGACGGCCGACTGCAGCGGCAACACGATGTTCGCGATGCTCGGCTGGCCGCCGCTGATGAAGCGCTACGCGATGGTGCTGCCGGTGGCCTCGTCGCCCGGCTCGGTCGGCTTCGGCGCGTCGAACGCCTGGCTGTGGGCCACCGATCCGCTGCCGGCGCGCGTCCATCCCGGCGCGACGGTGTTCCGCGCGCAGTGGGGAGAGTCGGGCGCATGCGTGCCGTATCCGCCCCCGGGCTACACGGTCGCGCCGTCGCCGTTCGGCGGATTCTGGATGAAGCGCGTCGAAGATCTCTATGCCAGGTACAAACGTCCGTATTACGCGGAGTAGAATCCGCGCCCGATGAAGAAGACCAAAGACGACGATCAGATGACGCTCGAAGGCACCGAAGAGGCGGAGATCCTCTCCCGGCTCAGCGAGCGGGTGGAAAAAGCAGTGGGCACGATCCAGGAGCTGCGCCGCGAGCGCGACCAGCTCCGCGCACGCGTCGACGAGTTGGAGGCGCGGGTGAAGGACGCGGACGAGGCGTCGACGCGACTCGACACACTCGAAGAGGAGCAGGACCGCCTGCGCCGCGAGCGCAGCGAGATCCGCGGCCGCATCGAGAACATCCTGAGCAGTCTCGAGGCGCTGGAGTCCTGAGCGCGACGCCCGCTGTCTGCCATCACGTGAGGGTTTGACGAAGGGCCTCCGGCGGGCCGGCGCGGCCGGCAGCGCTTGTTGCTGCGCTGCATGAACGCTGGCTGCCTGAAGGGTGCATCCTGCGCAGCAATCAGCGCTGCCGACCGTGTCGGCCCGCCGGAGGCCTCTCGTCGTTCCCTCGTGCGTTGCCGGAAAGCCCGCGCAGGATCACATCTCCGCGAGCAACTGCTCGCGGCAGCGTTCCAGGCGGCGCCAGGCCATTCCCTCGTTGAACGAGGCGTCGACGAGGAGGACGATGAAGTAGCCGTCCTTGATGTCGTAGCTCATCACCGACATCTCCTCGAACTGCACCTTGTACCGGCGCGGCTCGCCCGCGCCGGCGTTCGCGCACAGCGCGCGCAGGCGGGTGAGGAAGACGCTCTGGTAGGCGCCGAGGATGCGCAGGTTGTGGTCGCTGAGATCGCGGTCGCACACCAGCTCCACCGTCTCGCCTTCCCAGTCGAGGAAGATCGCCGCCAGCGCGCCGTGCGTGGTCACCAGAAGCTCGTCGAGGATCAGTCGGATCACGGTCTCGCTACTCCCACATCACCAGGTACTTCTGCGCTTCCACCGCCTCCGCCGAGCGCGGCGCCAGCGCGATCACCTTCGACAGGTACGACTTCGCCACGTCGGCGCGTCCCGCCTTCTGCGCCGAGACGCCGAAGCGCAGCAGCGCCACGGTCGACTCGGGATGCAGCTTCAGGTAGTCGAGGTACGCGCGTCCCGCGCCCTGCAGATCGCCGCGCCGCTCGCGGAGCATGCCCGCGTACAGCAGCGCCGCGTCGAGTTTCGGATCGAGCTTCAGCGCGCGATCGAGCCAGGCGTCCGCGTCGGCGGCGCGGCCGAGGCGGTCGAGGGCGATGGCATTGTGATACGCGGCGTCGGCGCGCAGCTTCGAGGATTCGTCGGCAGCCACGCGTTCCAGCTCCGTCGACGCCTTCGCATACGCGCCCGTGCGCAAGAGGGCGATGCCGCGATTCAGGCGCGCCTCGGTCATTGCGGGATCGAGCTGCAGCGCGCGGTCGAAGCTCGCCAGCGCCTTCGGCAGCTCGCCGCTGAGCATCAGCGCCAGGCCGCGCAGGTTTTCCACGCCGGCGGGGGAGGCGCCCGAGGAGCGGGCTCCTTCGAGCTGCTGCAGCGCGGCGTCGTAGCGTCCCTGGAGAATGTAGGCGACGCTGCGGTCGCAGACGGAGGACGCGGAGGCCGTTGCGGCGATGAGCACGGCGATGAGTGTGACTATGCCGCGCCTCGCACTTGCTCTTCGATCTGGATGTCGCCGCGCCGCACCGCGTTCACGAACGCATCCACCACGCGCGGGTCGAAGCGCGTCCCGGCGAAGCTCTTGATCTTCTCGACCACGTAGCCGAGCTCCATGGCCTTCTGGTAGGGACGGTTCGTGGTCATCGCGTCGAACGTGTCCGCGATGGCCACGATGCGCGCCTGCATCGGGATCTGCTCCCCTTCCAGGTTGTCGGGATAGCCGCCGCCGCTCCATTTCTCATGGTGATACTTCATCCCGGGGATGATGTCGATGAGCTGCGCCACACCGCTCATGATCGCGGCCCCTTTGGCGGGATGCTGCTTCATCACCTCGAACTCGTCCTCGCTGAGCGCGCCCGGCTTGCGCAGGATGCGGTCGTCGATGCCGATCTTGCCGACGTCGTGCAGCAGCGCGCTGATGCGCAGGTCGCGCATTTCCTTGTCGGGCAGTCCGAGGTTCTTGCCGATGCCGATCGAGTAGCGCGCCACGCGCTCCGAGTGGCCGCGCGTGTACGGGTCCTTCGCGTCGATGGCCGCGGCCAGCATGCGCACGGAGTTGAGGAAGAGGAGGTGGTTCTCGTGCGCGGCCTTGCGGAGCTGCGCCACCGCGTGCTCGATCGAGCTCGACATGGCGTTGAAGTTCTCCGCCAGCTCGCCGATCTCGTTGTGCGTCTTCAGCTCCACGCGCTGCTGGTAGTTGCCCTGCGCGATCTCGCGCGTGCGCTCGGCGAGGAGGCGGATCGGGCGGGCGATGCCGGAGGCGAAGACCACCGCCGCGATGATGGCCAGCAGCAGCGCGATCGCCACCCACTGCATCGTCCCCTTGAGCATGCGGTCGACCGAGGCGAACGCGCGCTGCTCCGGCTTCTGCACGATCACCCCGAGGTTCGGCGGCGCGGGGGCGATCGTGCCGAGCGTCTTCACGCCCTTGTCGTCGTACGAGACGGTGAGGTGGCCGGGAACCGACGCTTTCTTGAAGTCGCGGACGATGCTCAGCGCGGAGAGGTCGGGATGCTGCACCTCGACCGACGGCTCGCTGTGCGCGACCACGCGGCCGTCGCGGTCGACGATGAACGCGGTCACGTCGCCTTTGCCTTCGTCGCGGAGGCGCTCCACGATGCGGCGCAGGCTGACCAGGCCGATCACGGCGCCGATGACGGTCTGTCCGTCGCGCACCGGCACGGCCATGACCACGGCCGGCTGGTTGAGCACGTTCACGTGCTGTACGCGTCCCGTGTAGTCGGTGCCTTTCAGCGCGACGTCGCGGGCCATGTCCATCTCGCGGATCACCGCCTCATCGAGCTCCGCCGGCACCGCCTCCGCGCCGCGCGCCTCGGGATTCAGCGCGCGGAGGGCGATGAGGTCGCCGTCCGGCGTGAGGTAGTCGGCGATCCACTGCGTCTGCGAGGCGTAAGTGAAGACGTCGACGTCCGAGCCGAGGGCCTTGCGCATCACGCCGAGGCCGCCGCCGATGCTGAGGAGCTGCTGACGGCTGTTGGAGAGGAGGTTCTGCAGTTCCGTGGCGATACTGACCGCGGAACGGGTCAGGTATTTCTTCTCCAGCGTCTCCATCGAGTCGCGGTTGATGCCGATGAGCGAAAAGTGCGACACGAGGAGCGGGACCAGCGCGACGACGACCATCGCGCCGAGGAGCGTCCAGAGCAGACGCAGCCTCCGCTTCGTCACCGGCGCCGCTTCAGGGGAAGGGACGGACATTGCGAGCGATTATACGGGCACGATGTCGCTCGGGGTTTACCTCCATCTGCCGTTCTGCTCGACGCACTGCACGTACTGTCCGTTCGCGATCTCGACGGACCTGGCGCTGCAGGATGCGTACACCGAGGCGATGGTGCGGGAGGTGGAGGACAGGCAATCCTGCCTGTCCACGGCGGGACAGGCAGGATTGCCTGTCCTCCACACTGTTTACTTCGGCGGGGGCACTCCGTCGCGAACCGCCATCGCGAACCTTGCGCGCATCTTCGACGCGCTGCGGGCTTCCTTCGCGATCGAACCGAATGCCGAGGTCACGCTGGAGGCCAATCCCGAGGACGTGAGCGAGGAGTCGGTGCGCGCGTGGCGGGAGATGGGGGTGAATCGGATCTCCGTCGGCGTGCAGTCGTTTCACGACGCCGAGCTGGCCGCGATCGGGCGCGTGCATGACCGGGCGCGTGCCATCGCCGCGGTGCAGACCATCGTCGCCAGCGGCGCGCGGGCGAATCTCGATCTCATCCTCGGATTGCCGCGGCAGACTGCCTCGTCGTACCGCGAGTCGCTCGACACCGCGGTGGCTCTCGGCGCCGGACATCTGTCGCTCTACATGCTCGATCTCGAGGAGCGCACGCCGCTGCAGGTGCAGGCCGCGCGCGGACGGGTCGTGCTTCCCGAGGAGGACATGGTCGCGGATCTGTACGTCGAGACGATCGAGCGGCTCGCGCGGGCGGGACTGCATCAGTACGAGATCAGCAACTTCGCGCGCCCGGGCGAGGAGAGCCGCCACAACCTCCGCTACTGGCGCCGCGCCGAGTACCTCGGCTTCGGCATGGGGGCGCATTCGTTCGTCGGCGCGCAACGCTTCGCCAACACGCGCGACATCCGCCGCTACATCGAGCTCGCGCCGCACGCCCGCGACTTCGAGGAGACCCTCGGCGACGCGGAGACGCAGCACGAGCTCATCTTCCTGCAACTGCGCCAGACTTCCGGCATGTGCTATGAAGACCTCGTCGCATTACGCGGCAAGGAGGGCATCGAATGGATCGAGCGCGGACTTCAGGACGGGTGGCTGGTGCGGAGGGACGATCGCGTGGCGTTCACCCCCTCGGGATTCCTGCAAAGCAACGAGTTCATCTCGCAGCTCTTCTGATCCTCTTCTGCGCGCTGCCGCTCTTCGCGCAGAACGAGATCGAGTTCGACCCCACCATCACGCAGGAGCAGTTCGAGACCTTCTCGCGCCTCGTGGCGCAGGGGATCTACGCGACGCCGGTCGACCCCGCCCGCGCGCGCGGCCTGCTCGGCTTCGACATCGGCGTGGCCGCGACGGCCATTCCCGTCGACACGGACGCGCCCTACTGGCAGAACGCGGTGACCGAGGACTTCACGATCAGCGACCACCTGGTCGTGCCGCGCCTCATCGCCACGAAGGGCCTGTCGGTGGCGACGATCTCCGCGATGTACGCCCAGGTGCCGGACAGCGACGTCACCGTCCTCGGCGCATCGCTCGACGTGCCGATTCTCAGCGGCGGCATCGCGACGCCGACGCTCGCGGTGCGCGGCTCGT
>DASUSL010000416.1:0-6055 GCA_036375135.1 Thermoanaerobaculia bacterium | reverse complement strand
CCTGAACATGTCTTCGAGAGACATCGACCAGCCGGGGAGGACGTCCTCGAGGGCGAGCGTGTCCGTGACGTTCGTGACGCCGGAAGTGCGGTGCACCTGCACGATCCGCGACTCGGGCTCGACGATCACCACCGCGCCAGTCCCGGCGCGGAGATAGGTGCGTGTCTTCGCCAGCACGTCGCTGAAGCGATCCGATGGCGAGACCACTTCGACCGCGAGGTCGGGCGGGCCCGGAAAGAACCCGCGCGTATCGACTGCGCGTTCCGCACGAACGAAAGAGACGTCCGGCGACAGGACCGTGTCGGGATTCCGCGCCACGACTAATCCGGTCTCCGATGCCGGCACCTGTCCCACGCGATGTTGTTCGGCGAAGGCGAACAGACGCGCATTGATCCGGTTCACGATCAGCCCGTGTTCGTATCCGGCAGGCGACACCGGTTTCAGCTCTCCTTCGACGAGCTCGTAACGCGATCCGTCGTCCGGGAGCCCGAGCAACTCGTCCGCCGTGAAGATCCTGACATCGACGGTCATGGCGTAATCGTACGCCTCTCGCCTCGGTCACGAAACCGGGCCCGGCTTGTGCTACTTTCCACGCGACCGCATGGAGCCGTCCCAGCAGCAGCACAGTAAGCGCTACATGATGACCCTCTCGCTGGCGGCGCTGGGGGTCGTCTACGGCGACATCGGCACCAGCCCGCTGTACGCCTTTCGCGAGTGCTTCGCGCCCGAGCATCACCTCGCGCCGTCGCCGGCCAACATCATGGGCGTGCTGTCGCTCATCTTCTGGTCGCTGGTGCTCATCATCTCCATCGAGTACCTCTTCGTCGTCATGCGCGCGGACAACCGCGGCGAGGGGGGCATCATCGCGCTCATGTCGCTGGTGCGTCCGAAAGGGACGCCGTCCAAGCGGCGCGTGGTCCTGCTCACCCTCGGCCTCTTCGGCGCCGCGCTGATCTACGGCGACGGGATGATCACGCCCGCCATCTCCGTCCTCTCCGCGGTCGAAGGCCTCGAGATCGTCACGCCCGTCTTCAGCGACTGGGTCGTGCCGATCACCATCGCCATCATCATCGGCCTCTTCGCCGTGCAGAAGTACGGCACCGCGAAAGTGGGCTCGGTCTTCGGGCCGGTCATGATCGTCTGGTTTACCACGCTGGCCGTCCTCGGCATCATGCAGATCGTGAAGGAGCCCGCCGTGCTGGCAGCCGTGCTGCCGACGCACGCGGTGCGATTCTTCATCGCCAACAAGCTGGCCGGCTTCCTCGTCCTCGGCTCCGTCTTCCTGGTCATCACCGGCGGCGAGGCGCTCTACGCCGACATGGGCCACTTCGGCCTCAAGCCGATCCGGCGCGTCTGGTTCAGCCTCGTCTTTCCGTCGCTGCTGCTGAACTACTTCGGGCAGGGCGCGTTCCTGCTGCATTCGCCGGAGTCGGTGAAGAACCCGTTCTTCCTCATGGCGCCGAAGGCGCTCCTGATCCCGCTGGTGATCCTGGCCACGACGGCCACCGTGATCGCGTCGCAGGCGGTCATCTCCGGCGCCTTCTCGCTGACGCGACAGGCCGTGCAGCTCGGCTATCTGCCGCGCATCCGCATCCGCCACACCTCCGCTCGCGAGATCGGCCAGATCTACATCCCCTCGGTGAACTGGCTCCTGATGTTCGCGGCCATCGGCCTGGTCATCGCCTTCCAGCGCTCCAGCGAGCTCGCCGCCGCGTACGGCATCGCCGTGACCGCGACGATGGGTATCACCACGACGCACATCGCCGTCTACGCGAAAGACCGCTGGGGTTGGCCGTTCTTCGGCGCGGTGGCCTTCGCGATCTTCTTCCTCTGCTTCGACCTCTCCTTCTTCGGGGCGAACCTGGTGAAGGTGCTGGACGGCGGCTGGTTCCCGCTCGTGGCGGCGCTCTTCGTCTTCACGCTGATGTCGACCTGGCGCGCCGGACGTTCGATCCTCACGGGCAAACTGGCCGAGCAGGCCATGACGCTCGAGGACTTCGTGCGCGAGCTGTCGCACAACCGCATCCCGCGCGTGCCCGGCACGGCCATCTTCATGTCGCGCAACCCCGTGGGCGTGCCGACGACGCTCCTGCACAACATCAAGCACAACAAGGTCGTGCACAAGATCGTGGTGCTGCTGACGGTCGAGATCGAGGACCGCCCGCACCTCGACAAGAAGGAGCGCTACGAGTGGCAGGAGCTCGGCCACGGCGTCTTCCGGCTATCGATTCACTTCGGCTTCATGGAAGATCCCGACATCCCCGACGCGCTCGAGCGCGTGGGGACGCAGCACGTCTCGTTCAATCCGATGACGACCAGCTACTTCCTCGGACGGGAGACGCTCATCCCGACCAAGCAGCCGGGCATGGCCATCTGGCGCGAGCATCTCTTCGCCTGGATGATGCGCAACTCGTCGAGCGCGGTCGGCTACTTCAGCCTCCCGCCGAATCAGGTCATCGAGCTCGGCGCGCAGGTCGAGCTGTGAATCAGCGCGCCGCGCGCCGCCGGCCCGGATACGTCGTCACCCAGATCTGTCCGTTCTCCTCGTAGGCGACGAGCGGCTTCCCGCCGATGACGGTGACGCCGCGCCGGTCGACGGTGCGGTCAGTCAGCAGGCGCGGCGGGGTGTCGCCGGCGATCCTGTCCCCGGTGACGGTGACGATGCTCGTGTACAGCATGCGGTCGCGGAGAAGGATGACGAGATGCTGGCCGCTGCCGATCGGATGCACGGCGAAAGGCACCCAGCCGCCGGCCCATTGCGCCATGAAGGGCTCGCCGCCCGAGGTGGCGCGCAGCGACCCGTTCGGCCAGGCCAGCAGCTCACCGCCCGCGACCGGCCGCCCTTCCGGACCGAGCGCGAACGACAACAGCGGAGTGCCCGCGTGCGAGAGGTAGGTGCCTTCCCTCGACGAGAGGACGAGAAAAAACGGCGCGGGACGGAGAGAGACGAGAAGGGACACGACGTCGACGGTGGGGCCGTACTCGGAGGCGACGGGAGAGATGACGTAGCCGCCCGGCACCACCGGCGACGCATCGTCCCGCAGAGGCGTGCCGCTGATGCCGCGGTCGTGGTTGTGCCAGACCGCGACCGAGCCGTTCGGCCCGCGCGCGACGGCGTGCGCGCCGCCGGCGCCGATCTCCACCGGGGCACCGCCGGCCGACGCGTAGATCGTGCCGTCGTCTTCGCGCCAGGTCAGCACGAAGCGATCGCCGTGAAACGCGGCGGCGCGGTCGGATCCGAAGGAGAAGGGGAGCTGCGTGACCGGTCCGAACGGCACGCCGTCCGCGTCGACGGCACGCATGAACGACGCCGTCGTGAAGCGGTTCCCGGTGCGCTCGTTCCAGAACACGAACGCGTACGCGCCGTTCGAGACGATGGTCGCATCGGTGCGGTACGCGAAGTTGCCGAGTGAGACGATCGCGTCGTCGGTCAGCGCGAATGGCTGCCGCGGCCACGGCTGCAACGGGAATCGATAGATCTGCGACCGATTGCCCACGAACAGCATCGTGCCGGCCACGGCCACCTGCGACGCGGAGGTGAGTCCGCCGAGGACCGGGTTGAACTGCTGCATGAAGCCCTCGGCGCTGACTTCCATGAGCAGCAGCGTGTCGAAGAGCGGCGAGTAGACCGCGAACAGCGCGCCGCTGCCGAACGGCGCCGCGTGCACCAGCTCGAGCGGCACTTCGGTGGACGCCATGAATGGCCGCGGCGCCGAAAAGCCGCCGCGCGGATCGAGCAGCGCCACGTGGAGCGTCTCTTCGACGATGGCCATCGCTCCGACCATGCGTGCGTGTCCGCCGATGCGATAGCGCGGCGTTTCCGCATCGACCGCGAAGACCTCGGTGTCGCTCTCGCGCTGCTGTACGCCCCACACAGCGCCGCCGATGTTCGTGAGGCGGACGCTGCGCGCCGCGCCGAGCTCGATGGTGCCCGCGACGTTCAGCCGCCGGTCGAGCCGCATCACGAATCCGTTGCCGTCGCGGACGAGTCCGACCACCCATGCTTCGCCGTCCCACGCCACCGCGTTCACGGTGGCAAACGGCCACGTGATCCGCTCGCCGAGCGCGCCGTTGCCGTGGACGATCGCGGCGCCTTCGCTGTAGGCGAGCAGATACTCATGTCCGTTCCAGCCGGCCTGCGGCGACTCGGCGTGATCGATGTAAACCGCCGCGTCGTGCACGCCGAGGAGGCGGGCGAAGACGCGCTGTCCGCCGGGAAGGTGGTGGGGGACCGTCCAGGCCACGAGTGTGGTGGTGCCGTTCGTCACGGCCACGGGATCGATCGCACCCTCGGGCATCGGGGCGATGCGCGGGTCGAGAGGGGCGATGGAAACGGCGGCGGAGGCCGCGAACGAGGCGAGGAGAACGAATCCGAGGAGGAGAGATCGGGGCATACTGGTGAATTTACGCAGGGGGACGGACAAACGTCGCAAACTGGACTGCTCTTTGAAGGGAAGTGGACCGTGATAGCCTACGCACGTGCCCGCGTCGTTCCGGGCAGCAACTGATTGGAGATTGGATGGGTTCGAAAGTATTTGTCGGAAACCTGGACTACAACACCAGGAAGGAAGAAGTGCAGAACTTGTTCGCACAGGTCGGGGAGATTCGCGACGTCTTCCTTCCGACCGACCGCGAGACCGGACGGCCGCGCGGCTTCGCGTTCGTCGAGTTCGCGAATGACGAGGACGCGGCGAAGGCCATTGAGAAGTTCAACGGCTACCAGCTCGGCGGCCGTGCCCTGCGCGTGAATGCGGCGGAAGACCGGCCGCGCGGCGCGGGTGGCGGCGGCGGTGGCCGCGGCTTCGGCGGTGGCGGCGGTGGTCGCGGTCCGGGCGGTGGTGGCGGCGGTTACGGCGGCGGCGGTGGCGGCGGCTACGGTGGTGGCGGCGGCGGTGGCTACGGTGGCGGCGGCTTCGGCGGCGGCGGCGGCGACGACTACAGCGGTGGCTGGGGCGGCGGCGGCGGTGCACCGGGTGGCGGCAAGGCCAAGGGCAGCCGGCGCAACATCCGCGGCAAGAAACGCAGTCTGTAATCGGTGTCCGAGGAGCTCATCCCCGGCGCTCCGTCGGAAAACTACTGGGACGCCTGTCCCGACTTTCGCGCCCTGTGCCGTCGGAAGCTCTCCGACGGCGCATTTGCGTGGGCCGAGCCGCAGCTTTCGGCGATGGGCGAGCAGGCCGCGAAGATCGTCGCGCCGCTCGCCGCGGTCGCCGACCGCGAGTCCCCGCGCCTGATCACGCACGACGCGCGCGGAGAACGCGTGAGCCGCGTCGACTATCACCCCGCCTATCGCGAGATGGAGCGCATCGCCTACGGCTCCGGCATGATCGCGATGAAGTACTCGACGCACGAGCACTCCCGTGAGGCTCCCTTCGTCGGCTTCGCCCTCGGCTACATGTTCGCGATGGCGGAGTGTGGCCTCTACTGCCCCGTGTGCATGACCGACGGCGTGGCGCGCGTGCTCACGCGGCACGGCACGCACGAGCAGGTCATGCGCGTGGTGCCGCATCTGACGTCGACCGATCCGCGCACGCTCTGGACCGGCGGCATGTTCCTCACCGAGCGCGCCGGCGGCTCCGACGTCGGCGCGAATCAGACCGTGGCGCGCAAGGCCGCCGACGGCACGTGGCGGCTGACGGGGCACAAGTGGTTCTGCTCGAACGTCGACGCGCAGGCGGTGCTCGTCACCGCGCGCGTGAACGGCGGCGAGGGGACGAAGGGGCTGCGCACGTTTCTGCTCGAGACGCGCGACAACCCCGGCGTGGTGATCGAGCGCCTCAAGCCGAAACTCGGCGTGCGCTCGATGGCCACGGGCGAGGTGTCGCTCATCGACGCTCCCGCGGAGGAAGTGGGCGGCTTCGCGGCGATGACGGACATGCTCAATCTCTCCCGTCTCTACAACGCCGTGGCCTCCGTGGCGCTGATCTCTCGCGCGGTGATGGAAGCGCGCCACTACATCGAGCGCCGCCACGCGTTCGGACGCCCGATCATCGAGTTCCCGCTGGCGCAGGAGACGTTCTTCGACATCGAGGCGGAGCACGTCGGCGCGATGCTG
>DASUSL010000415.1:0-3702 GCA_036375135.1 Thermoanaerobaculia bacterium | reverse complement strand
AATGGGAGCGTAAAGGTCCGGCCGGATGTACGGAGTGACTGACGGCGCGGCCTCATGTGACTGGCGACACGGTGGTTCGCGGTGGGAACCGGTCTCTCGAATTCCAGGACGGTTCGCGACTTCGTGAGCTCGTTCGTCGGTCGCAGCGGGTGTCGTCGCATGGCTCCGGACAAAAGCGGACCGCCGGCGTCCTCGCCGGCTGCCGCGCGGGTGTCTCGCCCGCGCACGAGAGGGGCGGCGCGGGCCGCCGCCACGGCCGCCGGCGGGACGCCGGCGCTCCGCTCGTATCACGCGGTGAGGCGAGGGCGCCGCAGGCGCGCGGCGGCGATTCCGCCGAGGAAGCCGAAAAAGTGTCCGCTCCACGAGATGCCGGAGGAGGGGATGATCGACTGCGCCATCGTCGTGCCGTAGAGCACCGCCACCACGGCGGTGATGACGGCGGACGACCAGCGCCGGTCGTAGAGTGTGCGGAACAGCAGAAAGCCGAACAGCCCGAAGACCACGCCGCTCGCGCCGATGTGCTGCGCATCGCCCGCGCCGAACAGCCACGTGCCGGCGCCGGCCACGAGGGTGCAGGTCAGCACGACGAAGACGAACTCGCCGACGCCGCGGAGCAGCACCAGTCCGCCGAGGATGAGGAAGGGGATGGTGTTGGCGGCGAGGTGCTGGAGGCTGCCGTGGATCAGCGGCGCCACCGGGATGCCCTGCAGCCCGATCCACGTGCGCGGGATGATTCCGTAGCCGAGCGGCGAGCCGCTCCCCGGGATGAGGAAGTCGAGGAGGTGCACGAGCCACATCGTGCCCGTCACCGTCCCGAGCGCGGCGGCGCGCGTCGAGAGCTCCTTCACTGTCCGCGCACCTTCACTCCCGTGATTCCACGCGGCGAGTATAGGCGCGTCGCGCGCTACGCACTCTCGGCGGCGGCAAGGGCCTCGCGAGGAGGCAGTTTCACGAGCTCCTCACAATCGCGCCGCGAGAGCTGCTTCTCGCCCGCGACCTTCACCGTCTCCTTGAGCAGCTGTTTGTCCACCTCGTTGCTGAGCCAGCGGGCGCCCCCGACGCCGACCAGGAACGCGCCGGCGAGCGCGGAGAACCGCAGGCTCGTGACGGTCTGTCCACCCTGAACGGCGAGATCGATCCCGGCGCCGGAGCCATAGAACGCCCACGACGCGAACGCGGCGAAGGCCCCGAGCAGAACGTTGGAGAGGAAGCCCGGCAGCAGGATCGCTTTCTCCCGCCGAGGCAGAATGAAGCCGTTGCTGGTCAGTAGTGCATTGACGACACCTCCGACGGCACCAGCGAGCACGATCAACGCGGCACAAACCCACGGATTCATGAACCCTCCCCGGCACGGACGCGATCGTGCCTGTCCATATGGAGGGCCGCGGAACGCCGAGGTCCCTACCGCGAGCGATATTCGCGCGCGAGCGCCACCACTTCGCCCAGCAGTTCGAACGCATCCGCGGGGCCGACGACGATCGGGTCGTATCCGTCCGCGGCGCTGCGGAGGACGATCGCCCCTTCCATCCAGACCTTGAGCCGTTTCAGGTAGAGGCTCCCGTTCAGGCGCGCCACGACCCATGCGCCGGAGACGTCACGGACCCGTTCCGCCGGGCGCACGGTGGCGAGATCGCCGTCCAGCAGGCCGGCGCGGGCCAGCGAGTGTCCGACGACGCGATACGTGTGAGGCTCGGGCTCGGGGCGGACGTTCGGCTCGCCGCGGGCGTCGATGCGCGTGGCGCGTGCGATGGCGCGCAGGACGCGCACACACCGCCGCAGCTCGCCCGCCTCGGCTGCGCCGAGGATGCGCCGCGCGTCGTCCGGCTCGAGCCATGCGGTCGTGACCTCGAGGGTGCGCGCGACCGCGTCCAGCGTCCTCGGCGACGGCGTCTGTTGCGGGTCGCCGAGCAGCCGCCCGATCGTGTTGACTCCCAGACGTGTCTCGCGTCGCAGCCAGTAATGGTCGCGGCCCATGATGGCCAGGAGGGTGAGGATGCGCGCGCCGCGGCAGGTCAGTGGCGGCGGAAGTATGTTCATTTCGGAACCTGCTTCCGGTACTGCCCCGGCGTCATCCCCCAGGCGGCCTTGAAGGCGCGGTAGAAGGTGGGGCGGGTGCCGAACGCGCTCATGGCCGCGATCTCGACGGTGGAGTAGGAGGTGGTGCGGAGGAGCGTCTCGGCATAGCGCAACTGCCGCGCGCGGAGGAAGTCGCGGAGGGGGACGCCGAGGACGTCGGAGGCCCGGCGGGCGAGGTACTGGCGGGTCAGTTCGAGATTTTTCGCGAACTCGTCCGCGCGGGCGGCGGTGCGGCGGGCGTAGCAGTCGCGGAGGTAGAGGTCGGCGCTGCGCTCGATCCGCTGGCGGAGGCTGTGGAGTCGGGTCGGTGCGGTCACGCCCGAGGAGTGGCGGACCGCCCGAAGACTCTACCCGGACCCGGAACTATTTTTTTGGGGGCGGGGGGTGACGGGTCAGTTTGCGACCCTCAGCCTCCGGGGACACTCATACGAGACATGAGCCAGAACGTGTAAGCCGTTTCTACTGTCATTCCGTTCGGCACACCGATTCGCGCCTCGAGCCAGGTCGAGAACTCCGCCCATAAGCTGGTCTCCGTCGTTTCCGACGCAAATGCGTTCGGAACGAGCAGAACTCCGACCAGCAGGCATCGAGCAAAGACACGTCGCATAAAGCCCTCCCTTCTTGCAGGAGTGCAGGTGCGAGGTGATTCTTACAGTGCTTCAGGCGGAACGAAATTGAGGTCGGGCTGGAACTCCACTCGCCGCAAATACCGCCGAACATACTCGATGAGACTTGACGTGACACCCCTCAGCGCGGCGGCCTGTTTCAGGTAGTCCGCGGCGGTGAGCGCTCCAGTCACCATGCCCGCGTCCTTGAAGAGCTTGACGATGTTGCCGGCGGTTCGCCGCACTTCGCGTGGCTTGCCGAGCATGAGAAACGTTTCCATGATGTCCAGGGTGACAAGCGCGGCGTCGGAGGCTGCACCGAGTGCGCTGAACTCGTCGAGAACATCTCGCAGCCGCGGGATTGCCATGCGGTGGCGGCCATCGCGCTGCACGACGAGGGCGAGGCCCCACCGGCAGCGAATCTCTTCCGAAAGGATTCCCAACTCGCGGAACGCCACCATGCCCTGATTGAAGTAGTGCGATGCGTGCGTGAACTCGCGCCGCTCCAGAAAGCAGTTACCGAGTGCCTGCGCCTCGCGAGCGATCCATGTGAGATTGCCGGTTGCTTCACCGTGCGCGAAGATCGCGTCGAAGACCGATTGAGCCTCACCGAGCGCGCCTTCCTCGAATGCAATGCTGCCCTGAAGATGTCGCGCACGAAGATAGAGCTCCGTTTGCCCGAGTTGTGCGAAGTCCGCAGCGCTCTCCTGCGCGTAACGCTTTGCCTGGTCGTACAGCCCTTGCTCGTAATGGATGGTGGCGCGAATGAAGGTGATGCTTCCGAGGTCGAGCTCGGGACGGGGAAGCGAGCGGTAGTCGCGTTCCGCGCGATCCAACGCTTCGAGTGCGACCGTGAAGCGGCCCAGGTGGCGGTTGACGTTCGCGTGCTGCTTCCACACCAAGCCGCGCAACGCCGCTATTTCAGTGGGAGAGTAGACGTGTGGTGAGAGGAGGCCGACGATTACGCTGGCCGTTTCCGCGATGATCAGCGCGCGGCGTGGCGCGCTGTATGACGCCTGAT
>DASUSL010000414.1:0-29253 GCA_036375135.1 Thermoanaerobaculia bacterium | reverse complement strand
CCGGCCGATGCCGCCCGCTCTTCACTGACGCGCGGCGCGGCGCTTCGGGAAATTGCCCGCCGTGAGCTGCCACGTGTGCGCGGCCGTCATCGACGTTCTGGACGGACGGACGAACGGCGTCGCGTCGGTGACTTCCAGCCGGATTTCGTACGAGCCCGCCGCGTCGGGAATGAAGGTGAAGGTCTCGCCGCCGGTGGCCACGACGCTGCCGTTGACGAGCCAGCGGCGCTCGATGGTGTTCGGTTCGGTCTGCAGCGGTGCGACGGAGAACGTCACGGAGCGGCCGATGGTCGCACTCAGCGGCGTAGACGGTGCGGCGTCGTCGATCAGGTCGATCTTCTGCGGCGTGAACGACGTCCATCCTTCGTACAGCCGCAGCACGAAGGTCTGGCGGCAGATCTCGCAGAAGGGGATGACGGCGCCGTCGGTGCCGAACGCTTTCATCATGCAGCGGAAGCGCGGGCGGTAGAAGCCGGTGGACTGGTAGCGCGCCCCTTCGAAGAGTCCGAGGGCGTCGAGCTGATTGTTGGGCGTGGGGATGGGCGTCGAGGAGTCGACCCACGGCAGCCACTTGAGACGCTCGCGCACGGTGTCGTCGGTGGCGTTGGGCTCGCACGGGGTGCCGCGGGAAACGTCGCTGCAGAACGTGGCGCCGGACCACGGCGAGGTGTATTCGTCGGTGAGGCCGGAGAAGGAGTGCCCGAACTCGTGCTGGGCGATCTCGGGGGCCTGCGCGTGCGTGGAGACGACCCACACCGGTCCGCCGGAGCCGCCGTACGTGCCGTCGTTGACGATGACGCCGATGCGGTCCCATTCCGGATACGCCGACGCGGCCTCGTAGACCTTCGAGGCGTTGACGGTGACGCCGCGGAAGGTGCCGTTGCCGCAGTAGGTGGCGTCGAAGGCGGTGTTGACCATCGTGCCGCGCTTCGGGTCGTCGACTGCATCCGCGCAGACCGGATGATCCGCACCCGACTGCGCGGAGGGGGTGAAGAGCGCGACGACGTTCACGAAGCCGGCGTACTCGCGGTACGGCGAGATGGCGAAGAAGCTCTGCGAGAGCTTGCGCGCGTCGTTGAAGAACTTGTCGCGCTCGCCGCTGGTGTAGCCGTCGCCGAGGAGAAGGAGGTCGAGCCGGTTGCGCGGGTCGCCGGAGGTGCCGAGGGGGACGAGGTCGACGTTGCTCGTGGTGACGTCGCTCTTGATCGCGTAGGTCGCGACCGTGCGTCCTCGCTGTTCGATCCGGAGCTGCCCGCGCTCTTCGTAAGGAAGCCGCACGACCGCGGTGCGTGTGCCTTCGGACCGCGACGCGGCGATCTCACCGCGGTCGCTGTACTCGACACGCCAGGTGTCGTCGACCGCGATCGGCACGCGCGCCTGCTCCCGTCCATCCGCGACGAGCACCGCACTCCACTCGCCGTAGTGATCGGAGGGTTCGATGGGCGCCGCCATCGTGACTTTGCGCACGTGGGAAACAGTCACGCCCCCGGCGTCGTTGACTTCGACGACGGCGTAAATCCCGGTAGCGAGAAGCAGGGCCGCTGCAAGCACGGACGCTATCGTAGACCGAGGTACACTTTTCGACATGGCCAAAGAGGAACTGCCCTGGCGCGAGATTCAGAAGCGGCCGCATCCGGGTACGCGGCACACGCGTGCTCAGGTGCGTGCGGCCGTAAGAGCCGTAATTGCTGAACGCCTCGCGCGCGAGACTGCCGAGAAAGAGGCCAGGCTCGCGGCACGCAAGGCGGCGAAGGCCGCGGCGGCGCGCAAGGCTCGTGCAGCGCGTAGGGCAGGTAATGGCGGAACGGCAGTTCGACACTGACGTCTTCATCAACTGCCCGATCGACGCCGCTTACCGGCCGCTGTTCGAGGCGATCGTCTTTACGATCCACGACTGCGGTTTCGCGGCACGCTCGGCTCTCGAAGTGACCGATACGAGTCAGGTGCGCATCGAGAAGATCAGCAGGATCATCGCCGACTGCAAGTTCGGCGTGCACGACATCTCTCGCACCGATGCCGATCCTGTGACCAGGCTGCCCCGCTTCAACATGCCGCTGGAGCTCGGGCTGTTTCTAGGCGCAAAGCGCTTCGGCACCGGCAAACAGAAGCTGAAGAACTGTCTGGTCCTGGATGTGGAGCGCTACCGCTATCAGCGATTCATGTCCGACATCGCAGGCCAGGACATCGTCGCGCACGACGGTACGCCGGAGGTGGCAGTACGCGTCGTGCGGGATTGGTTGAGCGATGCGCAATCGCCGGCGCGCCGGATTCCCGGCGGCGCGGCGATGGTCAGGCGCTACGAGACGTTTCGCGCTGCGCTTCCCGCCGTTTGCGAGCAGCACGGCCTCGTCGAGCAGGAGCTCACTTTCAACGAGTTCCGGCTGCGCGTCGAAGAGTGGCTCGCCGCGATTTAGCGCCACCCCACCCCCGCACAGCGTCTGGACTGCGCGAGCACAGCTCGCGCTCTCCCTCGGCGGCCGCGTGAATGGTGCGGAGAGCGTGCGATTGATATGGGGTGATATCAATCACAACGACGGCGGCCGTGTGAATGAGCTCGGCGAGCGTGTGATTGATATGGGGGATATCAATCACAGGCCGTCTCACAACGTAGGACAGGCTTCAGCCTGTCCCGGGCAGGCTGAAGCCTGCCCTGCGTTCGAGAGCGGCAGCGCAGCTGCCGTAGTCCAGACTGTGACTATCCCACCGCCCGCCGCCGTACCGTCTTCGTCAGCGTCACGTGCGTCGTCTGCCCGCCGTTCTTCGGGATGGTGATCGTCGTCGATCTCGCGGTGCGGGTGGAGACCGCACCGCTCACGTTCCACATCCCGGGCACCGTCAACGTGAACGTGCCCGTGGTGCCGGCGTTGGGGTCGGCGGCCCAGACGTGCATGGTCGTGCGTTCCGAGGTGATGTAAACGACCGACGGGGCGGAGGACTGGATGCCGTCCATCGAGGCGGCGCGCCAGAATGTGATGCCGAGATTGCCGTTGCGGTTGTCGCGGACGGCGGAGACGAGGTCGTTGTTCACGAGGATCGACAGCGGCCGCGACGCGGCCCAGGTGGCCATCGCCGTGGCGGTCACGTTCGGCACGATCACGTATTCGGCGGTGGCGTTCATCGGCGTGGTGCCATGGTCGAGCCAGAGCGTGGTGAACGGCTTCGTGTGCACGGTCGTGTCGGTCGAGCCGCCCAGCGCGGCCCACGTGCCGCTGCGCGTCGTGCGCGCGGTCTGCGGCGCCGTGCCGCTCGGGAACCAGTAGCCGACGTTCTCGAGGTGCGCCCAGTCGTCGCGGCGGGTGAGCGTCGCGCTGGTGCTGACCTGATTGACGATCGTCTCCACGCGATTCGCCGACGACGACTTGATGCTGTTGGTGAGGAAGACGATGGCGTCGTCGAAGAAGAACCACGACTTCTTCGCCGTCAGCACGGAGTTCAGCGGCGCGAGCTCCATCGCCGAGACGCCGTTCATGCCGTCGCCCGCGCCACCCGCGAACGCGCGCGTGCCGTAGCCGTACGTGTCGTCGGCGGCGTCGGCCTTCTGCTCGACCGTCGTGCCGGGAAGGCGCGTCCAGTCGAGCGCCGGCCAGACGTCGCGGCCGAAGTACTCGTCGCCTTTGAGCACGAGATAGAAACGGCCGTCGGACTGGCGCGAGCCGAGGAGGTTCTCCTCGTTCGTTTTCTCGCCCGACTTCGTGCGCGTCGAGAACATCTTCACCGAGGCGAACCAGCCGCCGCGGCGGTGCACGGAGTAATCGGAGGCGAAGTAGTGACGGTGACCGGACGGCCACGCGGCGTTGTAGCGCGCGCTCTCCACGAGTGCGGCCGCGCCGGCCAGCTCGATCGGCATGCCGCCCCAGTTGGCCAGCATCTTCGCCGCGGCGCTGCGGATCTCCGCGGAGCGCGGGCTGTCGAACAGCGACGCCTGCACCAGCGCGGCCATGCCGTTGAAGCCGGTCGTCGTCGGACGCGCCACTTCGCGGCCGATGACCGAGACGTCGAAGTAGGTGCCGTGCAGCGCCCAGGCGATGCCGTCCGCGACGTAGTCGCTGAACGAGGCCAGTGCGTCGTTCGGCAGGTGATACGCGGTGCCGCGCGTGATGAGCGCGTAGCGCGCGACGTCGGACGCGAACTGGCCTCCGTAGCCGCCGGTGTACAGCTGCGCGCCGTGCTGATGGAACGAGCGGTCGCGCTTGATCCCTTCGCCGCTGGCCGGGCGCGCCACCGTGGCCATGGCTTCACGCACCGCGGCCAGCCGCGGCTCGTCGTTCTTCAGGATGCCGAGGCAGAGATGCGTGTACGACGACCAGACGAGGTTCTGCCCCGTCGGCGTCGGGCCGACCAGGCCGCGCACGGTCGGCGAGTTGAGGATGCGCAGATGAATGGCGGCCGTCAGGTCGTCGATGACCTGCTGATTCGCGTGACCCTGCATCAGGATGAGTGTCGGTCCGAGGTCGATCGGGATGCCGATCGTCCAGAACCACCAGTTGCCCGTCGGGATGATGCTCGCGCCGTAGAAAGTCTTCGTGTACGCGAGCGCGGCGTCGATGTCGGCGAGCAGGCGCGGATCGCGATAGAGCGCCTGTCCCTGCGTGTTGTACGCCTTGGCCAGCACCCAGAGCCGCTGCGTGTGCGCCCACGGACCCCAGCCTCCGGCCGGCGTCTCGGCATAGTTGATGTCGGGCCAGCTTCCGTCGCTGCGAAGGGCGTCCGCGTGCATGCGTGCGCCGTGCTCGAGCTCGCCGAGGGCGCTGGTCATGCGATTGGACGTCCGGCTGGCGCCGGCGGCGGTGTAGTAGCCGATGAACTGCGCGCGGACGACATCGACGTCCGCGGCGAACGCGGACGAGGAAAGCAGCAGGATCGCGATCAGGAGTCGTTTCATCGTGAACAAAAAAGGACGGCTGTTACGCCGTCCTTTTCTTCCATGGGGTGGTTGATGTTTACGAAAGCAGGTTGACGTTCGACGCCTGGAGACCCTTCGGTCCCTGGACGAGGTCGAACTCGACGTCCGCGCCCTCGGCGAGCGAGCGGAAGCCCTTCGACTGGATGGCCGAGAAGTGCACGAAGACGTCCTCGCCCTTGTCGGTCGTGATGAAGCCGAAACCCTTCGCATCATTGAACCACTTGACTTTACCCGTGCTGCGCATGCTTCTGATTCTCCTTAGTGTTTCTCTCCCCCGAGGCTCTTTCGGCCTTTCCGAAATTGCCGGAGATCACGTGTCCTCCGCGCAACGATCCGTAACACGCAATAATTTCGTTGCGAAACCTCCCGTCGCACGATTCCGTCGAAGGCGAAACACAGGACGGGCTTGAGCCTGTCCAGGAGGTCGACCATGCCCCTCGCCGCTCTGGTCCTGCTTTCGGCAGCGCTCGCTTCTCCTCCCCCTCAGGCTCGCATCTGGAACGACAGCATCCGCGACGTCTACGTCGACGGCACGCTGCAGCGCAACGCGCAGACACTCACCACCACCTCACCGCGCATGGTGGCGGTCGTCTGCGGCGATGAAGTCATGGTCTTCTCTCCCGAGACCGGCACGGTCAGCAAGACGCCGAAGTCGGCCTTCACCTTCGCCGCCGATCGCGTCACCGCGACGACGCCCGCGGATCTCGAGCGCGTCGTGGCGGGCACGGTCATCCGTCCCAACGACTCGACGCTGCTCGCGCAGGCGGACGGCAGGACGCTGCTCGTCTCCGCGCATCAGAGCAAGGCCGGGCCGATGACGCTCGAAGAATTGTGGGAGACGGCGCCGGTGTGGCGCGCGATCGCCGACGTCTACGAGCCCGACGGCGCAATCGTGGAGCGGCTGCGCGCCATCGACGCGCCGGTGACGCTGCAGGTCGTGCTGGCGACGTGGTGCGGCGACAGTCGTCAGCACGTGCCGCGGCTGCTGAAGGCGATCGCCCGCGCGGACAATCCGAACATCCGGGTCGAACTGACCGGCATCGGACCGGAGTTCGTGACGCCGATGGCGGTCGTGGCCGGACAGAACATCACCAACGTGCCGACGGTGATCGTCCGCCGCGACGACCGCGAGATCGGCCGCTACGTTGAGACCCCCGCCGCGGCGACGATCGAGGAAGACATCGCGGACATCGTCCGCGGCACGCAGAAGCCGCATCCTTCCGCGACCGCACGCGGCAAGCTCCTGACCTCGGGGACGTACGTGCTGCGCAACGGCCGCCGCATCACCGGCCGCGAGCGCTTCGAGCTGTACGAGCGTCCCGGCGGCGGCACCGTCGCGCACAGTCTCATCGCGAAGCAGGACGGCACGAGCGTCGAGACATGGGCCACGATCGACGGCGACCGCAAGCCGCGCTCGATCGAGGTGACGCACCGCGGCACGACCACGACGCGCACGCGCTTCCGCCGGAGCGGCGAGCAGTGGACGGCGATCTCGCGCGGCACGACCGGCGGCATCGTCGAGCAGACGGTGATGGCGCCCGACGCCTTCATCGCGCCGGCCACGATCACGTACGCGTGGGCGCGCGGCAACGCGTACGCCTACGTGGTGCCGGAGAGCGGCATCGGCGAGGCGCAGCCGCTCGCGTACGAGGTCGCGGCCGGGGAGATCCCGAAGTTCGTGAAGCTCGCGGACGGCACGTCGCGAACGCTCGATGTGGTGACGGGCTTCAGCCCGTCCGGACGGGCTGAAGCCCGCCCCACATTTATGCGGCAGTGAAGTAGACGCTCTGCTCTTTTCCGCACGTGCCGCAGTGGCGCGTGACGATGGTCAGGTCGCGCTCGGCGTAGCGCGCGCGCTGCACGTCCTGCGACGCGTAGCGCGTCGCGCCGCACGCGCACGACAGTTCCGCCAGGCGCGCGTCGATTTCCTCGGCGCGCGCCACGCGCAGCGCCGACGCCGGCGCCTCGCCCGGGACGAATGTGGTGACGGGCTTCAGCCCGTCCAGGCGGGGTGGGCGGGCTGAAGCCCGCCCCACATTGCGCCGCGTGGCCAGCATCACGCAGATTCCGACGAACGTGGCCATGACGATCAGTCCCACGACCCAGTTCGCCACCGGCTCGTCCGTCTCTTCGACGACCGGCGCGGCCGCTCCATCGGGCGTGAGGCGAAACGCCAGCTCGCTCCAGACCGCACTCAGCTGGGTCAGATGCTCCGGCACGTCCTTCACCGCGACGTGGTCGGCGCGCGAGCGCAGCGATTGCCGGATGGTCACGGTGCGGCCGTTCGCGTCGACGGCGTAGTCGTAGCGGAAGACGGGCGTCTCCGTGACGGAGCTGCGCTGCTCGACGTCGAGCGTTTCGGGGAAGTTGAAGGTGACGTTCTGCTGCACGTCGAGCGGATGCGCGAACGCCAGCGGCATGGTGCGGATCATCGTCTCCGGACGCGTGAGCTGCCCGCCGAGGACGCGCGGGAACCACGACCACTCACCGCTCTTCCACAGCTCGGGCACGCGGTACTCCTCGGACACCACGATCACGTTCTTCACGCGATCGTCGGCGACGCGCGGCAGTCCCACGGCCTGGATCTTCGGCTGATCGACGGCCAGCTCGTTGATGCGCGCGTGCGCATAGTCTTCGATCGACAGCGAGGCCAGCTCCGCGCGCACCGCGTCCGCTTCCGCGCCGCTGTACGTCGTCTTCACGATGAGCTTCGTCGGCTGCGCGTAGTCGGTGGTGGTGTAGGTCTGGTCGACGACGACCGCGCCCTTCATGTTCGTCGTCACGCGCGTCAGCGCGGTGGTGGTGTCGCGCACGACGAGGGCCAGGCTGTCGTTCGGCGTCTCGATGGTCGTCAGCGTGCCGCCCTGCTCGGAGAGCGTGCCGTCGACCCAGTACGCGCGGCCGCCGTCGAGGACCTGCGCGATGACGTGGTCGAAGAGGAACGGCGACGGCAGCTTCTCCGCGAGCCGCTGCTGCAGGCGCGTGTTCACCAGCGCGGGATAGGCCTCGAGGCCGAGCTCGCGCAGCAGCGCCACGAGCAGCAGCGTCTTGTCCTTGCAGTCGCCCCAGCGCGACTGGAGCGTCTCCCACGGCTGATGCGGCTCGTGCGAGTTGCGCCCCATCTCGATGCCGAGATAGCGGATGTCGTCCTGCACGAAACGGATGGCGGCGGTGACGCGGGCGTCTCTCGTCGCGTGCTCCGTCGAGATCTTCGCCGCCAGTGCCTTGACCTCGGACTGCGAGCGCTCGTCGAGCACGAACATCGCGTTGGCCCACTGCGCGACCTCGCCCCACGACGCGAACTCCGAGACCTCGATCGACTGCCACGGCTCGTACCACGTCGGCAGTCCGTCTTCGACGCCGAGCGCGTCGACGTTGCGCTTCTCCCAGATCAGCGCGTCTCCGTCGCGCACGGGATTGCCGCCGCGCCAGTGCAGCGGCTTGTCGGCGGGCCAGAGCAGGCGGTGGCGGATGTGCCGCGTCGGGACGCCGGAGCTGAGGTCGTAGCTGTCGGTGTAGCGGCCGTTCAGGATCGGATTCGCGCCGGCCAGCGACCAGGCGTAGTCGATGACGTCGCCGGGGCGGACGTCGCGGAGGAAGAGCAGCGCGGTGCGCTCGCCGTCGTAAATGCGGTTCTCCGACTCGTCTTCCTTTTCGATGACGCGGATCTCGTCCGGCTCGAGCGCATTGATGCGCGCGCCGCCGCGGACGATGTCGACGTGATGGATGACCAGCCGCTCGAACGACGGGTCGAAGTCGAGCTCGAGCTCCGAGGCGTTCCGCACGCCGGAGGGCGAGAGCACGTTGCGCACGGTTCGAAAGTACTGCTCACCCTCGCGCACCTGGTGATCGGAGAGGAGATCGTAAATGCCCCAGCGGACGTTCTGCCTGGCGACTGCGACGGAGCTGTCGACGGCGAGCGTCTCGACCCAGGCCGGCGCGGGGCGAACGTCGAACTCGCGTGCGGAAAGGGGCAGCGCCAGAAACGCAACGAGGAGGAGGCCGAGGGACCGCACGGGACGGAGCGATTATACGCGCCGCGGTGTCATCCTGAGCCGCGTAGACGGCGAAGGACCCCCTGCCGATAGCACGAGGGTCGCTCCGAATCGGGGGATCCTTCGCCGTCTACGCGGCTCAGGATGACACCCACGAACAAATCGGGCACTCGTCCTCATCATGTCCGCGAGCGGGACAGTATTCGCGTCCGAAGTAGATGATCTGCAGATGCCGGCGCGACCATTCCTCGCGCGGGAACACCTTCTTCAGATCGCGCTCGGTCTGCTCGACGTTCTTCCCGTTCGACAGCTTCCAGCGCTCCGCGAGCCGGTGGATGTGCGTGTCGACGGGAAAGGCCGGCACGCCGAACGCCTGCGACATGACCACGCTCGCGGTCTTGTGTCCGACCCCGGGGAGCTTCTCCAGCTCTTCGATGTCCTCCGGCACGCGGCCGCCGTATTCGGCGACGAGTGTCTCGGCGAGCTTCTTCACGTTCTTCGCCTTCGTCGGCGCGAGGCCGCACGCGCGGATGCAACTCAGAATCTCGTCCACGCTCAGCTTCGCCATCGCCTCGGGAGTTGCACCGCGCGCAAAGAGCGCCGGCGTGACCTTGTTCACCTGCGCGTCCGTCGTCTGCGCCGAGAGGAGCACGGCCACGAGCAGCGTGAACGGATCCTGGTGCGACAGCGGAATGGGCGGCGCGGGATAGAGCTGATCGAGAATCTCGCCGATGCGCTTCGCGCGTTCGGCGCGCCTCACTGCGGCACCTCGGGCGACTGCATCTCCTCGATGCCGAGGAGCGCCAGCAGCTCGCGCGGCGCCACGTTTCCGTGCGGCCCGCGGAAGAGCGTGCGCATGATGCCCGTCGCCGCCAGCGCGCCGTCGCTCTTGTGCACGAGGTGCTCGATGTAGAACCACTTCTCGTCCCAGGCCGCGACGCGCGAGGTGATGCTGAAGCGCTCCATCGGCATGACCGACTTGCGATACGTGATCGTCCCGCCGCCGACGATCGGCCGCCAGCCGCGCTTCAGCACGCGCCGCAGAATGCGCATCCGCGCGATGAGCTCCACGCGGGCGATGTCCATGAAGCTGACGTAGCGTCCGGCGTTGAGATGAAAGTTCAGATCGCAGTCGTGCGGCCACGCGCGGAAATACACGGTGGCGGGATCGAGCGGCCCGACCTTCCGGCGCAGGCCGCTCGACAGGATGGTGATCAGGACGCGAAAGAACAGCAGCATCAGTTCAGGTCGAAGAGCAGCACTTCCGCGCCCGTGCCGGTGAGGGTCACGCTGCGCTCGTCCGCGATGGCCGCGCCGTCGCCCGCTTTCAGCCGCTGTCCGTTGACCTCGGCCTCTCCACGCGCCACCTGCACCCAGCCGTAGCGTCCCTCCGCGAACTCGTGCGTGACGGACTGGCCGTCGAGCAGCGTCGTGTAGAGACGCACGTCCTGATGGATCTTCACCGAGCCGTCGCTGGCATCGGGCGAAGCGACGAGTTTCAGCGTGCCGCGGCGCTCGTCGTCCTCGAACGCCTTCTGCTCGTAGCTCGGCTCGATGTTGCGCCGCTCCGGCACGATCCAGATCTGCAGGAAGTGCACGCGCTCGCGCTCGGAGCCGTTCATCTCGCTGTGCATGACGCCCGTGCCGGCGCTCATGCGCTGCACTTCGCCGGGACGGATCACGCCGTCGGTGCCCATCGAGTCGCGATGCGCGAGTGCGCCGTCGAGCACGTACGAGATGATCTCCATGTCGCGATGCCCGTGCGTGCCGAACCCGCGCCCCGCCGCGACGCGGTCTTCGTTGATGACGCGCAATGCGCGGAAGCCCATGTGGTCGGGGTCGTAGTAATCGGCGAAGGAGAAGGTGTGGTACGTGTCGAGCCAGCCGTGGTCGGCATGCCCGCGCTCCTCGGCGCGGCGGATGGTGATCATTGAGTCCTCCTGCCCCTTCGCAACATTAGTACATTCCCGAAGTCGCAAAGTCCCAAAGGCTCAAAGTCGCAAAGGGCGCAGGCACTTCTTTGAGACTTTGCGACTTTGCGACTTTGCGACTTACACTCCCGGCCATGCACGACGACCCTCCGCCGCGCGAGCTGCCCGAGCGCACGGGACGGCACTTCTGCGTGAAGTGCCTGGCGCCCGTTCCGGCCGAGGAGTACCTGCGCAACGATCACATCTGCGATGCCTGCGCGGCGAGCGACGAGTACCCGCTGGCGTCGACTCCGGAGCCGAAGAAGAAGAAATGACGGAGCGGGTCGCCGTCATCCACGACTGGCTCACCGGGATGCGCGGCGGGGAGGCGGTGCTGGAAGGGATCCTCGACGCGCTGCCGCACGCCGAGCTCTTCACCCTCTTCCACTTTCCCGGCTCCGTCTCGCAGAAGATCGAGTCGCGAAAAATCCACACGTCGTCGCTGCAGCGCACGGCGCAGCGCGTCAGCGATTACCGGCATCTCCTTCCTCTGTATCCGCGCGCGATCCGCGAGTTCGATTTGCGCGGGTACGACCTCATCGTCTCGTCGAGCCATTGCGTGGCGAAGAGCGTGCGCTCGCACGGCAAGCCGCACCTGTCGTACTGCCACACGCCGATGCGTTACGTGTGGGATCGCTTCGACGACTACTTCCCGCGGTCCAGGCCGCTCCGCCGCGCCGCGGCGATGTCCATCGCGCCGTGGCTGCGGAGCTGGGACCGGCGCACCGCGTCCGAGGTCACGCAGTTCATCGCCAACTCGACATTCGTGAAAGAGCGCATCCGCCGCTTCTACGACCGCGACGCGGAGGTCATCCATCCCTACGTCGATGACGAGTTCCTCGACGCGCCGCTGCCGAATGAGCGCGACGACTATCACCTCATCGTCTCCGCGCTCGTGCCGTACAAGCGGATCGAGCTGGCCATCGAGGCGATGCACGGGCGCAGGCTGGTGATCATCGGCGGCGGGCCGCTTCTCGAGGAGTTGCGCGCGCGCAGCGGACCCAACGTCGAACTGCTGGGCTCCGTATCGAGGGATAGAATCATCGAGCGGCTGGGCCGCGCCCGCAGCCTCATCCTGCCGGGCGTCGAGGACTTCGGCATCACGCCGCTCGAGGCGATGGCGCTCGGCACTCCGGTCGTGGCGCTGGGCGAAGGGGGCGTACGCGACTCGGTGGTGGACGGGGTGACAGGAAATTTCTTCGACACGGCGACGGTAGACTCGCTGGGCCGGGCGCTCGACGCGGTCGAGTCGCACGCGTGGGACCGTGAGGTTCTCCGCGCGCACGCCGCGAGGTTCTCCCGCGCGGTGTTCGACGCGAAGCTCCGGGCTGCGCTGCAGAATGTGGGGCGGGCTTCAGCCCGCCGGGACGGACGCGCGGGCTGAAGCCCGCGCCACATATGATCGAAACGAAGCACAGGACCCTCGCGTCGGTTTACCTCGTCAATGACGCGCTGGCGTCGAACCTGGCCATGCTCACGGCCTGGTTCCTCCGCTTCAACCTCGAAGTCATTCCGCTGACCAAAGGACCGCAGGAGTTCGCCACGTACGTGAAGCTCCTGCCGATCGTGACGATCGTCTTTCCGCTCGCGTTCGCCGTGCAGGGGCTGTATCGGATTCGCCCGACGCGAAGCAAAGCGGAGGAGTGGCTCTCCGTCGCGGCCGGCTCGGTCGTGGCCACCATCATCCTCAGCGGCGTGCTGCTCTGGGTGCGCATCGGCTCGGCCGACTCGCATTACTCCCGCGCCACGCTGGCCATGTTCATGGTCATGGCCATGTTCCTGGTCATGCTCGGGCGGACCATCGTCCGCGCCATCGTCGAGCGCCGCCACCGCGCCGGCAAGGACCTCGACCGCGTGCTGATCGCCGGCAACGGCGAGCTGGCCCGCGCCGTCGTGGAGCGCATGAACGCGCACCGCGACCGCCTCGGCTTCCGCATCGTCGGCTACCTCCGGAACGGCGACCCCGCGGAGCTGCCCGACCTCGAATGCCTCGGCACGATCGCGGACGCCGAGGAAGTGGTGAAGAAGCACAAGGTCGATCACGTGTTCGTCGCGCTGCCGCACGCGTCGTCGTCCGCGATGATGGCGCTGCTCGACCGGCTGACGCGCAACCTCACCGCGATCCACGTCGTCCCCGACCTCCTGCAGTTCATGGTGCTGCGCTCGCGCGTGGAGGACCTCGACGGGCTGCCGACCATCAACCTCTCCGAGACGCCGCTGGAAGGATGGAGCCGCTTCGTGAAGCGCGGCTTCGACCTGGTCGTGGCCGGCACGGCGCTGCTGCTCCTCTCCCCGGTGATGCTGCTCGTGGCGCTGGCGATCTGGATCGAGGACGGGCTGCCGGTCTTCTACACGCAGGTGCGCATGGGCCTCGATGGCAAGCCGTTCGAGATGGTGAAGTTCCGCTCCATGCGCGTCGGCGCGGAGAACGAGACCGGCGCGGTGTGGGCGGCGAAGGACGACCCGCGGCGCACGAAGACCGGCCGCTTCATCCGCGCCTGGTCGCTCGACGAGCTGCCGCAGCTCTGGAACGTGCTCGTCGGCGACATGAGTGTCATCGGCCCGCGTCCCGAGCGGCCCGAGTTCGTGGAGCAGTTCCGCGCCGAGTTCCCGCACTACATGCTCCGCCACAAAGTGCGCGCGGGGATGACCGGATGGGCGCAGGTGCATGGCTGGCGCGGCAATACGTCGATCCGCATGCGCATCGAGCACGACCTCTACTACATCGAGAACTGGTCCCTGTTGCTCGATCTGAAAATTCTCGCACTGACCGTTGTCCATGGGCTTCGTCACGAGAATGCGTATTGACGGCGGGCTGAAGCCCGCCCTACATGCCTATAATCCGCGCCGACTATGGCGAAGCAATCCGAATCCCTCTTTCAACGTGCTCAGGAAGTCATCCCCGGCGGCGTGAACTCGCCGGTCCGCGCATTCCGCGGCGTGGGCGGTGCGCCGCTCTTCATCGAGATGGGGCAGGGCGGGCGCATCTTCGATGCGGACAACCTGCAGTACCTCGACTGTGTCGGCTCCTGGGGGCCGATGATCCTCGGCCACGGCCACCGCTACGTCGTCGAAGCGGTGAAGAAGGCCGCCACGCGCGGCTTCTCGTTCGGCGCGCCGACCGCGGCCGAGATCGAGCTGGCGGAGATGATCATCCAGGCCGTGCCGTCGATGGAGATGGTGCGGCTCGTCAACAGCGGCACCGAGGCCACCATGAGCGCGCTGCGGCTCGCGCGCGCGGCCACGGGGCGCAAGAAGATCCTCAAGTTCGAAGGCGGCTACCACGGCCACGTCGACTCGCTGCTGGTGAAGGCCGGCTCGGGCGGCGCGACGTTCAACGTCCCCGACTCCGCGGGAGTCCCCGAGGAGCTGACGAAGCTGACGCTGATCGCGCGCTACAACGACCTCGAGGACGTGCGCGCGCAGATGAGCGACGAAGTGGCGGCCATCATCGTCGAGCCGGTGGCGGGCAACATGGGCTGCATCCCGCCGGCCGAGGGTTTCCTCGAAGGACTGCGCGCGCTCTGCGACGAGCACGGCGCGCTGCTGATCCTCGACGAGGTGATGACCGGCTTCCGCGTCGCGTACGGCGGCGCGCAGGCGCGCTTCAACATCCGCCCGGACATCACCACCCTCGGCAAGATCATCGGCGGCGGCATGCCCATCGGCGCGTACGGCGCCCCGCGCAAGCTGATGGAGCTCGTCTCGCCCCTCGGCCCGATGTATCAGGCCGGGACGCTGTCGGGGAATCCCGTGGCCGTGGCCGCGGGCCGCGCCACACTCAGCGTCCTGCGCAACTCGTCGATCTACGACGATCTCGAAGAGCGCAGCAGCGAGTTCGAGACCGGCGTGCTCGCCGCCGCGGAGAAGCACAACGTGCCGGTGACGCTGAACCGCGTCGGCTCGATGTGGACGCTCTTCTTCGTCGAAGGACCGGTCACCGACTTCGAGTCCGCGAACCGCTCGAACCGCGAGAAGTTCGCGCGCTTCTTCCACCTCATGCTGGCCGAGGGAGTCTACCTGCCGCCGTCGCAGCTCGAGGCCGCGTTCTTCTCCGCCGCGCACGCGAAGAAGGACGTCGCGCAGATGGTCGAGCGCGCGGATCGCGTGCTCAAGAAAGTGGCGTGGGAGTTCGGGAACTGAGTCGCTGAGTTCACCCCGAGCGAAGTCGAGGCGTCACTGGAGCCGCCGCGAGAACAGTCGGTCTAGCGAGAACCGCAAACTCAGGTCGTCCCACCACGGATTGTCGCGCTCGATGAGCGCGACTTTCTTTTTCGGGACCAACCTTTCGGTTGCTGCTCGCGCGCAATGGCCTCGGCCTGCGTCGGAAAGTGCTCGAAGTAGACACACCGGTCGAACGTATAACGCGCGGTGAAGGAGGACTCGTACACGCGCGTCTTGTGCTGATGGATGCGTTGCGGCAGATCGTTCGTGGCGCCGACGTGGCGTGTGCGCGTTGTTGCTGATGATGTAGACGAACCAGTCGCTCATTTATCGCGAGGGCTCCGCTGATCCCTCACTTCGTTCGGGATAAACTTGAGAACGAGCCAAACACTTCGAGAAACAGCCGCGCCGCGAGCTTGGCCGTCATGCCGGAGACATCCCATGGCGGCGACAGCTCGGAGAGGTCGCAGCCGATGAGCTTCTGAGACGACGCGATCGTGCGCACGATGGCGATCATCTCGCGCGACGACAGCGTCCCCGGCGCGGCGGCGGAGGAGCCGGGGAGCTCGGCGGCGTCGATGTCGATGGAGAGGAAGATCGCGTCCGACGTCAGCGACAACTTCGCGAGGACGTCGGACGCGATCGCATCCGCGGGCGCGGCATCGAACGCGTTGACCGGGATCGTGGTGATCCCCTGCTCGCGCACCCAGGCGTCGTAGTACGAGGAGTTGGCGAAGTCGCGCGTGCCGAGGATGAAGGTGCGGCTGCCGTGGCAGATGCCGGTTTCCAGAGCGCGGCGATAGGGCGTGCCGCTGGAGAGGGAGTCTTCGTCGTCGTACTCGCGGACGTCGTAGTGCGAGTCGATGACGACGAGGCCGAGCTTCAATTCCGGGCGCGCGTCGGCGAGGCCGCGCAGAATGGCGCCGGTGAGGCCGTTGTCGCCGCCGACGAAGAACGGCGTTGCGCCGGCCGCAAAGATCTCCTGCGCGGTGGACTGCACTTTGTCGTGTGCCTCACGGATGGAGTCGGGCGGCAGCTCGAGGTCGCCGAGGTCGCGGACGATACGGCCGGAGAGCTCGACGCCGTTGCCGAACGTGGTCAGCGACGGCAGCGCCTCGCGGAACGCCTGCGGGCCGTGCTTCGCGCCGCCGCGCGTGGGGATGGAGGCGTCGAAGGGGAGGCCGACGAGGACGAAGTCGCCGCGATCGAACGAAGTTGAGGGGACGAGGAGCGTCGACGCGCGCGGATCGCGCGGGTCGGCGGGATCGCGATGGTGGCGGCGGGTCATGCGTCGTTGCGCAGTTTCACGAGGATCTCTTCCTCGCCGAGCGCGTGCAACTCGCGCGTCTTCGCCCAGGCGCGGTCGGCGCGCTCGAGCAGCGCGGCCTTGCGCGCGTCGTCGGACGAGAGCCCGCCGAGGTTGATGCAGACGTTCTGATACGCCCCGGCCGCGGCCGCGCGCGCCATCTGCACGCCGACGCCGGCATCCGAGAGCGACGCCTGCAGGCCGATCTTCGCCACCTCGCGATTCAGCTCGATCAGCTCGGGGCAGACTTCGACGACGGTGAGTGGCACCGTGGCCGCGCCGACGGTGGCCTCCGCCATGGCCGCGTCGCGCGTCGCCGCTTCCTCGGGCGTCGACTTCGGCATGCGCATCGCGTTGATGACCTCATCGAACGCCGCCGTGTCGGCGTCGACGGCCCACAGCAGCTGATCCTTCAGTTCGTGCGCGCGCACGGCGATGCGGTCGAGGTCCGGTTGCTTCGCCTCGAACCCTTTCTTCGTGTGCGACAGCACGGCCACCATCGCCGCGAGGCCCGCGGCCATCGACCCCGCCAGCGCGGAGACGGAGCCACCGCCCGGCGCGGGCGACTCGTCGGAAAGCTCGTCGACGAACTGGCGCAGTGTGAGTCCGGCGAGGCGCGGCTGTGTGTTGGCGGCGAGGCGGTACTCGATCACGCGCTCTTTCGGATCGAACGGCTTGACCTCGTTCAACCCGAGCGTGCGGATGGCGATGTGGATCAGCGTCGACTCCGGAAAGCCGGTGGGACGTCCCATCTTCGCGAGGTAGTGGCGTCCGGCGTCGAGCAGCACCTGCCGCGGCACGAGGCCGACGATCTCGGAGCCGGTGACGCGCAGGCCGCGGTCGCGCGCGCGCTCCTCGCACGCGTCGAAGGCGACGTGCAGCGGCGTGGTGTCGAGGTCCGTCAGGTTGATGGAGATCTGCGCGCAGCCGAACTCCGGGATGACCCAGCCCACCGCTTTCACGGACTTCAAGAGGCCCGCCTCCCACACCGGCTGGCCGCTCTCATCGAGGACCGGGTTGTCCTGCGCGTCGCGCTTCATGCGGCCGCGCTCGCGCACGTCGAACGCGACGCGGTTGGCGAGGCGCTTGTCGAGCGTGTTGATGTTGACGTTGTACGCGACGAGAAACTTGCGCGCGCCGATGACGATGGCGCCGCTGCGCGCGACGAACTCCGCGGGACCGAAGTCGGGCTTCCACTTCGGGTCGACGACTTTCTTCGCCGCCCCCTCGTACTCTCCCTCGCGGATGTCGGCGAGGTTGCGGCGCTCGGGCGTGGTGGCCGCGTATTCGTAGAGATACACGGGGACGTTCAGGTCGCGGCCGACGCGCTCGCCGAGCCTGCGCGCGAGCTCGGCGCATTCCTCCATGGTCACGTTGGCGACGGGGATGAACGGGACGACGTCGACCGCGCCGATGCGCGGATGCGCGCCGCGGTGCGTGGTCATGTCGATCAGCTCGATCCCTTTTTTCACGAGGCGGAACGCGGCCTCGAGCACCGCGTCGGGGGCGCCGACGAAAGTGATGACGGTGCGGTTGGTGTCCCACCCCGGATCGACGTTCAGCAGCGTGACTTCCGAGACCGACGCCGCGGCCTCGGCCACCGCGTCATAGACCTCCTTGCGGCGGCCTTCGGAGATGTTGGGAACGCATTCGACGATCTGCATGCGCGCGGGATGCTATCGCAGGGAGCTGCGATATACTTCCACCCTCGCTGCAAGCCGTAAATCATCGCGCGGGCATCCGCCCGCGGACGTGCGGGCGTGCCTGCCGATGACCAGCCTCCGCGCCATGCGGAAGGAGGACATCGATGACTGCGCAGGCGTTGATCTTCACCCACGTCGCCGACCGCGAGAACCTGCACGATCCGGATCAACTGGAGGCGTTCGTCGAGCGCAGGAAGCCGTTCTTCGAGGCCTGTCTGCGCTGCCGCAACGTCGGCATCGTCTTCATCTACTCGTCTTACGGCGTGGAGTCGTTCGTCCAGGCGCTGAAGACGTCGAGCAGGCCGCAGCTTCCGCTGAACGTGCTGGAGACCGAGCAGCACGTCTACGACGGCATCCAGCTGGCCATCGACGAGGCCATGAAGACGACCACGGTCGCGCGCGTCCCGAAGTTCGTCGTCATCGGCGTGCGCGAGCTCGCCTCGCACCTGCTGCGGCTGCAGCGCATGGACAAGCGGCTGGTGAGCAGCCTGGCCACCGGCGCGGGGACGTTCACGTACGACTCGCCGAAGTACGTGGAGGCGATCCTGCGCCTGGCGCGCACGCAGTGGAACCTGCCCAACGATCCGATCGTGCGCGTGGACATCGACGTGGAGGTGAACGAGCAGGCGCTGCAGCGCCTGCTCGACGAGGCCGACCGCTGCGCGCGCCGCGTCAACCCATACTGGTGGTTCTCCGGCTGCTACTCCGGCAACGGTGCCGACGATCCGGTGAACGTGCACGCGGTGCGGCAGCACTGGCTGGTGACGAAGAAGCCGGGCACGAAAAACGAGTACGAGTTGCCGGAGAAGGCGAAGAGCTTCCTCGTCGATCTGGCGGAGCTCGGCGCGACGCAGTTCGTGCCGGATCCGCCGGACGATCCGGCGAAAGACACGCGTCTCAGCTCGGCCGCGTCCAAGGTGATCGACCGGCGCGGCGGCTCGAAAAACCGCCGCAAGCCGCAGGTGATCTCCGGCGCGGGACTGATCGCCTCGGCGGCGGCGATCCGCCGGCTCCCGCCGTTCATGAACGCGCCGCAGATGGTGGTCTGGATCGACGACCACCTCAAGCGCCGGCTGCACGAGGCCATCCACGACATCAAGGCCGACGCGGTGGAGCGGATCGACGACGCCGCGATGAAGCAGGACCGCTTCCCGAACGGGATTCCGCGCGACGTCGAGCGGACGCGCGAGTACTTCCGCCGCCTGCTGAACGGCGCGCTGTTCGACGCCGCCATCGAGGTGCGCCCGTTCACCGAGGCGGTGTACGGGATCGTGGAGGCGAAGGCCACGCCGTCCGCCGAGGCCATCGAGCCGTACATCGAGAACGCGGTCCGCGACCGCTTCGACGACGCGATGGACATCTGGCGCAACGCCGACTACGGGAACGACCTGCTGCGCGGCTGGGCACTGGGGCTTACGGATGCGGACAAGAGGACGTTCGTCGACGGGACCGTGGCGGCGTGCATCGATTACCTGACGCTGTGCGCGCTCTGGCCGCAGCACGTGCGCGCGATCGCCGACCTGCTGCGGCAGGACGCGTACTGGCTCTTCACGGAGCCGCGGCGCGAAGAGCCGGAGCCGGCGCCGTCGGTCGACGCGCTGGTGGCGGCCACGGAGGCGATGAAGGCGGCCACGGAGGCGATGCTCACCATCCGCCGGCAGGCGGACGAGCCGCGGCCGGGCAACGCGCGCGAGACGGAAACCTTCCGCCGCGATGCGTCGTCGTAGCGGCATGCGACGACTACTGGCGTTTCTGACCATCGCGGTCGTGTGTGGGGCGTCCGCGGGGCAGCAGCAGCGCGTGACTCCGCGACGGCCGGGCGGCCTGATGGGGCCGAGCGCCGCGGAGAGCGCGGTGCGGCAGGCGGCGGAGCGGCTCGGGAACGAGCGCAAGGGGATCGAGGTCCTGCTGCGCGTGCTGCAGCACATCCGCAACGCCGACCGCGCGCTCGTCGATCCGATGCAGCCCGCCATCGCCGTGCAGAAGTCGTTCGAGGAGCTGAGCGAGGCGGAGCGGCTGATGGCCGATCCGGTTCTGCGCACGGGCCTCATCCGCGCGCGTCAGGCGCTGGTGGCGGCACGCAACAGTCCCGGCACGGCCGACTTCGGACGGCTGCGCGCGACGGTCCGCGATGAGGCGCTCGGTCCGGTCTCACGGGCGGTGATCCGCTCGGCCACGGCACTGCACGAGGAGACGCTGGCGTGGATCTCCGTGCAGGAGCAGATCGCCACGCATATGAAGACGCTGGCCGACATCACCGGCGAGAGTCTGCGCGCGGCGCAGGCGGAGTGAGCGAAGCGGACCGCCGGCGTCCACGCCGGCTGCTGCGCAGGCGTCCCGCCTGCGCCCGGGGGTGGCGGCGAGACGCCGCCACGGCAGCCGGCGAGGACGCCGGCGGTCCGCTGGTGTTACTCGGGCCGCTCGCGGACCGAGAGCCAGCTTCCGAACCACCCCGCGAACATCCCTCCCGCGACCAGCGCGGCGAGCTTCTGCCAGGGGAGAAATCCTAAGAAGAGGAAGCTCCAGAGGATCGAGGCCGACGGCGCGAGCGAGCGGCGGGCGGTCTCGTAGAGCGCGTAGAGCAGGAGCACGGCGACGAGGCCACCGAGCGTTCCCTGCAGGAAGCCCTCGATCAGAAACGGGCCGCGGATGATGCGCTCCGTCGCGCCGACGAGGCGCATGATCTCGATCTCTTCGCGGTAGAGCATCATCGTCAGGCGGATCACGTTGGCGATGGTGAAGGCCGCGGCGATGCCGAGGATCCCGCCGGCCACGAGCCCGATGATGTTGATGATGTTCACGACGCGGCGGAGGCGCGTCAGCCACTCCCAGTCGTACTGCACCTGATCGACGCCGCGCATCGACCGCAGCGCCACGATGTTGCCGGCCAGGCCGCGCGACTGCGCCAGTCGCGGATCGATCTCCACCTCGTACGACGGCGGGAACGGGTTCTCGTCGAGTTGGCTCACCACTTCACTGAGGTTCGCGAAGTAGCTCTTGAAGCGCGTCAGCGCCTCTTCGCGCGTGACGTAGCGGCGGCGCGAGAGCTCGGGGCGCGCGGCGAGATACGCGTCGATGGCCTTCGTCTCCTGCGGCGTGGCGTTGGTGTCGAGATAGATGACCACGCGCGAGCGTCCCTGCCAGCGCGCGGCGGCGCGTCCGAGGTTCTCGGCGACGAGGAGAAAGGAGCCGACGATCAGCAGCGAGATGGCGATCATGGCCACGGCCACGAACGACGTGCGCTTCGAGACCCAGATCCGCCGCAGCGCCTCGCGGAAGAACCAGGAGAAGGTGTTGGAGGGAACTTCGGGCTCTTTGCGCGCGGAGATGAAGTCGCGGGGCATGTTCACCTCAGTTTATCCCGCGCGTCGACGCGGGATCTCGGGTGCACCAGCGCAGAGATCGTGCGGTCAGACCTCGCGGCGGCACCGGAGATCCCGCGTCTGCGCGCGGGATCAACTCTACCCCCCGATCCCGAACAAACCTTCTCGCCGCTCGCGGTGCTCGACGACCCGGGCGCGCTCGTCGCCGATGCGTCCGTGCTCGAGCGTGATCACGCGGCGGCCGCTGGCGCGGATCAGCTCCCGGTCGTGCGTGGCCAGCAGCACCGTCGAGCCGCGCAGGTTGGCCTCGGCGAAGATCTCCAGGATCTCCTGCGACAGCTCGGGGTCGAGGTTGCCGGTCGGCTCGTCGGCGATGAGCACGAGCGGATCGTTGATCAGCGCGCGGGCGATGGCCACGCGTTGCTGCTCGCCGCCCGAAAGCTGCGGCGGATACGAATTCAGCTTGTGATGCAGGTTGACGATGCGCAACGCCTGATAGGCCTTCTTCTTGTGCTCTTTCGGCGGGACGTTCAGCACCGTGAGGATGAAGGAGAGGTTCTCGAAGACCGTCATCCGGTCGATGAGCTTGAAGTCCTGGAAGACCATGCCGATCTCGCGGCGGAAGAAGGGAAGCTGCGAGCGCTTCATCGCATTGAGGTTGCGCCCGTTGACCACGACCTGCCCGTCGGTGGGCGTGATCTGGCGGAGGATCATCTTGAGGAGGGTCGACTTGCCCGCGCCGCTCGGGCCGGTCAGAAAGACGAACTCCCCCTTCTCGATGTGGAACGTGACGTCGTGCAGCGCGGTCGAGTAGCGATCGAAGCGCTTGGTCACGTGGTAGAAGTGGATCATGGCCGGCAACAGTTTACCCTTGCTTCTCGTCTGTCTCGGCGGCGCGATCGGGTCCGGCGCGCGTTATCTCGTCGCGCTCGCCACGCCGCGCGGAACGCTGATCGTCAACGTGATCGGCTCGTTCTGCATCGCACTGGCGATGGCGCTCATGCGCCCCTCGGATCTGCGGCTGATGATCGTGGCCGGAGTGCTCGGCGGGTTCACCACCTACTCGGCGTTCAACGAGGAGACGCTGGCGATGATGCGCGACGGGGCGATCGGTGCGGCGGCGGCGTATGTGCTGGCAACGGTCGCCGGCTGTCTCGTTGCGGGCTACGCGGGATTCGCAATCGCGCGCGTCATTCGCTGAGCGTCACCTTCCTCGCAGGGCGGCCGCCACCGGAATCCTCGCGGCGCGGATCGCGGGGAAGAAGCCGCCGATCAAGCCGATCACGAGCGCGTAGATCGTGGCCCACATCATCAGGCGCGGCGTGACGTCGAACGCGAACGCGACCTGGCTGAAGGTCTGCCAGTTCATCGTCGCGGCGCGGTAGCCGTCGAAGCCGACGTAGGCCAGCAACGCGCCGGCGATGCCGCCGACGAGCGCGAGCAGCAGCGACTCGACGATCACCGAGACCAGCACGGCGAAGCCGCCGAAGCCGAGGGCTTCGAGGGTGGCGATCTCGCGGGCGCGGGCGGCCACGGCGGTGTACATCGTGTTCAGCGCGCCGAAGATCGCGCCGAGGCCCATCAGGCTGCAGACGATGAGCGCCAGGCCGGTCACGAGCTGGCGCAGCGTGCGCGACTGCGCCTCGTAGTACTCGGTCTCGTGCTGCACTTTCACCGACAGCTTCGGATTGGTGGTGAGCGTGTCCTTGAACTGCGTGAACGTCCCGGGGGAGGCGAGCTTCACGACCACGATCGAGTACGTCGAGTTGCGCTGGTACGCGGGACCGAGCACCGCCGCGTCGGCCCACAGCTCCGACTCCGAGATCGAGCCGTTCGCCTCGAAGATGCCGACCACCTTCCACGTGTTCGTGCCGAAGCGCAGGTCCGAGCCGACCTCGGTGCCGCCGAACTCCGCCTGCGCGCCGCGGCCCACGATCACTTCGTTGCGCCCCCACTCGAACATCCGTCCCTCGACGAGCTTCACCTCGGGGCGGATGGCGAAGGCGCCCGGCTGCACGCCGCGCAGCGGCACGTTCGCCGCCGTGTTCGAAGTCCGCTTCGGCAGGTCGACAATGACGAAGGTCTCGGGGGAGACCAGCGGCTTGCCGTCCGCGCCGCGCGCGATGCCCGCCGCGTCGCGGATGACGTCGACTTCATCGCGGTTGAGGACCGAGGTCATCTCGCTGTCCGCACCGGAGCGGAGGACCAGCGCCGTGTCGGGACTGCCCGCCACCACCATCACGCTGCGGAAGCCCTCGCCGATGGAGAGGACGCCGACCAGCACGATGACGACGAAAGCGATGCCGGTCACGGCCACGGCCGCGGAGCCGATGCGCGACGGCAGCGAGCGCATGTTGAAGGCGATCAGCGCGCCGATCTGTCGAAGACTCTTCATTACTCTCTCCTGAGCGCATCGGCCGCTTTGAGTCGCATGGCCTGAAGGGCCGGCCAGGCGCCGGCGACGAGTCCGAGCAGCAGGATGAGCACGACGGCCATCACCTGGTCGGCTTGCGGAAAGCGGAACACCGGCAGCGCGCCGCCGGTGGGGTCGCCCTGCGCCACGAAGAACGAGCCGAGGGCCAGGCCGAGGCCGCCGCCGACGATGGCGATGAAGAGCGACTCGACGAGGACGAAGGCCAGCACCTGCATGTCGCTGAAGCCGATCGCCTTCATCACCCCGAGCTCGCCGGTGCGCTCGCGCACCGCCTGCGCCATCGTGTTCAGCGCGACGAGGAGGATGGTGATGAAGACCGCGGTCAGGACGAACTGCACGATCGCGCCGATGTTGCCCATCTGCTCGGCGAAGCCGCGGATGAAGGCCTTTTCCGTTTCGGTCTTCGTCTCGGCGGGGGAGTTGGCGAAGACCGCGTCGATCTCGCGCGCGACGCGCTCGGCGTCGTCGGGGTTGTCGACCTGCACCGCGTACCAGCCGGTCAGCCCTTTGCCCCAGACGCGATTCTCGTCCATGTAGTCGTGGCGGAAGTAGAACGCCGTCGTGTCGGTCTCGGGATACTGGCCGTCGTAGATGCCGACCAGCTCGAAGACCCACGTGTTGCCGTCCTTCCCCTGCATGAACGTCGCTTGCAGCGGAATGCGGTCGCCCACTTTCCAGCCGTAGCGCGCCGCGGTCTTGCGTCCGACGATGGCGCCGGTGCGGGTCCTGAGGAACGCGTCCTTCTGCGACTGCGGCAGCAGGAACTCCGGGTACATCGGGAAGAACTCGGCGGGGATGACGGCGATCTGTCCCCACTGCACCTGCTTGTCTTGATACTGGCCGCCGAACCACGCCTGCTGCGTGGCGTCCTTCACGCCGCGGATCTGTTCGATCTGCCGCTCGTAGCTCTGCGGCAGCGGCTGGATGAGCGTGACGCGGTGGCGCGTGACGAGGCGGTTCGCGCCGGCGACGCTGGTGCCGAAGCGGAAGGCGTTGCGGATCGCGGCGAGGTAGGCGAAGAGGATGAACGCCACCAGGATCGAGAGGATGGTCAGGATCGTGCGCGTGCGGTGGCGCTTGAAGTTCGACAGGATCAGCGCGACGTACTTCATGCGGCCATCTCGCTGGAGACCTGTCCGTCGATCATGTGCAGGCGGCGCGAGGCGCGGTCGGCGGCGTGCGGGTCGTGCGTGACCATGACGATGGTCTTGCCGTGCTCGCTGCCGAGGCTCTGCAGGAGGTCGAGGATGCCGTCGCCGGTCTTACGATCGAGGTCGCCCGTTGGCTCGTCGGCGAGGATGAGCGTCGGGTCGGTGACGATGGCGCGGGCGATGCCGACGCGCTGCTGCTCGCCGCCGGAGAGCGTGCGCGGCGTGTGCTTCGCGCGATGCGAGAGGCCGACGATCTCGAGCGCCGTGGCCACGTGGCGTTTGCGCTCGGCGCTGGAGAGGCTCGTCAGCAGCAGCGGCAGCTCGACGTTGCGCTCGGCCGAGAGCACCGGCAGGAGGTTGTAGAACTGGAAGACGAAGCCGACGTGGCGCGCGCGCCATCTCGCGAGCTGCTTGCGCGAGAGGTTGTCGATGCGCTCGCCCGCCACTTCGACCGTGCCGCTGGTGGGGCGGTCGAGGCCGGCCAGGAGGTTCAGCAGCGTCGACTTGCCGGAGCCCGAGGGACCCATGAGCGCGAGGAACTCGCCGGGGGCGATGTCGAGGCTGAGGTCACTCAGCACGCGCACTTTTTCGCTGCCGCGTTCGAACACCTTCTCCACGTTGCGCACTTTGACGAGCGAGCTCATTTCGTCTCCTTCACTTTCACGGAGTCGCCATCGGCGAGCTCCGGTCCTTCGATCACCACCGCCTCGCCGCCGGCGACGCCGGACGCGAGACGCACCACGTCGCCCTGCGTCGACTGCACCTTGACGGCGCGGCGCTCGGCCTTCTTCTGATTGACCACGAAGACGATGTCCTGCTCGCCGTCCTTGCGGAGCGCGCTCTTCGGGATCTCGATCGCCGCCGTCGCGGCGCTGACCGGCTCGTCGGTGATGAACGCGACCTTCACTCCCATGTCGGGGAGGATGCGCTGGTCTTTCTGGTCGAAGGCGATGCGCACCTTGACGGTGGCTTTCTGGCGGTCGGCGGTCGGCACGGCGGTGATGACGTGGCCGGGGATTTTCCAGTCTGGATACGCGTCGAGGGTCGCCTCGATGCGCTGGTTGGGACGCACGCGGTTGATGTAGGCCTCGTTGACGTCGACTTCGATCTCGAGCGAGGCCATGTCGACGATGGTGCAGATGCCGGTGCGGGTGAAGCCGCCGCCCGCGGAGACAGGGGAGATCATCTCGCCCGGCTGCGCGTCCTTGGAGACGACGATGCCGTCGAACGGCGCGCGGATGACGGTGTCTTCGACGTTCTGGCGCTGCAGGTCGACCTGGCGCCGCGCGGTGGAGAGCTGGTCGTTCTGCGCGTTGAGGCGCGCCCGTGCGGCGTCGAGCTGCGCGCGGGCGCGGTCGGCGTCGGCGCGGCTGGCGATCTCACTCTGCGCCAGTTTCTGCGCGCGCTCGTAATCGAGCTGCGCCTCGCGGATGCGCACGCGCGTCTCCTCGAGCGCACTCTGCGCCGCCTGCGCCTCGGCCTGCGTCAGGGCCAGCCCGCGCGTCGCGTACTCGGCGTCGAGCCGCGCCAGCACCTGTCCGGCCCGGACCTGCAGCCCTTCCTCCACGTAGATCTCGGTCACTTTGCCGGTGACCTTGGAGGAGACCGTGGCCTGCCGCCGCGCGGTGACGTAGCCGCTGGCGTTGAGCACGGCGCCGCGCGTCTGGCCGGCGATCGCTTTCGCCGGCGCGACGCGCACTGCTTTCGCGCTGCCGCGGGTCAGGGCCCACGCGCCGGCGGCGATCAGGACGAGCACGATCGGGACGATGAGCAGCCACGGCGTCCGCCGCCGCGTCTCCTCGTCCGTCCGCGCAATGCGAAGACCATCGAGAGTTGCTTTATCGACCATTGGACGGCGGTCATTATGGCGACGCCGCGGAAGTTTGTCAGTTGACGAATGTCAGGGGTTTTGCGTGAGGAGGAAAGAGGAAGGAGGAAAGAGGAAAGAGGCCGCCGCCCACCCGCTTTCCTCTTTCCTCCTTCCGCTTTCCTCTTTCCTCTTGTGAAAAGTTGTCACAATCGCGAGCCGGGCCGACCCCCCCATGCCACAATCGCGTTCAATCTCGCGATGCATCGTGTCTTTCGCCGTTCGCTGTGGTTCGTGCCCGTGGTGATCATTCCCGTGGGTGCGCTGCTCGTGATGCAGTACCGCTTCCTGCGGACGCTCGAGCAGAAGAGCGTCTCGGCGGAGCGGAACTGGCAGCGCAGTGCGATCGAGATCGTGGCCCAGGACATCGACGACCGCCTGCGCCGCGAGACGAAGAAAGCCGTGGCGCTGTCGCACGCGCAGCTCCTTCAGCCCGAGACCCTGGGCAAACACTTCCGCGACTCCGCCGTGCCCGGGGCGCGGCTCTTCTTCGCCACGCGCTTCACCGAGGACGGGCGGATGGACACGCGCTTCTTCGGGCCGGACGGCATGGAGCTGCGCGACGGCTGGTGGCACCGCGACGCCGAGGCGGTGAAGATGGCCGCGATGCCGTGGCATTCGGCGCACAAGTGGGGACGGGTGGCGGAGCCGGCGCTGCAGGTCGACGAGCGCGACGCGCGCAGCCGCATCGTGCAGCGTCCCGTGGTCGACGAGTCGTGGCACGTGGTCGGCGTCGCGGGGGTGGTCTTCGATCCGAAGCTGACGAAGAAGAAGCTCGCGGCCATGGCCGGCACGATGTGGAAGCAGCGCTATCCGAAGCGGTCCATGAACGTGCGCGTCGGCGACGACATCCCGCGCCGCGACTACATCACCCATCCGCTGGCCTTCGTCTTCACCAACTGGCGCATCGGCATCCGCGACGCGTGCACGAGCCCCGAGCAGCTGGCCGCGCATCAGTTCCGCAACAACATGATGTGGACCGGCGGCGCGTTCGTGGTGCTGTTCGGCGCGATCGGCCTGGCCGGCGGCGCGGTGGCGCGGCAGATGCGCCTCTCGCAGATGAAGAGCGACTTCGTCTCCAACGTGTCGCACGAGCTGCGCACGCCGCTCTCCTCGATTCGCGTCTTCGGCGAGTACATGCGCCTCGGCCGCGTGACGAAGGACGAGAAGATCCGCCAGTACGGCGAGTACATCGAGGCCGAGAGCCGCCGCCTCACGCAGCTCATCAACAACATCCTCGACTTCTCGAAGATCGAGTCGTCGGAGAAGCAGTACCGCTTCTGCGAGACCGACATCGTCGAGCTGGTGGAGCAGACGGTGGAAGGCTTCGAGATGCCGCTGCGCGAGGCGGGGGTGTCGATCGCGTTCGCGTCCGAGGGGTCGCACCCGCCGCCGCTGCTGCTCGACAAGGACGCCATCGCGCAGGTGATCGTGAATCTGCTCGACAACGCGGTGAAGTACTCCAACGGCGACGCCACCATCGACGTGACCGTGACCGGCGGCCGCGACGAGGTGCAGATCCGCGTGCGCGACCGCGGCATCGGCATCGCCGCCGCGGAGCGGAAGAAGATCTTCGAGAAGTTCTACCGCGTCGGCAGCGGCCTCGTTCACGACGTCAAGGGCAGCGGCCTCGGGCTGTCCATCGTGCAGCACGTGGTCCAGGCGCACGGCGGGCGCGTGGAGGTGGAGAGCGAGGTCGGCGCCGGCAGCACCTTCACCATCATCCTGCCGATCCGCACGGCAATCGAGAACGTTCCGATGACACAGGAGCTGGCATGATCAGGAACCGCATCCTCATCGTCGAAGACGACCCCGCGATGTCCGTCGCCCTGCGCGACGGCTTCGAGTTCGAGCAGTACAGCGTGGACATGGCCGCCGATGGCGAGGAGGGACTGCGCCTCGCCAACCGCGGCGATCACGACCTGATGATCCTCGACGTGATGCTGCCGAAGAAGAGCGGCCTCGATGTCTGCAAGGAGCTGCGCAAGAACGGCAGCAGGACGCCGATCATCATGCTCACCGCGCGCGGGCAGGAGATCGACAAGATCGTCGGCCTGAAGCTCGGCGCGGACGATTACGTGACCAAGCCGTTCAGCTTCCTCGAGCTGCTGGCGCGCGTCGAGGCGGTGCTGCGCCGCACGACGAAGGTGAACACGCCGGAGGAGTACGTGTTCGGCGACGTGACGCTCGACTTCCGCACCTACCAGGCCACGAAGTCGACCGCGCCGATCGAGCTCACGCCGCGCGAGTTCCGCATCCTCCGCTTCTTCATCGATCACGCCGAGGAAGTGGTGACGCGCGAGTCGCTGCTCAATCACGTCTGGGGCTACGACAGCGCGGCGTTCACGCGCACGGTGGACACGCACATGGCCCGCCTGCGCCAGAAGATCGAGAACGTGCCGGGCGAGCCGCGGCACCTGATCACCGTGCATCGCGT
>DASUSL010000413.1:0-5087 GCA_036375135.1 Thermoanaerobaculia bacterium | reverse complement strand
CCGCGGTCACGACCAGCTCCACGAGGCCGTCGTTGATGAGGATGCGGTGGCCGATCTGCACTTCCCGCGGCAGCGGCGTGAAGGGAGTCGAGACCTGCTTCGCGTTGCCGACCTGCTTGACCGTGGAGATGGTGAACTGCTGGCCGGTCTCGAGGTAGTGCACCCCTTCCACGTCGCCGATGCGCAGCTTGGGACCCTGGATGTCGCCGACGATGGGGATGTAGCGGCCGAGCTCCATGGCCACGTCGCGGATGATGGCGATGACGCGCGCGTGCTCCTCGTGCTTGCCGTGGGAGAAGTTGAGGCGGAAGGCGTCCACACCCGAGGTGAGAAGACGATGGATCATCTCCTCGCTGTTGCTCGCCGGGCCGAGGGTCGCGAGGATTTTCGTGCGTCGCATAATGGCGGGCGGAGTCTATCAATGAGAGTGCCCGAGCCGGTTCGCACCGAGCACCTTTTCGCGCCGCTGCACGAAGCGCTGATGACGGTACTCGGGTCGCTGAGCGCCGCCGAGTGGCATGCCCCGACCGTGGCCGGCGCGTGGACGGTGAAGGATGTGGCCGCGCACCTGCTCGACACGGCACTCCGCCGGCTGTCGCTGCAGCGCGACGGGCACACGATGCCGACGACCGGTCCGTTCGATCCGAACGGCGCGAACCGCGAATGGGTATCCGCCGCTGCGCGCCTCAGCCCGCGCATCCTCATCGAACTGATGGACCGCTACGGACGGGAGAACGCGGAGTACCTGGCCACGCTCGATCCGTTCGCGAAGGCGCAGTGGGGCGTGGCGTGGGCGGGCGAAGAGGAGTCGCCGGTCTGGTTCGACGTGGCCCGCGAGCTGACCGAGCGCTGGCATCACCAGCAGCAGATCCGCGACGCGGTGCGACGTCCGCCGCTCCACGAGCCGTACCTGAAGCCGGTGCTGGCGACCTTCGTTCGCGCGTTGCCCTTCGCCTATCGCGACGTGGAGGCGCCGCGCGGTACGGCGATCGTGTTCAACGACTGGTCGCTCGTCCGCGACGATGCGTGGACGCTGTACGAAGGACGCGCCTCCGATCCCGTGACCACCATCGAGCTCGACGACGACCTCGCCTGGCGCGTGTTCACGAAGCAGAGGATCGATCCGCGTGCGCGCATCACAGGCGATGCGCGCTACGCGGAGCCGGTGCTGCGCATGGTGACGGTCATCGGCTGAGTTTGGACTGCGCGAGCGTTGCTCGCGCTCGCAAAGGCGGCAGCTTCGACCATGTGGGGTGGGCTTCAGCCCGCCCGGTCGAAAGGCGGGCTTCAGCCCGCCCGGTCGAAAGGCGGGCTGAAGCCCGCCCCACATTTGAAGCTGCCGCAGTCCAGATCAGCGGGCGGCGAGGGCGGGGTGCACCTTGCGGCCGAGGACCTGGGCGATGGCGTCCACCTGGCGCACGACCTCTTCGAACGCGTCCGGCACCAGCGCCTGCGGTCCGTCGGACAGCGCCTCCTCCGGCTTGTGGTGCACCTCGATGATCACGCCGTCCGCGCCGGCGGCGATCGCCGCGCGCGACATCGGCAGCACCTTGTTCCTCTTGCCCGTGCCGTGGCTCGGGTCGACGAGAATCGGCAGGTGGCTGATGCGCTTGATGGCCGGGATCACCGACAGGTCGAGCGTGTTGCGCGTGTAGTCGGAGAACGTCCGCACGCCCCGCTCGCACAGGATGACGTTGTAGTTCCCCTCGGACATCAGATACTCGGCCGACAGCAGCAGCTCCTCGAGCGTGGCCGCCATGCCGCGCTTGAGCAGCACCGGCTTGCGCGCCCGTCCCGCGCCCTTGAGCAGCGAGAAGTTCTGCATGTTGCGCGCGCCGATCTGGATGCAGTCGGCGTACTGCTCGACGAGCTGCAGCGACTCGTGGTCGACCGCTTCCGTGACGATGGGGAGGTCGAACTCCTCGCGCACGCGGGCCAGGATCTCCAGCGCCTGCTCGCCCAGTCCCTGGAACGAGTACGGCGAGGTGCGCGGCTTGTACGCGCCGCCGCGGAAGAGCTGTCCGCCGGCGCGCTTCACCCCCTCGGCGATGGCGCGGGTCTGGTCGAGCGACTCGACGGCGCACGGGCCGCCGATCACGACGATGTTCGACCCGCCGACTTCCACGCCGCCGATGCGGACGACCGAGTCGTCCGGCTTGGCCTCGCGGCTGACCAGCTTGTACGCGTGCGAGACCGGGATCACTTCCTTGACGCCGGGGAAGTTCTCGAGGATCTGCGGATTGGCCTTGCCGCCGTGGCCGGTCACGCCGATGGCGGTGCGGGTCGCGCCCGGGATGGGATGCGCGCGGAAGCCCATGCGCTCGATATGGCGAACGACGGCTTCGATCTGCTCGGGCCGGGCAGCGGCCTCCATGACGACAAGCATTGAAATGTTCTCCGTTAAAGGACGCTTAGCAGCAGGTCAGTATAATCGAGCGTTCGATGCGCAGATTCCGGAGACTCCTATGAGAAAAAGCCTGCTGCTCGCCGTGGTCCTCCTCGTGGCCGCCCCCGCATTCGCGAAATACATCGTCGTGCTGAAGGACGGCACGCGCTACGAGGCGAAGGCGAAGTGGACGATCGTGGACGGAAAGGCCATCGTGCTGCTCCAGAACAACCAGTCGCTCCGGCTCGATCCCGCGTTCATCGACGTGGCCGCCTCCGAGCAGCTCACGAAGATCGGCACCGCCAGCGCGAACGTCATCGATCTCAACCCCACCGCCACCGCCTCGCAGGCCCGCCAGAACGGCCCGTCCCTCGGCGAACAGGTCCGCCTGCGCCGCAATCAGCCGCAGCCGCAGCAGACCACGCCTCCGGCCGCCACCACGGCTCCGGCCCCGGCCAGCGGCGCGGGAGCGATGTCGCCGGAAGTGATCGAGAAGTTCGAGCGCGCGTTCGAGAACGTGGGCATCTTCGGGGCGAAGGTCATCGCCAACGGCGCGCACGGCCTCCGGGTCCAGATGACGGTCGACACCGAGGACAAGGTCTTCAACGCCATCTCCGCGACGTCGTTTCTGATGGTGCGCAACGCGGGCGTCGACGGCGCGCGCATCGACATGGTGGAGCTGTTCATGGGCACCACCACCGGCGGCGCGGCGGGACGCTTTCAGATGAGCCGCGCGGACGCCGAGGCGCTCGACAAGCGGACCATCTCGCAGCGCGACTACTTCGTGCGCAAAGTCATCTACTGACGCGCCTTGCAGTTGATCCCGCGCGCAGACGCGGGATCTCGGGTGCACTTACCCAGGCGGCACCGCAGATCCCGCGTCTACGCGCGGGATAAACTGGAGCACCTCCGCCCGCACGTCGCTCCCGAACGCCATCACGTAGCGGAAGTGATGCACTTCCGGCGTGGTGACGCTCGTCTCCCCCGGCGCGAAGACGATCGGGCGCAGGTTCCACTCGATGAAGCCGAGCTCGTAGCTCTGGTTCGCGAAGCGGACGTGCACGAGGCGGCTGAACGCGCTGGTCTTCCCGGTGGTCAGCCGCACGCGGCCCTGCGTGAAGCCGAAGTCGTAGGCGTTGGCGCGCGCCTTCACCGCGGTGGCCACGGCGATGCCCCCCTGCGTGTGGATCTTCGGCAGGAGCGCCGTCAATGCGAAGCCTTCTTTCGGCTGGAGGACCTGCACGGGCGGCAGGCCGGCGTCGCGTTTCACGATCTGCTGGTAGTTCCAGCGGCCGATGGGCGGCTCGCCGACGATGACGGGACGCTCCCACTGCCCGGCGATGTCGAACTGCAGGATGAGAGGATCCCACTGGCGGTAGATCTTCCACTGGCCGTCGGTGACGATCCAGTTCTCCGTCTCCGGCGCGATGTCGATCGCGGCCAGCAGACCGCCCGCGCCCTGCGGCGCGCGCACGGCCACGACGATGCGGTTGCGCCCCGTCTGCACGAGCGGCGAGATGTCGTAGTAGTCGAGCGAGCGCTCTTCGCCGACGCGCCGTCCCGCGACCTCGTTGCCGTTCACGTAGAGGGTGTACTCGGGATCGCCGAGGAGCTTGAGGCGCGTGTAGACGCGATTGGGCGGCAGCTCGATCTCACGCGCGGCGAAGAACGCCAGCGGCTCGTTCGCGCTCATGTTGTGCGAGGCCCAGATCCAGCGCGCCGTGGCGGTGCGGTCGTGGAACTTCTGCGAGTAGACCCGCACGAGATGGCTGAAGGCCGCGGTGAAGACGAAGACGAACGCCAGGACGATGGTCAGGCGCCGCATCAGCTCCCGGTCGGATGTGGAGCGGGCTTCAGCCCGCCCGTCGTCGCCGGCGGGCTGAAGCCCGCCCCACATACTAGAATCGCCGTCCGTCATGCGGAGCGTGATTGTAATTCCCGCGCGCTGGGCCTCCACGCGCTTTCCCGGCAAGCCGCTCGCGCCGATCGCCGGCGTGTCGCTGATCCGGCGCGTGTACGAGCGCGCCGCGGGGTCGTCGCGCGCGAACGCGGTGTTCGTGGCGACGGACGACGATCGGATCTTCGAGCACGTGACGGCCTTCGGCGGACGCGTGGTGCGCCCCGAGGGGGACTTTGCGACGGGGACGGACCGCATTCACGCGGCGCTGCCGTTGCTGGAGAAGAATGAGGCCGCGCCGTTCGACGTCGTGGTGAACGTGCAGGGCGACGAGCCGCTCATCGACATTTCTTCGGTGGACTCGCTGATCGCGCGGCTGGAAAAGTCGCCGGTCGGCATCGCCACGCTGGCCTGCCCTCTCGAGACGGACGAGGAGTTCCAGGCGCGCGACGTGGTGAAGGTCGTCACGGACTCGGTCGGCAACGCGATCTACTTCTCGCGCGCGCCGATCGGCTCGCGCGAGACCGCGCTGCGGCACATCGGCGTCTACGCCTACCGCCGCGCGGCCATCGAGCGCTTCGTGAGCCTCGAGCCGTCATCGCTCGAACGCGCCGAATCGCTCGAACAACTGCGCGCGATCCAGAACGGCATCCGCATCGCCGTGACCCGCACCGCCAAGCCCCACCTCGGCGTCGACCGCCCCGAGGACGTAGCGCGGGTCGAGGCGGAGCTGCGCCAGCGCTGAAGGAGACGACGAAGGGCCTCCGGCGGGCCGGTGCGACCGGCAGCGCTGATTGCTACGCT
>DASUSL010000412.1:0-6123 GCA_036375135.1 Thermoanaerobaculia bacterium | reverse complement strand
TGCAGCGTCTCGGCCACGGCTGCGTCGTCGCCGCCAGCGGCCAGGAAGCGCTGGACGCCATCAGCCGTCAGCACTTCGACATCGTGCTGATGGACATCCAGATGCCGGACATGAACGGCTACGAGGCCACGCGCCGCATCCGGCAGATGGATGGAGCGGTGTCGAAGATCCCCGTCGTGGCCATCACCGCGCATGCGCTGGCGGGCGAGCGGGAGAAGTGCATCGCCGCGGGGATGAACGACTACCTGGCCAAGCCGGTGTCGCTCGAGCAGCTCGGCGCGGTGATCCGCCTCTGGGCCAGCAAGGGCTCCGAGGCGCAGGCGCCGGCCGCGCCGGACATGATGGAGCAGGACGACCAGTACGTGCTCGACCGCGAGCGCGTCAGCTCCTTCCTGGCCATCAGCCGCACGCAGAGCGGCTTCCTGGAAGGACTGGTGAAGACGTTCCGGCAGGACGTGCCGTCGCGCATCGACGCCTTGCGCGCGGCCGTCTCCACCGGCGACCTGCAGGATCTCGCCAATGCCGCCCACGCCATGAAGAGCTCGAGCGGCAGTGTCGGCGCGAAGCGGATGCACTCCATGGCCGCGTCGCTCGAGGTGGCCGCGCGCGCGGGGCGCATCGACGGCGCGGGGGCGGCCATCGAGCAGATCGCGGCCGAGTTCCGCCGCGTGCTCGTCGCCTACGACGGCATCATCCGACGCAGCGGCAGGTTCAGAAGCATTTAAGGTGTCCCTCCAATGGAGCAACTCGGGAACTATCGGCTCATCGAACGGATCGGCGCGGGAGGCATGGGCGAGGTGTGGCGCGCCGAAGACACGAAGCTGCTCCGCCACGTGGCCATCAAGATCCTGCCGGCGCAGCTCGCGCTCGACGCGGAGTGGAAGGAGCGCTTCCTTCGCGAGGCGCGCGCCATCGCGCAGCTCAACCATCCGAACATCGCCACGATCTACAGCATCGACCAGCAGAACGACTCGATCTTCATCGCCATGGAGCTGATCGAAGGCGAGCCGCTCTCGGACATGATCGCGCGGGGACCGATGACGCCCGCGGACGCGGTGCGCGTCGCGGCGCACGTCGCGGAGGGATTATGCGAGGCGCACGAGAAAGGGATCGTGCACCGCGACATCAAGCCGGACAACATCCTGGTGTCGAGGAAGGTCGTGAAGATCCTCGACTTCGGCATCGCCAAGCAGATCGGCGGCACCGCCGACCCCGCGCTCACGCAGGGCGGCATGGTCATGGGCACGCCGCATTACATGTCGCCCGAGCAGGCCCTCGGCCGCGCCGTCGACGCGCGCACCGACATCTTCTCCCTCGGCGTGGTGCTCTACGAGATGCTGTCGGGACAGAAGCCGTTCACCGGCGACGCGGCCACGCAGGTCCTGCTGCAGATCGTGATGAACGAGCCGCGCGACATCGGGCAGGCGGCGTTCGGCATCACCCGTCCGCTGGCGATGATCGTGCGGCGCTGCATGCAGAAGCAGGCCGACGACCGCTTCCAGACCTGCGAGGAGCTGCGCACGGCGCTCGCGGAGTCGCTGAAGGAAGACCCGAGCCGTACCCGCCGCTCGCAGGTGCCGACCCTCTCGCAGCAGAAACTCGTCCCGCTCCCAGGCCCCGGCTTTCGTCCTGCCGAGCGTCCGCCCGCTCCGGCGCCCGCGGTTCCGCGGCGCGCCCTGGTCGCCGACGACGATCCGGCGGCGCGCTATCTCGTGGCCAGCGTGCTGCAGCGCCATCACATCGCGTACGACGAGGCGGACAACGGCGCGGACGCGGTGAAGCTGCTCAAGAGCAACACGTACGCGTTCGTCTTCATCGACCTGCTCATGCCGCGCATCGACGGCTGGGGCGTGCTCGACTTCCTGCGCAGCCGCCGCCCGCAGCCGCTGCCGCGCACGATCATCATCACCGGCGTGCGGAACCAGAAGCTGAGCGTCGCGGATCAGGACGTCGTGTCGGGGCTGCTGTACAAACCGATCGACATTGCCCAGGTGGAGAAAGTAATCACACCGTAGGACAGGCTTCAGCCTGTCCGTGGGCAGGCTGAAGCCTGCCCTACGTCAGCTCGGCGAGGGCGGGTCGGGGGGCGTCGTTTCCTCGGCAGGCGGCGCGCCTTTGGCCTTCTCGCGCGCGGTGCGGAACGCGTTCTCGATCTCGTTCCACGCGCGCTCGAAGCCGCCCTTCAGCTCCGCGGCGGCGGGCGAGCCGTTCTTCTGCAGTCCGACCAGGATGTCCTTCGCGTGGACGAGCGTGTGGCGGAGAGTGCCGGTGATCTCCGTCAGATCGCCGCGCGCGTTCTGCATCGACTCCTTCGCGCGCTCCTTGAACCTGTCGACGTCGATGCCCCAGTCTTCGAGCTTCTTCTTCGGTTCTTCCTGCTGTTCGTCGTCCATGGGCATAGCGTACCGCAAGGTGACGCAGGGCAGGCTTCAGCCTGCCCCGGGACAGGCTGAAGCCTGTCCTACGTCGGCGGTCCCTGCGTCGTCGTGGACGTATCCGTCTGCGTCGGTGGCTCGTCTTCCGGCGGCGGCTCCTCCGTCGTCGTGGTCGGCGGCGGCTGCGTGGTCGTCGGAGGCGGCTGCTGCGGCTGCGGCTGCGGTTGCGGTTGTGGTGGCGGCTGCTGCGGTTGCGGCTGGAACACGCCTCCGGTCAGCGTCGCATCCGGCGGCAGTGGCGGCGGCACGTACGCCGTGTCGGTCATCGTGGCGGTGTCGGTGACGATGAGATTGCCGAACTCGTCGTACATCGGCACGACCGTCGACGCCGGCTGCTGCACCGAATGCAGTTTGCACGGCGCGGATGGCTCGGTGCCGCTCTTGAACGCGCCGCGCGAGATCGCGTTGGGCGGACAGAACGGCGTGGCCAGCCCGCCGCTCGCCTTGTCGAACTCCACGATGTTGATGCCGGTGGGCGGCGCAAAGTCGACGTTCGGCTCACCCGCCGTCACCGCCACCATGTAGCGCGCCCACATCGGCACCGCGGCGTCGGAGCCGGAGAGGCCGGTCGGGTCGTTGTCGTCGAAGCCGACCCACGTCAGCGCCAGCGTCTTCGGCGTGAAGCCGATGAACCACGCGTCGCGCTTGTCGTTCGTCGTACCGGTCTTGCCCGCGGCGACTTTGCGGAAGCCCATGGCGCGCGACGACGCGGCGGTGCCGCGGTCGACGACGCCCTTCATCACGTGCGTGAGGATGTAGACGTCGCGCTGCGGGAAGACCTGCGTCGACTTCGCCTCTTCCGCGCCATCCATGACGCGGCCGCGGTCGTCGGTGACGTAGCGGATCGCGCGCGGTTTCGTGCGCGCTCCCTGCCGGGCGATCGTCGAGTAGGCCTCGGCCATCTCGATCGGCGGGATGCCCGCCGCGCCGAGGAGGATCGAGGGATTGCCGTCGTCGAGATCCGTCTGCACGCCGAGCGTGCGCGCGGTCTTCAGGATCGGCTCGATGCCGCACGCCAATCCGATGCGCACGGAAGCGGAGTTCAGCGACTGCTCGAGCGCCTGCTGCACGGTCACGTTGCCCATGTAGCGGCCGTCGTAATTGCGCGGCGACCAGTCCTCCGACCAGCGGCGCTTGAGCACGAAGCGCGTGTCGGAGACGAGCGTGGCCGGCGTGATGTTCTGATTCGAGAGGCTCGGCTCGAACGCGGTCAGGTAGACGAACGGCTTGAAGAGCGAGCCGACCAGACGCTTCGACTTCAGCGCGCGGTTGAACTGGCTGCGCTCGTAATTGCGCCCGCCGACCAGCGCGCGGATCTCGCCCGTGGGGACGTCGAGATGAATGAGCACGCCCTGCAGCGCGGGGTCGTGGGTGCGCAGGCGGCGGCTGGAGCGCTCGAGGTTGCGCAGGCTCTGCTCGAGCACGCGCGTGGCCGTGTCCTGCGCGCCGAGGTCGATGGCGGTGTAGATGCGCAGTCCGCGGCCCTGGATGTCCTCGATGCCGTAATCGGTCTCGAGCTCCTGGATGACGCGGTCGACGTAGTACGGGATCGAGGTCAGGCCGCTCTTCTGCCGGAACGGCTTCTTGGGCAGCTTCGTGGAGCGGGCCTCGTCGTGCTGCGCCTGCGTGATCTTCTTCTCCTTCAACATCAGCCCGAGCACCGTGTTGCGCCGGATCATCGACGTCTCGGGGTTGTTGAACGGGGAGTTGTTGTTCGGGCTGCGGATCATCCCCGCCAACACGGCCGCCTCGGCGATGCTGATCTCGGAGACCGGCTTGCCGAAGTAGAAGCGCGAGGCCTCGCCGACGCCGAGGATGGAGATGGAGCGGTTGCGGCCGAGGTAGATGTCGTTGAGGTAGGCCTCGAGGATCTCGCGCTTCGAATAGCGCGCGTCGAGGACCACGGCCATGAACGCTTCGATGATCTTGCGTTTGTACGTGCGCTCGCTGGTGAGGAAGTAGTTCTTCACGAGCTGCTGCGTGAGCGTGGATGCGCCCTCGGAGACGCCGCCCGCTTTCAGGTTGCGGAAGACGGCGCGGAAGATGCCGAGGGGATCGACGCCGGGATGCCGCCAGAAGCGCACGTCCTCGGTGACGACCACCGCGTCCTGCAGATGCTGCGGCACCTGATCGAGCGTGACGGGGCTGCGGTTTTCCAGCTCTTCGCTGAGCACGGAGGTCAGCAGCTCCGGCTCCAGCGATGCGCGGTCGAGCGGGCGGGCCTCGCGCAACGAGACCACCGACTCGATCTGCGATTTGCTGATGGTCAGGCGCAGCGGCTGCGCGGGGTAGTCCTCGTTCTGGCGCTTGAAGGCGCGCGTGTAGATGTCGAGCGTCGCGCCGTTGCGCATGAATTCGCCGGGCTGCGCGAGGCGCTCGGCTTCGCGGTAGCCGAGGCGGTCGAGCTTCTCGAGCAGGTCGTCCAGCTGCAGCGGCGCGCCGGCCTGCAGCGGCATCGCGTCGGCGTAAATGCGCGTCGGCAGCCGGAGACGGCGGACCTGGAAACGTCCCACCGACTCGCGGTAGATCCAGACGCCGAGCGCGACGAGCAGGACGAAGAAGATCCCGAACGTCCAGCGCAGGACGCGAAACACGGTGCGGCGGGTGGGCCGGCGCCTGCGCGGACGCGGCGCGGGCTCGGCTTCAGAAGGCGGCTCGACAACAGGTGGCTCGGTGGACATCAGACGCGGCGGTACGGGTGCAATGGGGGTGCCGCGTTCAGGACTGTTGACTGATCCAGAACGAAATCGCAGCCGACAGATCGGCAAACGTCAGATCGTCGGCATCCAATCGCAGAACGGAGCATGTTTCCGGGAGGCTGGTGCGAAACGCCTCGTATCGCCGAAAAATCACGGAGCCACCTGGAATCGCGTCCCGACCCGATTCGGACCGCAGCCAATCCCGGACTCGTGCAACGGCCGTTCTGGGGTTGTTGCCGTGGCGGTGGATGTCCTGTCCGCCGATGTCCGAGAGGTATTTTTGAAACCGGTATTGTTCGGCGTCGAAGATGAGCAGTGACTTCCGCGAATGCACCCGGCTGAACGCCTTGCATCCGAGGTCGATCCCGAGCTCGAGAGGCATGTTGAAACGCGGTAATGCCGTCGCGTCATCGAGCTCGGTACGCGAGAGATCGTGAATGGAAAAACGCGAGCTTCGAATGAGCTCGATGATCTTGTGAAGCCGGATCTGGCTCGAGTCGAGACGCTCACGCGCTGAGCGCGGCTCGAACCCGGCGTCCTTCACCGCGAATACGATCGCCTCGAACATCGGCGCGTACGCCGCATCGAACGGGCAGTTGATGAAGACGTTCCGGTCGAACGCCGGGTCGAGGCGCGCGGCCACTACTGCTGCGACTTCCGCATCTTCGCGAGTGCTTTGGGATGCAACATGCCGTGCGCCGCCAACACGGTCCGCACCGCCTCTTCGATGCGCTCGATGGGAATCGAGGTCGGCTCTTCCGGAAAATACACCGGCGGCCCGTTCTTCGGGTTCAGCCTCGGCACCGGGTTCCGGCGTTTCCGCGTCGTCTTTTTCTTCGTGGTCGCCATATCGAAATCTTACTGCGAAAGCACGACCAGATTCCGCCCCTTGCCCGCGCCGTCGCGGCGGTAGGAGTGAAAGATCGAGTCGTCGCAGCGCGTGCAGAGCTCGGAGTCGGAAATGCGGGTGATGCCGCGGGAGCGGAGGA
>DASUSL010000411.1:0-10577 GCA_036375135.1 Thermoanaerobaculia bacterium | reverse complement strand
TCTCGCGAGAGCCGACGGGCTGAAGCCCGTCCCACATTGTTTGCGGCTTCGGGCGGTTTTTCGCGAGCGCGGGACAGGCTGAAGCCTGTCCTACGTCAGGCGTGCGAAATGTGGGGCGCGGCTTCAGCCTGCCCTTTTCTTTGCGCCGGGACGTACGGGCCGCTTTTCGCGAGAGCCGGACGGGCTGAAGCCCGTCCCACATTCAGATGAAGCGGCGCAGGTGCTCGCGCCACCACGGCCAGTCGTGGCCGAACTGGCCGGGCCAGATCTCGAGGTGGTTGCGGATCCCCTTGCTCCACAGCATCGCCGAGAACTCGCGGTTCTTGTCGACCAGCGAATCGTGCTCGCCCGTGGCGATGATCCAGTCGACGCGCGACAGCTTGCCCACCCACTCCCCGTTCATGTTCGGGATGTTGGACGCCGGTGAGTGGAAGTAGCAGGTGTCGTCCCAGTAGCCGTCCGTGAACGAGTGGACGTCGAAGACGCCGGAGAAGAGGATGGCCCGGCTGACGAGATCGGGATAGCGCGAGGCGAAGTTCGACGCGTGATACGCGCCGAAGCTCGCGCCGTACACCGCCAGGTCGCCGCGCTGCGCCCGATTGTGGATGTACGGGATCAGCTCGTGGCGCAGGTACGTGTCGTACTGCGCGTGGCGCGCGGCGCGGACGGCCGGATGGACGCTCTTGTTGTACCAGCTCTCGTTGTTCACCGTGTCGATGAGCACGAGCTGCGCCTCGCCCGCGTCGACCTTGTCGGCGACCGAGTCGGTCAGCTTGAAGTCCTCGTTTTCGTAGAAACGTCCCGCCGACGTCGGGAAGAGCACGGCCGGACGGCCGAACTTTCCGAACCACAGCAGCTCCATGTCACGGCCGAGAGAGGGGCTCCACCACTTCACGTATTCGCGATACATAAGAATCCGCCTTGCCGCGCGGGGCGGCGATTCTATACGATCGCCCGCCTTCGGGAGGTGGCATGCGTAAGAAGCGAATCGGACTGTTGTTCGGGCAGGAAGACACGTTTCCGTGGGCGTTGATCGAGGCGATCAACCAGCGCGGCGGCGACGACGTGGAAGCAGGCCTCGCCGAGATCTCGTATCTCAAGGACGACGGCGTCTTCCGCGACGATCTCATCCTCGACCGCATCAGCCACGAGGTGCCGTTCTACCGCACCTACCTCAAGTGCGCCGCCGCGTCGGGCGTGCGCGTGGTCAACAACCCGATCTGGTGGTCGGCCGACGACAAGTTCTTCGACAACCTCGTGGCCAAGGCCGCCAACGTGGCCGTGCCCAAGACCGTGCTGCTGCCGCACAAGCAGCATCCGCCCAACACCGACTCCAAGTCGTTCCGCAACATGCGCTACGTGAGCTGGGAAGAGGTCTTCTCGTACCTCGGCTGGCCGATCTTCATGAAGCCGGCGTACGGCGGCGGCTGGAAAGACGTCTACAAGTGCGACAACGAGCAGGAGTTCTTCGCCGCCTACGACCAGACCCGCGACCTGACGATGATGGCGCAGGAGGCGATCGAGTTCGAGCTCTACTACCGCTGCTACGTCCTCGGCCGCGAGCGCGTGCGCATCATGGCCTACGACCCGAAGGCGCCGTTCCACGAGCGCTACGTGAAGAACCCGCCGCCGATGGCGCCCGACTTCGAGTCGCGCATCCGCCGCGACGCTCTCGCTCTGTGTGAAGGCCTCGGCTACGACATGAACACGGTCGAGTTCGCGGTGCGCGACGGCATCCCGTACGCCATCGACTTCATGAACGCCGCTCCCGACGCCGACATCCACTCCGTCGGCCAGGAGAATTTCGACTGGATGGTGGCCAACATGGCCGAGGTCCTGATCGAGATGGTGCGCGGCGACAAGAAGTTCGAGCTGACCGGCAACTGGCCGCAGGTGATGGACGTCCGCAAGGACGTCGGCACGCCTGTGGCGTAAGATCGCCGCCATGGGTTCACAACCGAGCTTCACCCTCGGGATCGAAGAAGAGTTTCAGGTCATCGATCCCGACACGCGCGAGCTGAAGTCCCACATTCACGAGCTCTTCGCCGAGGGAGAGAAACGGCTGAAGGACGAGATCAAGCGCGAGATGCACGACGCGGTGATCGAAGTCGGCACGCCGATCTGCCGGAACATCGAAGAGGCGCGCCGCGAGATCACGCGGCTCCGGCGCGAGATCATCACCCTCACCCGCGAGAACGGCCTCTGCATCGCCGCCGCGGGGACGCACCCCATCTCGCACTGGGCCAGCGTCCCCATCACGCCGCACGCGCGCTACGACCAGATCGTGTACGAGCTGCAGATGCTGGCCCGCGCGAACCTGATCTTCGGCCTGCACGTGCACGTGGCGGTGGAGGAGCCGGAGACGCGCATCCAGATCATGAACGCGGTGCGCTACTTCCTGCCGCACATCTTCGCGCTCTCGGTGAACTCGCCGTTCTGGTGCGCGCAGAACACCGGCTGGAAGAGCTATCGCGCCAAAGTGTTCGAGCGCTTCCCCCGCACCGGCCTCCCCGATCACTTCGACCGCCTCAGCGACTTCGAGCAGTACGTGCAGACGCTGATCAACACGAACTCCATCGACAACGCCAAGAAGATCTGGTGGGACGTCCGTCCGCATCCGTTCTTCCCGACGCTCGAGTACCGCATCTGCGACGTGCCGATGCGCGTGGACGAGACGATCTGCATCGCCGCGCTCTTCCAGGCGCTGACGGTGAAGCTGTACCGCATCTACTCGAAAAACATGGGCTGGCGGCACTACCGGCGCGTGCTGCTGAACGAGAACAAGTCGCGCGCGGCCCGCTTCGGCACCGAGGGGAAGCTGATCGACTTCGGCAAAGGGATCGAAGTGCCGTACACGGACCTCCTCGACGAGCTGCTCGAGTTCATCGACGACGTCGTCGACGAGCTCGGGTCGCGCAAGGAAGTCGAATACGCGCGGTACATCGTGAAGAACGGCACGGGCGCGGACCGGCAACTGGCCGCGTTCGCGAAGCGCGGCGATCTCAAAGACGTCGTGGATTACATCGTGGAGGAAACGAGGCACGGCGTTGTGTAGCCGTCGTTGCTGGTTGCCGGTTCCTGGTTGCTCGTGCTGCAGCGCCCGGACGACGAGTCACCGCCAGCAACCGGCAACACAACCACCAGCAACATGACGCGCTACGACATCCACGCGGAGCACGACTTCTTCGAGTACGTGCGTGTCGACGGCGAGGTGCCGCCTCCGCAATCGGACCGCATCGACGTCGCGCTGCTGGACATGAATCACCTCTGGCCGAACCTCGGCCACGACTCGCTCGTGCACATCGTGCTCGAGGCGGCCGAGTCTCTTCGCGAGCAGCTCGCGGGAAAAAAAGTGCGCGTGCTGTCTTTCGATGTGCGCTACCGCGATCAGGTGCCGGAGCCGGGACGCTTCCGCATCCACATCGGCACCGGCGGCCCGGGACACCTCGATCCGCGCCTCAACGACGGCACGTCGGAGTGGAGCCAGGGCGTCGACGAAACAGGCGCCTGGGAATCGCCGCTCTTTCATCTCTTCGACGAGATCGTGGCCGATGAGTCGGCGTCGATGCTGGCCGTCTGTCATTCGTTCGGGCTGGTCTGCCGCTGGAGCGGCATCGCCCGGCCGGTGCTGCGCGAGGAAAAGAGCAGCGGCCTGCGCATCAACCGCCTCTCGCGCGAGGCGATGCACCACCCGTGGTTCGAGCAGTTCGCGGGCGAGCTCCCCGACCATCAGCACTTCCACGTCGTCGACAACCGCCTCTTCGACCTGATCCTCGAACGCCCGGGAAAGGCGCTGCCGATCGCGTTCGAGGCCGCGGGGAGCAGCGCGCTGACGATGGTGGAGCTGGCGCGCGACTCGTCGGGCCGCATGCCGCGCTTCCTCGCCTTCAACCATCATCCGGAGATCGTCGACCGCGAGCACGTGCTGCGCGTGCTCGACCAGAAGCTCGCGCACGGCGAGGTCAATCAGCAGTGGTACGACGAGCGGTACCAGACGATGCTCGACCTGTTCGGCGAGAAGGAGCGGCTGAGCAGACTGACGTCGGAGTACACGCTCATGGCGCCGCTGCGCTTCCTTCTGACTCAGGCGCTCTGATGGGCCGCATCCTCATCGGCACACAAGGGTGGAACTACGCCGCCTGGGTGGGGCCGTTTTATCCGCTCGGCACGCGGCCCGCGGAGTACCTGCCGACGTATGCGAAGGCGTTCCACGGCGTGGAAGTCGACTCGTCCTTCTACGCCACGCCCGATGCGCGTGCGATCCGCGCATGGGCGGCGCGCACGCCGCGCGACTTCACGTTCGCGCTGAAGATGCCGCAGGAGATCACGCACGAGCGGCGGCTGCTCGATGCCGGCGACTTCGTGCACGTCTTCCTCGAGCGCGCCCGCGAGCTCGACACGCGCCTCGGCCCGATCCTCATGCAGATGGGTCCCGACTTCGCGCCGCACGAGCTGCCGGCGCTGGAGGCGTTCATCCCGCGGCTGCCGCGCGACCTGCGCTTCGCGGTGGAAGTGCGGCAGAGCGCGTGGATGCGTCCCGAGGTGCTGAATCCGCTCATGGAGCTGCTGACGGAGTACGGCGTCGCGCTCGCGCTCAGCGACGGACGCTGGATCCGCCGCGAGACGATGATGGAGCTGGCCGAGCGGCCGACGGCGGATTTTCATTACGTGCGCTGGATGGGACCGAACCGCGACATCACCGACTACTCGCGCCTGCAGTTCGACCGCTCCGCGGAGATCCGCGCGTGGGCCGAGGTGCTGAAGAAGGTGGCGCACACGAGGGACGTGTACGGCTTCTTCAACAATCACTTCGCCGGACACAGCCCCGCCAACGCGCGGGAGATGCAGTCGCTGCTGGGACAGCGGCCGGTCGATCCTGCAACCCTCGGGCAACAGCGGTCGCTGTTCTGAGCGGAACGCACAGGCTTCGCCCAGGCACGAGGGAACGACCAGGAGGGCCTGCGACCGGCCTCTTCGTCATGCCTCGCGGGAACAATCGCGGCCACTGGTCGTCTCTCCTGCATGCGCCGCACGATCCTTCTCCTTCTCGTCGCCTTCTCTCTTCAAGCGCGCGAGGTGGCGCGCGTGCCGATGCAGGTGATCGGCAACCGCATCCTCGTCGACGTGGCGGTGAACGAGCATCCGCCGTCGACGTTCATCCTCGACACCGGCGCGGCGCGCACGGTCATCGAGAAGGACTACGCGGCGCAGCGCGGCATCCGCTCGACCGGAAACGTGCAGGCCATGGGCGCGGCCGGCACGGTCAACGTCGGCGTGGCGGACGACCTCGTCTTCTCCCTCGGCGACATCCGCCTTCCCGCGGACAACGTGCCGCTCATCCCGCTCGGCGCGATCAACCTCCGCACCGGCACGCCGGTGCAGGGCGTCCTCGGGCACGAGGCATTCAGCGCCTACGTGATCGACGTCGACTACGCCGGCGGCACGGTGGCGTTCCACGACAAGCGCTCTTTCACGCCGCCGAAAGACTCCATCAGCGTCCCGCTGCACTTCACGCACGGCTCCATCCCGCGCGTCGACGCCATCCTCACGCTTCCCGACGGCCGCACGGTCGACGCGCGCCTGCATCTCGACACCGGCGCCGGCCCGGGACTCATCCTCACCCGCAGCTTCGCGCGGCGGCACGACATCGAGCTGCCGAAAGGCATCGACACCGCGGTCGGCCTCGGCGTCGGCGGCAGCACGAGCGAGCGCACAGGACGCATCGACAAGCTCGAATTCGGCGGTTTCACCATCGACGACCCGATCGTCATGCTCTCGAACAGCACCAGCGGCGTCCTCGGCCAGTCCGACGTCGAAGGCATCCTCGGCGGCGAGATCCTCCGCCGCTTCCACGTGCAGATCGACTACGGCCGCAAGCGCCTGCACCTGACGAAGAACGCCGCCTTCGACGAGCCGGTCGACGTCGACATGCTCGGCGCGACGCTCGCCGCGCGCGACGACAAGTTCCGCGCGATCGTCGTGCAGTCGCTGCGCGCCGAGACTCCCGCGTCGATCGCGGGCCTGCGCGAAGGCGACGAGATCCGCGCCATCGACGGCCGCCCTGTCACACCGAAGGAGATGGACGCCGTGCGCAAACTCTTCCGCCAGCCGGATCGCAGGTACGAGCTGACGATCGTGCGCGACGGGAAGGAACTGACGGTGCCCGTGACCACGCGCCGCTTCGTCTAGGAGTGCGGTGGCGGCCGAGCCATCGCTTTCGTAGCCGCCGCCGGACTCGTGTCCCTCTGCGAAAGCGGCAGCTCGCCGCTGCCGCACTCCTATAACCGCTCCCGGCGTGACGGTGCCGGTGACCACGCGCCGCTTCGTTTAGGAATGCGGTGGCGGCCGAGCCACCGCTTTCGTAGTCGCCGCCGGACTCGTGACCCCTCTGCGAAAGCGGCAGCTCGCCGCTGCCGCACTCCTATAACCGCTCCCGGCGATGCCTGCACCGGCCTCCCTTTGCGAAAGCGGCAGCTCCGCCGCTGCCGCACTCCTATAATCGCTCCCGGCGATGCCCGCGTCTGGTTTGAACATCGTCGCCATCGGCGGCGGCACTGGCCTCTCGACGCTTCTGCGCGGGTTGAAGACGTACGTCGGCGCGGACGGCGGCTGGTCGATCGGCGCCCTCGGCGCGATCGTCACCGTCACCGACGAAGGGGGGAGCTCCGGCGTGCTGCGCAAGGAGTTCGGCATGCTTCCGCCGGGCGACATCCGCAACTGCATCGTCGCCCTGGCCGAGGAAGAGCAGCTCCTGTCGCGGCTCTTCAACTATCGCTTCGACACCGACTCCGCGCTCAAAGGCCATTCCCTCGGCAACCTGCTGCTCACCGCGATGACCGACATCACCGGCAGCTTCGACAACGCCGTGCTGGCGGCGTCGGAAGTCCTGGCCATCCGCGGTGAGATTTATCCATCCACGCTCTCCGACGTGCGCCTGCGCGCCACACTCGAAGACGGCACGGTGCTGGTCGGCGAAGTCGAGATCAGCGGCTCGAACATCGGCGAGGAGCCGCGCACCGGCGTGCGCCACGCGCGCATCACGCACCTGGCCATCGATCCCGCGGATGCGCAGCCGACGCCCGGCGCGTGCGCCGCGCTCGCCGCCGCGGACCTGATCATCATCGGCCCCGGCTCGCTCTACACCTCCGTGCTGCCGAACCTGGCCATCGAGCCGCTGGCCGACGCGCTGCGCAACGCGCGCGCGCTGCGCGTCTACATCTGCAACGTCATGACGCAGCCCAACGAGACCGACGGCTACAGCGCGCAGGACCACCTCCGCGCCATCGTCGAGCACGCGGGGCTCGTCGTCGACGTGATGGTGTTGAACGGCCGGCGGCCGTCCGAGTCGATCCTCGAGGCGTACGCCGCGGAGAACCAGGCGCCCGTGCAGTTCGACCTCGACGAAGTACGTGCGCTCGGCGTGACGCCCTTCTTCGGCGACATCATTGCAGAGGGCAACTTCGTGCGGCACGACCCGGCAGCGCTGGCCCAGACGATTTTCCAACTCTACGACCGCTACGGACGCACGCTGGAGCGCATGAGACGTGAATGAAAACCTGGAAGTGATCATCCTCGCCGCGGGCCTCGGCACGCGCATGAAGTCGGGCAAGATCAAGATCCTGCACCACGCCGCGGGGCGTCCGATCATCGACTACGTCCTCGACCTCGCCTCCGACCTCTCTCCCGCGCCGCCGGTGATGGTGGTCGGCTACCAGCGGGAGGCGGTGCAGAAATGCATCGGCAACCGGGCACGCTTCGCCGTGCAGGACCAGCAGCTCGGCACCGGCCACGCCGTGCTCCAGGCCGCGCAGCACATCGACCCGTCGAAGCGGGTGATGATCCTTTCCGGCGACGTGCCGCTGACGCGCATCGAGACGCTGCGCGAGCTGCTGGACGAGCACGAGCGCTCCGGAAACGCACTCACGCTGCTGACCATGAAGCTCGCCGATCCGGCCATGTACGGACGCATCCTGCGCGACGAGCACGGCGGCGTGACCCGCATCGTCGAGGCGAAGGACGCCACCGAAGAACAAATGCGCATCGACGAGGTCAACGCCGGCATCTACGTCTTCAACGGCGAGCATCTCTTCGAGAATCTCCGCGGCCTCACGCCCGAGAACGCACAGAGGGAGTACTACCTCACCGACCTGCTCTCGGTCATCCAGAAGGGCGGCCATCGCGTCGGCGCGATGATCGCCAGCGATCCGATCGAGGCCCTCGGCGTGAACTCGCGCAGCGAGCTGGCGCGCGTGGAGCGCGAGATCCAGCGGCGCGTGGTGGAGCGGCTGATGAGCGAAGGAGTGACCTTCCGCAATCCCGACACGGTGGTCATCGACTCCACCGTCTCCATCGGTCCCGACACGGTCGTCTATCCGTTCGTCACGCTGGAAGGAACGACGCGCATCGGCGAAGGATGCGTGATCGATCCCGGCGTGCATCTCATGAACGTCACCGTCGGCGACGACGTGCACATCAAGACCGGCACCGTGGCCGAGGACGCGATCATCGAGGACGAAGCCTCGGTCGGTCCGTACGCGCACCTGCGCGGCGGGACGAAGCTCGGACAGCGCGTGAAAGTCGGCAACTTCGTCGAGACGAAGAAAGCGGTCTTCGGCGACGGTGCGAAGGCCTCGCATCTCTCGTACATCGGCGACGCGGACGTCGGCGCGGACGTGAACATCGGCGCCGGCACCATCACCTGCAACTACGACGGCGTGAACAAGCACAAGACGACCATCGAGGACGGCGCGTTCATCGGCTCCGACTCGCAGCTCGTCGCGCCGGTGACGATCGGCCGCGGCGCGTACGTCGGGGCGGGCTCGACGATCACGAAGAACGTGCCGCCGGATTCGCTCGGCCTGAGCCGCACTCCGCAACGCAACGTCGAAGGATGGGCGACGAAGAAGAGAGAACGGCAGGGGAAGAAGGACTAGCGGCGCTTCAGGTCGACGCGCATGCGGCCGAAGTCGATCACCACGTTGAAGTTCTTGAGGAAATTCTGGCCGATGATCCCCACGGCCTGATCGCGGTCGGCGGCCATGTACATCGGCAGCGTCTTGAACTTGCCGCCCCAGTCGTCGATGCCGATCTCCACGTTCTCCAGCTTCGCGCCGCGCTTCATCGAGCCGCCGAGGCCCTGCAGCATGGCCGTGTGTGCGCCGCCGAAGATCTGCACCGGCAGCCGCGACGCCGCCGCCTCGTTCAGGAACGTGACCTCGGAGCCGGTATCGAGGATGAACATGTACCACGCGCGGCGGTTGACGGCGCCGCGCACGTGCGGACGGAAGCCTTCGAAGAAGAGGTTCTGATCGGCCGCGGGCTTGCGGTCCTGCTCCGTGAGCTTCGTGAAGGTGGCGCGGGCGCGGTCGAAGTCGAGCTCGAGGCGGAACTCCTTCAGCAGGTTCGAGCCGAGGAGCAGGTCCATGTGGAACTGCGTGCCGTCGCGCTTGCTGACCAGGAAGCGCATCTTCTCGTCGGGCATGATCGCCACCGGCACGTGCTCGACGATGACTTTGCCGAGGTCCATGCGGTTGATCATCCCGAAGCGCACCGCGATCGGCTCGCCGAGGAGGCCGTAGAAGGTTCCTTCGAACGTGCCGAGCGGCTTGACCTCGAGCTGTTTGGCGAGGCGCTCCGAGATGATCGAGACGACCGCGCCGGAGTCGATGATCGCTTCGACCTCGTGCGCGTCGTTGAGGCGCACGTTGACGCGCGGCACGTCGGGGCGGCCGAACTTGAAGCGCAGCGCGTCGCTCCCCTCGCCGCTGAAACGGTAGACGGGGATGCTGGAGAGCGCGCGCAGATAGTCGAGGTGCCACTGGCGGATGTTCAGCCCGCGCTCCCGCGCGATGACGGCCCAGTCGAGGCTCGACTCGAAGTTGTTGGAGAGGTACTCGACCTGCGAGAGGTCCCAGGCGATCTGCGCGTAGGTGGTGCGGAAGGGCTCGAGGTCGAGCGCGGCGCGGAGGCGTCCGCGCGCGTCGGCGTAGCGGCCGGCGGCGAGATAGGCGCTGCCGAGGGCGCCGAGGTCGTTGGCGTTGGGACGGGCGTCGAGGAGCGAGGCCTGCTCGATGGCGCGCAGGTAGTCGGACTTGCGCAGCATCTGCTGCAGGTCCGCGCCGCGGTCGATGTTCGTCGGCAGCAGCATCAGCGGCGTGACGTCCACTTCGCTGTAGAGCACACAGCCGCCGAGGAGCAACGCGAACACGAGCGGGATGGCCTTCCGGAACATTTGGTGCGCGATTTTACGGGTGTTGCAACGACTCGGCACGCTCTGTAACGACCTCTTCACGAGAATGGCTGCTTCTCGTATCGGCCAATAACCACGTTGGGTAGCATGTCGACATGACAAATGACTGTTCGATCGAGGTCTACAACGGCTGCCGCATGGTCGGCAATCAACTCTACGTCACCGGTCAGCCGACCCCTGCCGGCTATCAGCAGCTCGCCGCCGCGGGCGTGCAGTCGGTCCTCTGCATCCGCAACATGACCGAGCAGGTACCACAGCCCGCGCCGCCACCCGACCCGAACGAAGCCACGGCGCTGCTCGCGCTGAACGTGCTGTACGCCGACACGCC
>DASUSL010000410.1:0-5906 GCA_036375135.1 Thermoanaerobaculia bacterium | reverse complement strand
TCGGGTGCTGCTGCCACAGGCAAAGTCGATCGCTTCGAGTGTATCGGCGGCGAAATGCTCGTGCTCTCCGGCGAGGACCCTGGCGATGGGTCGGGCGAGGCCGCGAATGCGTGCGGCCTCTTGTGCGTCGTTATTCAATTGCGCCTTGGCCCACCGAGGGAGCAACTCGTCTTCGAAGTGACCAAGCGCCCGAGCAGGTAACCTGCGAATGGCCGCGTCTCGCGCGGAAGCATCCTGCTCCAGCGTCGTCTGCAGACGGCTCCATTCAGCCGCCTCCGTCACACCTTCCAGCGCGGCTTTGCGCCGCTGCGCTTCGAGACGCCATCCCGGATCCGCTTCGAGACGGAGAACGTCCTCCCAGGCGCGGCGCGCCGGAGCGGCGAGATGCAGCGCCGAGATCGCAACGGCGCGATTCCACGCCGTTTCCGGAGTCTGTCGCTGGTGCCATGCACGTTCGGCGGCATCGAGCGCTGCCACGTGATCCGGGGCGTGGTCCCGCACCAGCGCACGCGTGTGGTAGGCGGCGCTCAGATCACTGATCACGAACGGATTGTCTGGCTTCCTTCGCACCGCCTTCTCGAGGAGCGCCACCGCACGCTCGTCGTCGCGCTTCAGCAGTGAGGCCACGCCCCCCGCGTGCCCCTCCGCATCCTCTAGCCTAATCCGGGAGGCGACGGCGTCGAGCCTCGCAACAGCAACGTCGTCTGCGCGAACCGATTCACGAAATGGCTTGTATGCGAAGCCGCCGGACAGCCGGCCTTCGACCGTTCGATAGGAAACGGCGTGACTCGCCTCGGTCAAAGCGGCGATACCGGCTTTCGGCGGGAAGATCCATCTGGCGATTGGTGGTCCGAAGACGACAGCGAGAGCTGTCGCGACGATAACGACAATCACCGAAAAACGAACTGACGCCTGCATCTTCTGATGGCGGCGAGGCGTCGCCGCTGACGATCGTGATGGAATGGCGAACAGTCTAGCAGTTCGAGATACGACCAGGAGAACGGCACCCTGGCCTCGCACGATTGTGGAGCATACGGGAATCGCGAAGTATATCTTTATGTATACAGGTCCATTAGTCGTCCAATCCCAATCGGAGGCTTTCTCTCAACATGTTTCGTTCTCGATGGTTGTCTGTTTTCGTGCTGGTCGTTCTCTCCTTTTCCGCGGTTGCGCAGGATGCGCAGGACGCTGCCGTGTATGCCGGCGCGTTCGGGGTCGATGTGAATGAGGCGGCGCGCCGTCTCCAGTTGCAGCAGCAGGTCGGCGAGCTCGACGCCGCTCTCGCGCAGGAAGAAAAAGGGACGTTCGCCGGGCTCTGGATCGAGCACCAGCCGGAGTTCCGCATCGTCGTGCAGTTCACCGCCGCGAGCCGCGGCGCGGAAGAGCGCCTGAAGGCGCGCGTCGCCGGCGGACCGCTGGCGAGCCTCGTCCAGACGCGCCGTGCGCGCTTCTCCCTGGACGATCTGGAGCAGCGGCAGGAGACGGCCCGCGCGCGCAGCCGTGCCGCGGGCGTGCCGTTCAACTCGCAGATCGACGTGATGGCGAACCGCGTGGAGCTGCACCTCGTGGAGCCGGAGAAGCTCCAGGCGAAGCTGGCCGCGGCGGGGGTGCAGTTGCCCGAAGGCGTCCTGGTCAAGCGCGTGCCGCGGCTCGCGGAGTCCGAGGCGCTGATCGGCGGCGCGCCGCTGAGCACGTGCACGTCCGGCTTCACCGTGCGCCACAACAGCACCGGCGAGCTCGGAGTCTCCACGGCCGCGCACTGCGGCAACACGCAGTACTACCAGGGCGTGCTCCTGCCGTTCAAGCTCGAGGACAACAACACCGACCAGGACGTGCAGTGGCACTCGGGCTGCGACCTCCTGGACGTGACGAACGAGTTCGACAGCGGCATCGGCATCCGTTCCGTCGTCGGCACCATCCCGCGCGACAACCAGGCCATCGGCTCGGTGGTCTGCAAGAACGGCATGACCACCGGTCACACCTGCGGGACGATCTCCAGCAAGACGTTCGACCTCGGCGCGAACCACAACGCCACGTTCATCCGCATGAACAACTATCCGAGCTGGAACCTCTCCGAGGCCGGAGACAGCGGCGGCCCGTGGTTCGTCGACAACTACGCGTACGGCACGCACTTCGGCGCGCCGGGAGATGACGGCAACGACTCGATCTACATGGCCATCAACTACATCTCCAGCCTGGGCGTCTCGGTCCTGACGTCGAGCCCCGGCAACTGCAACCGCCGTCCGACGGCGAACTTCACCTACACGGTGAACGGCAACTACGTCGACTTCGACGCGTCGTCCAGCTACGACCCGGACGGCACCATCGTCCTGTACGAGTGGGACTTCGGCACGGGCTACACGCACACCACCACCAGCCCGTACACGTACGAGTACTACCCGACCCGGAGCACGTACGGCGTGACTCTGACGGTCTACGACAACGACGGCGCCGTGGCGTCGCGCACGCAGCTCGTGAGCCTGTGCGGCTCGCGGTTGTGTCCGGAGTAGAACAGCATTGAAACGGGAGGCGGCGCCGCCGCCTCCCCTGTTGCATCCGGACGCCGGAGCGCAGCAGTCCGTTCATGTTTTCACGGACGTGCAACTCCGTTCGTACGGACGTGCAAATGCACGGACGGACGTATTGATTGCCACGGATCCCGCACCTACGTTGGCTGCAAGCAGATCAACTCAGGCGGTGATCCATGCAACGGTTTGGACTACGGCTCCTCGCGGCTGTCCTGTGCGGAGTGTCGCTGTGGGGCGCCACGATTCCGGCGGAACAACGGCTCAAACAGCTCGCGGCGGAAGAAGAGCGCATCAAGCGGCAGGTGCTGCAGGAGCTGATCGAAGAGAAGCTCCTCGCGGCCGAGGCGAAGCGCCGCGGCATCTCCGTCGAAGAGCTCATCGCCGCGGAAATCACGGCGAAGGCGAAGCCGGTCACCGATGAAGACGTCCGCCGCGCCGTGGCGGAGCTGCTCGCCGCGCGGCCGGGCACGAAGGACGCGGAGTCGCTCGTGCGCGCGGGACTGCCGCGCAAGCACGCCGCGGAACGGCGCGCCGCGTTCATCGCCGCGCTCGAGAAAGCCGCCGGCGTGCGCGTGCTGCTGCCGGCGCAGCGCGTGCGGGTGGCCACCGAGGGGCGGCCGTCGCTCGGCAACTCCTCGGCGCCGGTGACGATCGTCGTCTTCTCCGACTTCCAGTGTCCGTACTGCAAGGACGCCGCGGACGTGCTGCGCGACGTACAGCGGCTGGAGTCCGATCGCGTGCGCATCGTCTACCGGCATCTCCCGCTGCCGATCCATCCGCGCGCGGAGCGCATCGCGGAGGTGGCCGAGTGCGCGGCCTCGATCGGGAAATTCTGGCCGCTGCACGACGCGCTGTTCGCGAATCCGAAGCGCGATTCGGACGCGGATTTGATCGCGCTCGCCGCGGACGCGGGCGTCGATCGCGCCGCGTTGAAACGCTGCCTCGACGCGGGTGCGGCCAGACGCGCCGTGGAGACGGACGTCCAGGCGGCGCTCGACGCCGGCATCGACAGCACCCCCGCCCTCTTCGTCAACGGCCGCCGCGTGACCGGCGCACGCACGGTCGACGCGCTGCGGCGCGTGATCGCCGAGGAGCTTGCTCAGCCCACCCCACCACCCGCCATGGCCACACGAAAGGAGATCCGGTGATGAAACGACTGATCTTTGCAGCCGCGCTCTGTATGGTGTTCCTCGGCTTCGCTCCGACCGCATCGGCGATGCCGGGGGACTGCTTCACGACCTGCGACCAGTACGCCCCGTGCGGGACCGAGACCTGTCAGGACTGCGTCTGGCCGTACAGCGACACGGAGTGCATTCAATGGGGCTACGCGGAATGCCAGTGGTACGGCCTCTGCGGACAGACGCGCCCCTGCTACACCGTGCGCGAGTACGACACGTACACGCCTGCCGGCAACTGGCAGTTCGTGCAGCGCGTCTGCTTCACGCAGCAGTTCCAGCCCGACAAGCCGAAGGAGGAGTACGCGAAGCGGTACCTCAAGAAGCACTATCGCGTGACGAACTGCCAGGGCACCGAGACGACCACGCTGGTGTACGAGACGTACGTCTACGACCACTGCTACAAGGCGTACCCGTTCAACTGCGGCGCCTCCTGGCCGCGGACGTCGTGGTTCTATCCGACCTGCCCGTTCTGATTCAGGAGAATCTGCCATGAAACGATCGGCCATCCGTCTCTTCGTGTTGTGTATCGGCCTCACCGCTCTTCCCCTTCCGGCGGGTGAAGTGGCGAGGGTGGGCGGCGAGGGAATCACCGACGCAGAGCTGGAAAAGGCCGCGAGCGTGCGGCTGCTGCGCGTGCGCACCGAGATGTACGAGGTGCGCCGCGCCGCGGCCGAAACGCTTGCGACGCAGACGGCCGTCGCCAAAGCAGCAGCGGCGGCGAATCTCTCCCCCGAGGCGTGGCTCGAGCGCGAAGCAGCGAAGCGCTTCGTCGACGTCTCGCAGGAGGAGATCGAAGCCGCGTATTCGACGATGACCGGCGGCGCCGGGAAACAGTCGAAGGAACAGGAGATGGCGGACCTCGCGCGGAGCATGCGTGAGGTCCGCCGTTCCGACGCACGGCGCGAGATCGAGCGCGAGATGCTGGCCGCCGCGAAGGTCGATCTCGACCTCGAGCCGCCGCGTCTCGCGGAGCACGACCTCGGCGGCACGCGCATCCACGGAACGGACAACGCGCCGGTGACGCTGGTCCTCTTCGCCGACTTCGAGTGTCCCTTCAGCGCGCGCGTCGGTCCCCTGCTGGACATGCTGCGCGAGCGCTATCCGGAGGAGCTGCGCATCCTGCATCGCGACCTGCCGCTGGCGAAGCATCCGAACGCCAGGAAGGCCGCCGAGGCGGCGGCGTGCGCGAACGATCAGGGCCTGTTCTGGGAGATGGCCGTGAGGCTCTACCAGAACCAGCAGGCGCTCGACCGCCAGTCGCTGGAGACCTACGCGGTGCGCGCGGGCGCGGATCGCCAGACCTTCACGACGTGCCTCGACTCCGGACGCGAGTCGCGCGTCTGGAGCGAGGGGATCGCCGCGGCGCGCAGGTACGCGGTCAACAGCACGCCGACGATCTTCATCAACGGCCGGCTGTTCGCGGGCGTGCGCGACCTGGCGACGCTGACGGCGGCGATCGACGAGGAGCTGGCGCGGTAGGACTGGTCCGGAAACACGAAGTGGTCGTCACCTCGATGACCGGAGCGCGCAGGATCTCGAATCGGAAGGCGATCTCTCCGGTGAACGGTTCCGGCTGCGGTTCGAACGTCCACTGCCGCAGCGCGGTTCGCACCGCCTCGTCCAGTCCGAACGGCAGCGGCTTCGTGATCGTCACCGACGTGACGGTTCCATCGCGGCCGATGACGAGTTGCGCGCACGACGCCCGAGATGCGCGCCTTGATCGCCACTACCGGATACTCGGGCATCTCACGATGGATCGCGGACGGGAGAATCGCGCCCGGGTCGGCCGCGATGCGGACGACGTCGGGACAGAAGTCGCGCTCCGGCGCGGGATGTCGCTCATCGAGATCGATCTCGACGGTCGCGAATCGCGATTCCGGAGCATCCCGGATCGTGTCCGTCACGAGCACGTGCGCCTGCAGCGCCGATCCCAGCGACCAGCGCACGGCGTCTCGCCCCGAGCACAACCAGAGTTGATCGTGTGGCGTGAAGACGTCCCGGACGTTCAGCGTACGGACGATCGCGCCATCCGCCGAGCGGACCGTCAGCAGCTTCGCGTTCCTGTCGCACGCCACCGGCTGCGTCGTCACGAGGGCTCCATCGTTCGTGACGAAGAGCAGGGTGCTCTCCGGAACGAGCTCGTAGAGCATCTCGGGATTTCCGCTCGGCAGGATCCGATACATCGCGGCACGTGTCGGCT
>DASUSL010000409.1:0-4679 GCA_036375135.1 Thermoanaerobaculia bacterium | reverse complement strand
CCCGATCAGCCGCACGCCGATGAGGTCGACGCCCGGAACAGCCGGCGTGAATCCGAGGAACATCCCGTGCTTCGTGCGGATGCGGAGGATCTGCTGCGATTCCTGACTGAGCTCGTTCGACAGCTCCTGAAGGAACGGCATCGACGCGACGATGCCCTCGTTGACGAGGTGGCCGGTCGCGTTGAGGTACGCGTAGAACTCGCGCGCGTGCTGCAGGTGATCGATGACGTCGACGCCGCGCGAGAGCGGCGCGAAGAACTGCTGCACCTTGTGCTCGTCGTAGCCGTGCGCGACGAGGAACTCGGCGATCTCCTCGATCTCCTTGTTCGCCTTGCCGGTGGTCAGGCGGGAGAGCTCGACGATGCCGGGGCCGTAGAACTCGGTGATGCGCTCGTCGCCTTCCGAGGCCTTCATCGGCAGGAGGCGGTAATAGCCGTAGTTGATGGCGATGCGCAGGCCGCGGTTGAAGGCGAAGCCCTTGCGCTTCATCTCGCTGTAGAAGCGCTGGATCTCGACCGCGGCCCGGACGGTGCGCAAGGCGCGGCGGGTCGTGTAAAACGCGCCGTCGCCGAGGAACTTCTCGAACTGCAGCAGGTGCCGCTGCGCGATCGTGTCGAGCTTGCGCTGGAAGACGAGCATGTGCCGGTAGGAGCGCAGCTCTTCCTTGCCGCCGCCGCGGCGGATGTTGCCGAGGGTCTCGGAGAACTTCGAGATGTCGTAGATCATCCCGAAGCGGTGCACCATCGGATCGACCACGCCCGCGCGTCCGAAGTCGAGCGGCCGCGTGGAGCGCGACCAGGTCGCGCCGGTGCGGCGGTCGGCGGAGACGACCTGGCCGTCGGGCAGCGACGTCATCCAGAGGATGCCGCGGCGCAGCTGGTTCAGCACCGCGAACTCGCGCACGCGGCGGGCGATGAGCTGGAACTGCTCGCGCTCTTCGCGCGACACGGCGTTCTGCGCGGCGGGGTGGTCGAAGAGGAAGTTCTCGAAGCGGGGATCGAGCAGCAGCGCGAGGGTGATCTCCTCGCCGGCGCCGAACATCGGCAGCGCGGCGCGGAAGGTGCGCTCTTTCTGCGCCAGCTCCGCGGCCGTGGTGCGCAGCCGCTCGAACGACTCGCGGAAGGCCTGGAAATCGCGGCGCAGATAGCCGCTGACGAAGCTGCGCAGCTCGCGCAGGTCCGGCCCCACGAAGTCCTCGGTCAGGATCAGCACGTCGTCCTGCAGCAGCCGGAAGAACTGCAGCCCGCGCTGCTCCTCGCCGTCGAGCAGCGAGGCCACGCGCACGCACATGTCGTTCATCTGCTCGCGCGTCTCGCTCACCCAGCGGCCGAAGATTCGGTACTTGAGCGAGTCGCCGAGGGCGCGGCCGGCCTGCGAGTCGTGGGCGGAGATGCGCCGCGGGATCGAGGAGAAGTGCCGGGCCAGGTCGAGCGAGTGCGTGAGCCAGAAGATGGCGTGGTAGTCGTTCAGGAGGTTCGACACCAGCGCGTTCTCGGCCACCTTCATGAGCTGCGCGATGTACGCCGCGAACGCCGCCTGCGCCTTCTCTTTCGACGCCGCGCGGTTGATCTGCCACAGCACTTCCTCGGAGAGCCACTTGTCGAGCTTCTGCTCCAGCTCCTTCATCACCGGCGCCTCGGCCACCGGAAAGCCGAGGACCGGCGGCTGCGTCTCGTCGGCGGGGAAGATCTTCGTCGGCTGCGGCAGCGCGCGCCCCTCGAAGAGGTCGGACAGCGTCCGCTCCAGTTCCGCGGGGAGCAGAAAGGTAGCGGCGTCCGGGCGCTGGGCGAGATAGGCGACGAGCGTACGCGGCATGGAACGGACCGGCGAGAGTATACCCAGCGGCACGCCGGCGTCCCGCCGTCCAGCGGCGGGGAGGCCGGCGTTCCGCTACACTTCACCCGTCATGATCCAGGCTTCCGCCGCCCCCGCCACCTGTCCCCGCTGCGCCGGCTCCGGATGGGTGCCGATGCCCGGCGACGACCTGCGCGTGGAGCCGTGCGGCTGCCAGGGCGACCTGCGCAGGTCGCAGCGTCTGGCCGGCGCGCGCATCCCGAAGCGCTACACGCACTGCACGCTCGATTCGTTCCGCGAGTCGTCGCCCGTGCTGCGCCTGGCGAAGAAGCGCGTGCAGGAGTTCGTCGACCTCTGGCCGAAGACGCCGGACGGGAAGGGGCTGCTGCTGATGGGCGGCTGCGGCGCGGGGAAGACGCATCTGGCCGTCGCCGCGCTGAACGAAGTGGTGAAGAGCGGCAAGCCGGGGCGCGTGCTCTTCACGAACTTCCAGGACCTGATCCAGGAGATCCACGCCTCGTTCGACTCCGACCAGACGCCGGGCAAGGCCGAGATCCTGCGCCCGCTGCTCGAGGCCGACCTGCTCGTGCTCGACGAGCTCGGGTCGCAGAAGCCGACGCAGTTCGTCCAGGACATCCTCTATTACGTCATCAACACGCGCTACAACGAACAGCTGACGACGATCTTCACGACGAACTACCTCGACCATCAGCCGGAGGCGAAGCAGGAGCGGCTCGAGGACCGGATCGGCGTGCGCCTGCGCAGCCGCCTCGCGGAGATGGCCGACCGCATCGACTTCACCGGGGCCACCGACTACCGCCGCAACCGACTGTCATGAAGCGCGGCATCCTGGACACGCTCCGCCGCGGCCTCGACAACGCACTGGCCAACTGGGGACTCGTGCTCGTCCGCCTGGTGACGCTGCTGCTCATGGCGGCGATGACCGTCGGCGCGGTGCTGGCCATGGTGGTGCCGGTCCTGGTCTCCATCGGCATCAAGATCGCCGACTTCGCGTCGCCCGAAAACGTCGAAGGGGCGCTGTTCACGCTGCTGGAGCGCTGGTCGCTCCTCGTCTTCATCTTCCTCGGGCTGTCGCTGCTGGTGATCTTGCTGGTGGCGATGCAGGCCGTGGCCGTCGCCGGCTGCGCGCGCGTGCAGGTGGACGCGGAGCGCATGGCCGGTCCCGCCGTCGACGGCCCGCGCTCGCGCTATCACGTCTTCTCGATGGCGCGCTGGTGGGAAGGGGCGAAGGACGGCTGGTGGACGGTGTTCTGGATCTACAACTTCGCCTGGGGCGTGGCCGGCCTGATCCTGCTGATCCCGCTCCTGCCGACGCTGGTGCTGACGCTCCTCCTCCGCGACAACGCGCCGTTGTCCATCGGCATCGGCTGCCTCGGCCTGCTGGTGTCGCTGATGCTGGGGATCGTGGTGGGAGTGGTGACCGGCATCTGGACGAACCGCGCCGTGGCCGACTGGGCGCTGACGCGCACGGGTGCGTCGAGCGCACTCAGCAGCGCCTGGGCCGCGATCAAGGCCGACTTCGGCCGCCACCTCGTGATCGCCATCGCCATGTTCGTCATCGCCATCGCCGGCTCCAGCTTCTTCGCCAGCTTCTCGTACTTTGCCGCCTTCGGCGAGATGCTGCACGAGACCGCCGTCGTCAACTTCTTTACCATCCCCCTCCGGCTCCTGGTCACGCTCGCCAACTGGGCATTCTCCTCGTTCGTGGCCAGCTGGATCCTCGGCGCCTACGCGGCCCTGGCGGTGGAGGGGCGGCGCTGAGCTGAATGGCGATTCCGACGTCGGACCTGCCGGGACATCGCGGATTGCAGGATCGCGTTCACGCGGCGCTCGACACATGCATCGAGTCGCAAAGCGTCGACTTCAAGCAATCGGCACCGTGGAACGCCCTCGAGCACAAGATCATTCGTACGGCGCTGGCAATGGCAAATCTCCGGGATGGCGGAATCATCATCATCGGAGTCAGCGAGAGCGGAGATCGCTGGGAACGGACGGGGATCAGCGATGAGGATCTGGCCACGTACGAAGTCGACGAGGTGATCGATGCGATTCATTGATACGCGTCACCCGCGGTCGACGTGCGGCTCGTCCTGGTGCCGTATCGGGAGTCGCGGAACTTCCTGTCCGTACAGGTATTCGAGTTCATCGATACACCGATCGTCTGCCGCCGCGATGGTCCCGGCCTCAAACAAGGCGCCGTTTACGTCCGGCCGCCGGGCGTCGCACGGACGACCGAGGTCCGGTCGGCGGACCAGATGCACGATCTGCTCGAGCTTGCAGCGGAGAAGCGTGCCAGGCGTATCCTTGAGACGGCGCGACGGATCGGGTTGGAAACGATGCCTTCAAGAAAGCCGTTCGACGACGAACTGGGAGGACTCTGATGAGCGTTCCGGCGCTCACTCCTGTGCAGAAGTTGCCGGTCCCGGTGCTGGACCATCCGCACTGGCGGGTGAACTATCGCCCTTCTGCGTACGTTGCCGGCAAGTTACCGACGCTGGCGGAATGTTGGGAAGTAATGCAGAAGGCGTCGGTAAGCCTGAGAGGCTGGCCGTTTCCCTATGTTCCCGCCCACGAGACCGAGCGTGATTACGGCGAGACGTGGGTTGCCGCCTGGAGCAATTTCATGGGCCACCTCGAGTACTGGCGGTTCTATCAAAGCACCCAGTTTCTCTATCTCGGAAGCGTCCGAGAGGTCACGGAGCCGGAGTGGACGGCGAAGTTGCGCCGGACCATGTACTCGCACGCGCACGCAAACACCGACATCGATTCGGTTCCTGGATTTCTCTCACTCACGAACTCGATTTACAACATCACGGAGATCTTCGAGTTTGCAACGCGGCTCGCGCAGGCGCAGATCTACCGCG
>DASUSL010000408.1:0-3256 GCA_036375135.1 Thermoanaerobaculia bacterium | reverse complement strand
CCGCCGGCGCGGACGCCGGCGGTCCACTTCATCTCACGTCAGCGGGCCAGCACCATCGCCAGCTCGCGCATCCCGCGGCGGATCTCGCGCGCGTCGACCGCGGCGAAGCCGAGGTGCACGCCCTCGCGCGGCAGCGCACGGCGGCTGTGGCGGCTGAGCGGCGTCACCTCCACGCCGCGCGCGGCGGCGGCGCTCGCGAACGACTCCGCCTCGAAGCCCGCGGGCAGCCAGGCCGCGGTCTGCAGTCCCGCCTCGACGTCGGACACTTCGAGCAAACCGCGCGCGCTCTCCATCAGCACCGACAACCGTTCCGCGTAGATCTGCCGCATGCGGCGCAGGTGGCGTCCGAAGTGTCCCTCGGTGATGAAGTCGCACAGCACCGCCTGATCGAGCAGCGGCGCGTGGCGCCGCGTCACCGCCAGCGCGGCGGCGAAGCGGTCCACCAGCTCGGGCGGCACGACCAGATACGCGATGCGCAGCGACGGGAAGAGCACCTTGTTGAACGTGCCGGAGAAGAGCACGCGTCCCGCGCTGTCGAGTCCCTGCAGCGACGGCACGGGACGTCCCGAGTAGCGGTACTCGCTGTCGTAGTCGTCCTCGAAGAGCAGCGCGCCGGACGTGCGCGCCCACTCCAGCAGTTCCAGCCGCCGCGCCAGCGTCATGGTCATCCCCAGCGGGAACTGATGCGCGGGCGTGACGTAGAGGAGGCGCGCGTCGCGCACGCGCGGCACCTTCATCCCCTGCTCGTCGAGCGGCGCCGCATGCACCTTCGCGCCGACGCTCTCGAAGACGCGCACCGCGCCCTGATAGCCCGGGTCCTCCATGCAGACGCGATCGCCGCGATCGAGGAGCAGCCGCGACACGAGGTCGAGCGCGTCGGGCGTTCCGGAGACGACGGCGATCTGTCCCGCATCGCACTTCACGCCGCGCGACGCGGTGAGGTAATCGGCGATCGCGGTGCGCAGCGGCGGGTAGCCCAGCGGCTCCGTGCCGAGGAGCAGGTTCATGGAGAGACGGCGCAGCCGCTTCGCCGCGACTTGCGTCCAGAGCGTCGTCGGAAAGAGATCGAGCGCCGGCAGGTCGGTGCGGAAGGCGCGCGGCTTGCGCGCGTCGAACGCGGGAGCGGGCGGCAGGCGCGTGGCGTACGCGGAGACGCGCACGGTTCCGCCGCGCTCCACCGTGCGCGGCTTCACGCGTGCCGCTTTGAGCAGATCATCGGGCAGCACCTTGCTGACGTATGTTCCCGAGCCGACGCTCCCCTCCACGTACCCCTCGGCATGAAGCTGCTCGAACGCGCTGACGATCGTCCCGCGCGACAGGTCCGCCTGCCGCGCGAGGTCGCGCGTTCCCGGCAAGCGCGCGCCGGGACGCAGGCGACCCTCGAGGATCGCCGCGCGCAGCGCGTCGTAGAGCCAGCGGTACGCCGGCACGTCCGCGTCGCGCGGAGGGAGCATCAGGTCGAACGCGTCGGTCTGGCGGGCCATGAAAGTGGTCCAGTGAGAATAGCGTAAATGGACCTTTCTGACAGGACAACTCCGCCGTAACGTGAACGTCACCGAACGCGAGCCGCACTGGCCGTGTTTCGGTGGAAGGAGAAACGTTCATGAAACGCGCATCGACCATCGACTGGCTGCTGCTGGTCGTCCCCGGCCTGATCTGGGGCGCTTCTTTTCTCTTCATCGCCGAGGCGCTGCGGGCCGTGGGGCCGAACGGGTTGACGTTCATGCGGCTGCTCGTCGGCTTCGGCACGCTGGCGCTGTTTCCCGCGGCGTGGAAGCCGGTACAGCGGCGCGACTGGGGCGCGATTGCGCTGCTGGGCGTGGTCTGGATGGCGTTTCCGCTGAGCATGTTTCCGCACGCGGAGGAGCGTGTGTCGTCCGCGGTGACGGGGATGCTCAACGGCGCGGGGCCGCTGCTGGTCGCGGTGGTGACGTCGTCGCTGAGCCGCAGACTTCCGTCGCGCGGCGTGTCGACGGGACTGCTGGTCGGCCTGACCGGCGCGGTGCTGGTGGCGCTGCCGGCCATGAACGAAGGACGCAGCAGCACGATCGGCGTGCTGCTCATCCTCGCGGCGCTGCTGTCGTACGCGTTCGCGCTGACCATCGCGCAGCCGCTGCAGCATCGCTACGGCGCGCTGCCGGTGATCTGGCGCGCGCAGGCCGTGGCCATGATCCTCACCGCGCCGCTCGGCGCGCCGGAACTGCTCGACGCGCGCTGGACGCGCGGCCCGCTCCTCTCGATCCTCGCCCTCGGCACCCTCGGCACCGCCATCGCCTTCGTGCTCATGGCCACCTCCGCGGGCCGCGTCGGCCCCACCCGCGCCTCGGCCACCGTGTTCCTCATCCCCGGCGTCGCGCTGCTCCTCGGCGTCCTCGTGCGCGGCGAGCAGGTGGCGTTGCTCTCGGTCCTCGGCTGCGTGGTGTGCGTGGTCGGTGCGTGGATCATGCGCCGCGCGCAGAGTGCGCCCGCGGCGCCGGTCGTGCACGTCGCGCCGCCGCTCGAAAGCGAGCGGCGGGCGGCGTGAGCGGGACGATCGAGGATCGCGCCGCCGATCCCTTTCAGCAACGCTTCCACTTCGCGCCGGGCGCGGTCCACTCCGCGGCCGCGTCCATCCGCGCCCGCATCTCCCCGGCCGTCATGCCGGTGGCGGCCTTCGTCGGCTCCCAGGAACCGGCGGCGTGCAGGCCGGCATCGACGAACGCGGATCGAGGTGGCCGACGTTGCGTTGCTCGTCGACGCTCGCCTGGATGAAGCGGGCACGCACTGCTGGAGCAAGCGGAACGCCTCCACGAGCCGGCCGGGCGTCGGCAGCGCGAGCGGCCCTCCTGCATCGACCTTGATCCCTACTTCGTCGTCACCGGCCATGGGCACGATGAGGCCACACGTCCACGATGAAGGCAGCCATAGCTCCCTCGATGTGGCGGGAGATCAACGTCGACACCGAGAGAGTCACGATCGAGGTCCGCGACGCCACGATTGATATGCGGGGATATCCATGTCGAGACCCGCCGTCACACGATTGATATGCGCGGATATCAATGTCGAGACCCACCGTCACACGATTGATATACGCAGATATCAATGTCGAGACCACCGTCACACGATTGATATGCGTGGATATCAATGTCGAGACCACCGTCACACGATTGATATCCCGGCATATCAATGTCGAGACCCGCCGTCACACGATTGATATCCCGGCATATCAGTGTCGAGACCCGCCGTCACACGATTGATATCGAGGGATATCAATCGT
>DASUSL010000407.1:0-8196 GCA_036375135.1 Thermoanaerobaculia bacterium | reverse complement strand
GTTGCCCGCAACCCATATACGATCACAGCCGCGTCGAATCGACTCATTCGCGACGCCCAACTACTAACCCGTCCACGAAACCGGGGCAGGCTCACGGGCTTCAGCCCGCGTGGCTCGGGCTTCAGCCTCAATGTGGCTCGGGCTTCAGCCCGTGCGGCTCGGGCTTCAGCCATGTGGCGCGGCCTTCAGCCCGTGTGGCGCGGGCTTCAGCCCGTGCGGGCGGGCTGGAGCCCGCGCCGGCGGGCTGAAGCCCGCCCCACATTTTGCACTCGGGACGCGCCGCAGAGCGTCGCGTGGCGTTTCAGTGCCTCGGTCACCGCGGGCCTCAGCTCGCGGTCATCCAGCCAGAGCCTGTTCACGATCAGCTTGCGACCTTCGATGCGCGCGTCGATCCTCCCGATCAGCCGATCGCGATGCAGCAGGGGACAGACGTACCAGCCCCACTTCCGTTGCGGCGCGGGCTTGTAGACCTCCCACACGTAATCGAAGTCGAATGCGTGGCGCACGAGGTTGCGGTCCCACAGCAGCGGATCGAGCGGACCGAGGATGCGCACGCGCTCGTCGTACGCCGCGCGTGCCTTGAGGAACGCGGGCACCGCGAGGTAGCGCCGCGGCGAGTCTTCGACGGCGACGTCCACCAGCTCGCCGCGCTCCACCATCTCGTCGACGAGCTTCGACGTGCGCACGTTCGACAGCATCGACCACATCGAGCCGCCGGCGCGGCTGAGCAGCCCCGCCGCGTGCACGCGCTCGCGCAATGCCCACGGCGCGAACGGCTCGTCCGGCTCGCCCTTCCACTTCGGCACGTCGTACAGCTTCGCGCCCGACTCCGTGCGTCCGGCGACCACGATGTCGCAGCGCGTCCAGAGGATCTCCAGCGCCATCGACGTCGCCTTCTTCGTCCCCGTCCACCCCGCCCAGTCGATCGGCTCCACCGTGCCCTGATCGGTGAGGTCGCGCGCCGTCAGCGGCCCGCGCTCGCGGATCTCCTCGAGCACCGCGGCGACGATCTTCGCCGGCACCTTCTGCTCCCGCTCCGCATGCCGCCACCACGTCGTCTGCGCGCCGTGTCCCTCGCGCCGGTAGTACGGAAACGCGCGCGCCGGCAGGATGCAGCGCTCCTTCGCGAAATGCTCGAAGGCATGCTCGGGAAAGAGATGGCGCCACACGTCGCCGCGCTGGACGTCGTCGACGCGCGCCATGACCACGAGGTCGGCATTCGTCCCGATCACGTCGAGCGGATCGAGCTGGATGCAGCGCAGCCGCTCGAGCGCGGCACGCACGCCGCGGGCGCCGCGTCCGGCGATGCGGGCCAGTCCGAGGTGGGCGACGAGACGGCGGCGGACCTCTGCGCGGGAGAGCATTACGTTCACCGTTTCATTTTCATACGTGCGGTGGCGGCGAGAATCGTTTCAAATACGCGCATGAATCAGCTCGTGACCGATCCGGTCTGCGGCATGAAGATCGATCCGGCGACCGCCGCGGGGTCGTCGGAGCACAACGGAGAGACGATCTACTTCTGCAGCCGCGGCTGCAAGACCCGGTTCGACGCCGACCCCGCGAAGTACAGTGGAGGACAGGCAATCCTGCCTGTCCCGCCGGGAGGGAACGCAGGACAGGCAGGATCGCCTGTCCTCCACGCCGATCAGTGGACCTGTCCCATGCACCCCGAGGTCGTCAGCGACAAGCCGGGGAGCTGTCCGAAATGCGGCATGGCCCTCGAGCCGGTCATGATCACCGCGGGCGACGACGAGAACCCCGAGCTGAAGGACATGTCGCGGCGCTTCTGGGTGAGCGTCGTGCTCACCGCGCCGCTGGTCGTCTTCGCCATGACCCGGCACATCGCCAGCCTGCACTGGTACAGCCCCGACCTGCTGCGCTGGGCGCCGTGGATCGAGCTCGCGCTGGCCACGCCGGTCGTGCTCTGGGGCGGCAAGCCGTTCTTCGAGCGCGCCTGGGCGTCGATCGTCCACCGCAGCCTGAACATGTTCACGCTGATCGGCCTCGGCGTCGGCGTCGCGTATCTCTACAGCCTCGTGGCCACCATCGCGCCCGGCCTTTTCCCGGAAGAGTTCCGCGACGCGCACGGCACGGTCGGCGTCTACTACGAGGCCGCCGCGGCGATCGTGACGCTCGTGCTGCTCGGCCAGGTGATGGAGCTGCGCGCGCGCAGCCGCACCGGCGCCGCCATCCGCGCGCTCCTCGGCCTCGCGCCGAAGACCGCGCGGCGCGTCGGCAAAGGGAACCGCGAGGAAGACATCCCGCTCGAGCACGTGCATCCGGGCGACCTGCTGCGCGTGCGTCCCGGCGAGAAAGTGCCCGTCGACGGCGTGGTCGTCGAAGGGACGAGCAACGTCGACGAGTCGATGGTCACGGGCGAGCCCGTGTCCGTGACCAAGAGCGCGGGCGACCGCGTCATCGGCGCGACGGTCAACGCCACCGGTTCGTTCGTCATGCGCGCGGAGCGCGTCGGCTCCGCGACGCTGCTCGCGCAGATCGTGAACATGGTCGCGCAGGCGCAGCGCAGCCGCGCCCCGATCCAGCGCCTGGCCGACACGGTCTCGGCGTGGTTCGTCCCGACGGTCATCGCCGTCGCGGCGATCACGTTCGTGATCTGGTTCCTGAAAGGTCCGGAGCCGCGGCTCGTCTACGCGATCGTCAACGCCGTCGCGGTGCTGATCATCGCCTGCCCCTGTGCCCTCGGGCTGGCCACGCCGATGTCCGTCATGGTCGCGGCAGGGAAGGGGGCGACCGCGGGAGTGCTCTTCCGCAACGCCGAGGCCATCGAGGTGCTGCGCAACGTCGACACGCTCGTCGTCGACAAGACCGGCACGCTCACGCTGGGGCGTCCCGCGCTGGCCTCCGTCGTGGCCACGAACGGCTTCGACGAGAACGAGATGCTCCGTCTCGCCGCGAGCGTGGAGCGCGCCAGCGAGCATCCGCTGGCCGCGGCCGTCGTCGCGGGCGCGGAGCAGCGCGGGCTCGACATCCCGAAGGCGCAGCACTTCGAGTCGGTCACGGGCAAGGGCGTGTACGGCGCGGCGGAGGGTCATCGCATCGCCCTCGGCAACCGGGCCATGCTCGAGGAAGTGCGCGTGGACGTCGGCGACCTGGTGTCGTTCGCGGAATCGCTGCGCGCGTCCGGACAGACCGTGATGTTCGTGATGATCGACGGCCGCCCGGCGGGCTTCCTCGGCGTCGCCGATCCGATCAAGGAGACGACGGCCGAGGCCATCAAGGCGCTGCATGCAGAAGGACTGCGCATCGTCATGCTCACCGGCGACAGCAAGACCACCGCGGACGCGGTGGCGAAGAAGCTCGGCATCGACGAAGTGCTGGCCGAGGTGTTGCCGGAGCAGAAAGCGGAAGCGATCCAGCGGCTGCAGAAGGAAGGACGCATCGTGGCCATGGCCGGCGACGGCATCAACGACGCCCCCGCGCTGGCGCAGGCGGAAGTGGGCATCGCCATGGGCACCGGCACCGACGTGGCCATGGAGAGCGCGGACGTGACGCTGGTGAAGGGCGACCTGCGCGGCATCGTGCGCGCGCGGCGGCTCAGCAGCGCGACGATGCGCAACATCCGCCAGAACCTCTTCTTCGCCTTCGTCTACAACGCCCTCGGCGTGCCGATCGCCGCGGGCGTGCTGTATCCGATCTTCGGCATGCTGCTCAGTCCCATGATCGCCGCCGCGGCGATGAGCTTCAGCTCCGTGTCGGTCATCATGAACGCGTTGAAGCTGCGAAAGGCCGACATCTAGAAATGCTCCTCTTCGTGCTCCTGGCGGTGCTGGCGGATCCGTCGGCGTTCGTGCAGAAGCTGTACGAGCGCGACCGCGCCGGCCTGCCCGATCCGGTCTTCGACGCGAAGTCGAAAGCGCAGCTCCTGTTTGTCTTCGACGAGCCGCTGGCGAAGCTGATCTGGCGCGATCTCGTCGAGGCGCAGGGCGAAGTCGGGCGCATGGACGGCCACTATCTGTACGACGCGCAGGACGACGAGATCTCCACGCTGCAGGTACGCACACTGGAGAACAAGGACGGCCGCGCGCGCGTGCGGGCCACGTTCGCGATCGGCGCGGAGCTGCGCGCCGTCGACTTTCACCTGAGCATGATCGACGGCGCGTGGCACATCGCCGACATCACGTACGGCGCGGACGGGAAGAAGAGCTGGTACGACATCCTCAGCGCGCCGTCGCCGAAGACCTGCGCCGCGTTCGCGGCCGCCCCGGCGGACGCGCCCGAAGGCTCGCCGACGGAGCTGGCGGAGTTGTATGCGAACGAGCGGGGAGACTTCGGCGCGGCGATCCATTTCCTGTGCCGCGCGAACCGCGACGTGTCGGCGTTCGACCGCGCCGCGATGATCGCGCACGTGCAGCGCATGCAGCGCGGCGAGACGAAGCAGCCGCTCGATTTCTGCGACCACGTGACCAGCGGCGACGGCATGCACGAATGCGCGCTGCAGTTGCAGGCCGAGCTCGAGCCCGAGCTGCGCGCGCGCTACGAGGCCATCCCGAAGACGCCGGCTCTGGAGAAGCTCCGCAAACGCGCCGACGACTACATCGCGCAGGACTCGCTCTGGGAGACGGAGCTGAGCGCCGGCGAGGCGATCTATCCGTCGATGGCCATCCTCACGCGCCTCGACCGCGAGGAGGCGTTCGTGAAAATGCTCGAGCTGTACTCGACGCAGCGCGCCCCGGCGGCCACGCGCGAGGAGCGTCGCAAAGTGGACTGGGAGCTGTTCCACACGCGCGACGCGTTGCTCGACGATGCGCTGTACCGCACCGCGCAGCAGGCGTGGGCGTCGTATCGCAACGCCTGGATCGCGTGGTACCAGCAGCGCTGGCGTGGCGCCGCGCCGCCGCGCGAGCTGCGGAGAGAGATCGAGACGGTGCTGACGAAAGCGCGCCTCGCGATGCTGAAGTAGGAGCGCCGGCGTCCCGCGCCGGCTGCCCGGGCGGCGGGACGCCGCCCGCCCCGGGGGGTGGCGGCGAGGACGCCGCCACTGCAGCCGGCGAGGACGCCGGCGCTCCGCTCTAGAACGACGTTCCCAGCGTGATCCCCATCTGCCGGCGCTCCACCGCGAGCACGGTCAGCGAAAGCCGCGGCCGCGCGTATGTCGCCGACAGATGCGTGTGCACGCCGTCATTGATGAGCATCGCCGAGAAACCGCGCGGCAGCGCGACGTTCACGCCGAACGGCACGAGGAACCGCTCCTCATATCCGCTGTAGCTGATGCCCACGTACGGCGCGACGGGCAACGGGTGCAGGCTCTTGCTCACCGTCGCGTAGTACGACTGTCCCGACGGCGTGCCGATGCGGTCCGAGCTCGTCCCGAAGATCAGCGCCGGTCGCGTACGAGTCTCGGAAAGAGCGCGCCAGTTGGCGACGATCCCCACCTCGTTCGCGCGCGCGTTCCACTCCACGCCCGCCTTCAACGACGGCGTGATGCGATGCATGACGATCGTGCGATGCGTGGCGCGGTCGATCACGCCCTCGATCCAGCGGTGCGACAGCTCCCACTTTTCGTTCCCCGAGGCAGTTCCCCGAACCGCCATTCCCTCGCCGGGTCAGCCGGGTCAGCTGGGGACGAGCGACGGTGAGGTCGACTGCCCCGCGGCCTCGAGCTCGAGCAGCGCGTCGTAGAGCTGCGCGAAGCGCTCCGGGTCTTCGAGGAACTGCTCGCGGCAGTCGGCGTAGCGGAACGCGTACGTCTTCCCGGCATGCTCCGCCGTGATCGCGCTCTTCTTCGCCAGGCACTCCTCGGGCGTGTGCAGCGTCGCCAGGAGCAGCAGCGCGGCCAGCGTCACCGCGCCAGCGCCTTCTCGATCTCCGCGCGCATCGCCGCCGGATTCGACTCGCCGCCGAAGCGCTTCACGATCTTCCCCTCGCGATCGACCAGCACCAGCGACGGCAGCGAGTTCACCTTGTACGCGCTCCACACCAGCGGCGTGGCCTGCACGATCGGATAGGTGAGCTTCGCCGTCGCTTTCTTCACCAGTGCCGGACGATCGTCGACCGTCACGCCTACCACGGCGAAGCCGCGCGCCGCGTGCTTCTCGTGCAGCGCCTGCAGCTCCGGCAGCGCGGCCATGCACGGCGGGCAGAACGTTCCCCAGAAATCGAGCAGCACCACGCGTCCGCGGAAGTCGGCCAGCGACACCGCCCTGCCGTCGAGCGTCTTCAGCGTGAACGCCGGGGCGGCCTTCCCCTCATCGCTGACGAGGAACGCCTGCGGGTCCTTGAGGAACTCGACCTTGCACTTGAGGCTGCAGAACGCGTACTCCTTCCCCTTGTACGTCGCGCGCGCCTTGACCGGCTCGAAACCGGCGCCCTCGCGCGGGCCGCAGACGGCGCAGATGGCCTGGTCGGCCGCGAACGCGGCGAAGGCCACGAAGAGAAGGATGAGCACGGCGGCGGTGAGTCGCATCACGTGCCGCAAGTTTCCGCGAGCAGCCGATATTTCCGGCGCTGCCCGACTTCCTACAAGCGGCTTCCCGTCAAACCCCTCGCAACGTGATCCAAATCACGGTCACCTTCCATCCTGAAACATAGGTGTGGTTCCGTCACAAACAAGAAGGAGGATTCATGCGTTCAGCCCGTCCTGTCCCGGTGCTCGTCGTGGTCGCTCTGTTGCTCCTGGCTCCCGCCGCACTCGCGCAGACTCTCGGCGCGGTCCTGTCCGGATCGCAGGAGGTGCCCGCGAACGCCAATCCCGGCTTCGGCAACGCCACCGTCACCTTCGACGAGTCTCGCCAGAACGTCACCGTGACCATCACCGTGGCGAACCTCGGCTCGCCGATCAACAACTTCCACATCCACGAGGCGCCGGCCGGAGTGAACGGGCCCGTGGTGGTCAACCTCATCGGCCTCGGCGGCACGTTCATCAACGGCACCATGACCGGCACGTTCGCCGTCACGCCCGCCGTCGCGCAGCGCATGCTGGAGAACCCCTCCAACTTCTACGTCAACGTGCACACGGTCGCGCTCCCGGGCGGCGCCGTGCGCGGCCAGCTCGCCTTCATCACCGGCGGTGAGATCCGCTACGCCGCCGAGCTGCGGCCGCAGAACGAAGTGCCGCCCGCGAACAGCAGCGCGTACGGCAGCGCGTTCGTGGTCTTCGATCCGATCAACAACGAGATCGTGTGGGACGCGCGCGCGACCGGCATCGCCAGCCCGACCGTCTCGCACATCCATCGCGGCGCGGCGGGGACGAACGGCCCGGTGGTCATCAACTTCGCCACCTCGGCCGCGCAGATCCCGAACGGCCGCACCGCCGGCGCCGGCCCGATCACCGGCGTGCAGAGCGCCAACCTGCAGCCGGCCGACCTGACGAATCTCTACAACCCCGCCACCGCGTCGGGCTTCTACGTGAACGTCCACTCTTCGGCGTTCCCCGGCGGGGAAGTGCGCGGCCAGCTCGTGCCGGCGAACGAGTACGACATCGCCGTGGCCGGCCGCGTCACGAACGGCCTCGGCCAGTCGTTCGTCACCGACGTGCGCCTCTTCAATCCCTCCTACACGAACGCCTCCACGGCGCTGATCGAGTACTTCCCGGCGAAGATCGGCCCGAACGCGAACGCCGCGAATTCGATCGCGGTGAACATCCCCGCGCGCGGCACCGCGGTGCTCGACGACGTCACCGGCTCCGCGCACCTGAACTCGTCCGGCACGATCGGCGCGCTGCGCGTGTCGAGCGCCACGGCGCTGGCCGTGACCTCGCGCGTCTACCTCGACAGACAGCCGCAGGGAACGCTCGGCCAGTTCGTGCCGGCGCAGCCGCGCTCGGCCGCACTGCGCCGCGGCGTGATGCCGCAGCTCTCGAACAGCACGAACCTCAGCCAGGGCTTCCGCACGAACGTCGGCGTCTTCAACCCCAACACGTCCGACGTGACGGTGCGCCTCGAGCTGCGTGACGTTGCGGGCACGCTGGTCGCGCAGAACACGATCATCGTCGGCGCGCAGTCGCAGCAGCAGAACGCGATCACGTCGTACTTCCCGGGCGCGAACCTGAACGCGGCCACGAACCTCACGCTCAGTTTCGACGCCAGCGCGCCGGTCTTCGTCTACTCCGCCGTGAACGACAACGTCTCCGGCGACTCGATCTTCGTCCCAGCGCAAAGCGACACGGGCGTGGCCGCGAACCAGACCAACCCGCAGGGATAAGTGGACCGCCGGCGTCCCGCCGGCTGTCTGTGGCGC
>DASUSL010000406.1:0-8446 GCA_036375135.1 Thermoanaerobaculia bacterium | reverse complement strand
ATACTGATGGAGATGAAGTGCACGCCGCGCTTGCTCTGCTGCTGCAGGCTGGCGAAGAGTGCGCCGGAGGCGGGACAGATCGTGCTGCACTCGGTGAAGATGAAGTTCACGGCCACGGTGCGGTCCTTCACCAGGTCCGTGTAGAAGCGCACGGTCTTCCCTTCGTGCGTCACTACCTCGACGTCGGGAAGCGAGAGAAGCGCTGCGAGTAGAAGCACGTTCATGGCGCCACCGCCTCGAAGATCAGGGGGCGTCCCGCGTTGAGCTGCAGGCGCAGCGAGTCGGATTCGAGAAACACGTAGTAGATGCCCGCCCGCGGCACGGGGAGCTTCACGCGATACGTGCCGTCGTCGGACGGCTCGAGCGCGAAGCGTTGCTGCCACGTGCCGGGCGTGAGGAAGGCCAGCGCGTGCACGTCGCCGACGCCGTGGTGCGGCTCGCGCGTGCCGGCGTCGCGGAGGCGGAAGCGCACTTCGAGCGTTTCGCCGGCGACGATCGGCTTCTGCTCGAGGATGGTCTCGATGGCCACTTCGCGGCGCGACGGACGCGGATCGCCCTTCACCGCGAGGTCGAAGCAGTGCAGCACGCGCGGCGAGTCGAGGAAGAAGGCCACGTCGTACGTACCCGCTGCGGGCACTTTCGTGCGGACGGTGAAGACGCCCGGCTCCGACTCGCGCAGGCTGCGGTCGATGACCATGGCCGCTTTCGGCGAGCGCTTCGCCGCGCGGAAGTTGCCCATCGGCGCGGCCATCCCTTCCATGTAGTAGTAGACGAGGCGGTCGGCGGGATTGGCGACCAGCACCGCCTTCGGTTCCGGCGCGGGGATGATGGCCGGCGCGAAGCTGACCGTCTCCGCGGCGGCGGGGGGAATCTGTCCGGCGGGGAACGTGGCCAGGTTCGCATTCGGGTCTTTGCCCAGCGAGGCGAGGCGGATCATCTTCACCTGATCGGAGCCGGCCGCGCGGACGTACGCGAAGTCGTCGGTGAACGCGACCTGGTCGGGCTCCTTGCCGACGTCGGTGGCGACGCTGACGATCTTCGCGGTGGCGGAGTCGATGACGGAGACCGTGTTCTCGATGCCGTTGGTGATGAAGCCCCAGCGGCCGTCCGGGGTGAACTGGATGGAGGTGAGGCCGGGCTTCGCTGCGATGCGCGCGGGGCGGGCTGAAGCCCGCCCCACATCGAGGACGGTGATCGTGCCGTCGCGGTCGATGACGTAGGCGGCGTTGCTGAGGGAGGAGACGGCGACGCCGGTGGGCGATGGACCGGTGGGGATGTCGGTGAGTCTGGCGTGTGCTGTCGCGTCGATGATGGTGACGGTGCCGTCGCTGCCGTTGGTGAGGAACGCGCGCTCGGCGGACAGCGCGAGCTGGTGCGGGGCGCGGCCGGTGGCCAGCGTGGCCAGCACCTCGAGCGACTTCGGGTCGATCACGCTCAGCGACACATCGGCTGCGCGCTCGTTCTGATGCGTGACCCAGAGCCGCTCCCGCGCATCGAGGACGAGCCGCGCCGGCCGGAATGCGGTGTCGATGTTTTTCATCACCTCCCAGGTTTCGGTGTCGATGACAGCGATGCGATTGACGAGCGGCATGGAGACGAAGAGGCGGCGCTGATCGGATGTCAGCGCCCAGTCGACGCCGGGGCTGAGCAGCGTCACCGCGGTGAGGAGCTTGCTGCCGCCGAAGCCGAGGAGCGGATCGATGACGGCGACGGACGGCTCCACGTTGAGCGTGATCACGTGATACGCGTTCAGGTCGACCACCGGCCGCGCGCGCAGCGTGCCGCCGAGGAACGACTGGATCTTGTCCTTGCACGCGCCGGCCGACTTGCGCGAGTCGATCCACGCCGCGGGACGGATGCCGGCGATGCGCGTGCCGTCGTCCGCGCGGATGGAGAAGCGCAGCGACACGTCCTCCCCTGCCGTGGCCTCGGCGGCGAGAAATTCGACGGAAACACCATCGCGAACGATTCTGGTGGAAGCCAGGCAATCCTGCCTGTCCGCGGCGAGGGGAGACAGGCAGGATTGCCTGTCCTCCACTGCGCCGGCGCTCGCGAGGAGCGCCGGCAGGAGCGTGACGAGCAACAGCAGCTTACGGCTGGACACGGAGGATCCCCCACATGCCGCCGTCGAACATGAACGACTGCTGGTTGCGATAGAGATAGTCGCCCGGGATGCGGAACGCGCTTCCCGCGCCGTGCTCGAGCACCGCGTCGAAGTGGCTCGACGGACCGATGCCCATGAACGTGCCGGTCCACTCCGACTGGCCGTTCGCACCGATGACGCGCGAGTCGTTGACGTACGGCAGCTCGCGCCAGATGTGGCCGTGCAGGTTGAAGACGCTGTTGCGCGCGTGGCCGCCGGCGTTGAGGATGCGGAAGCGCGTGGCCAGTCCGGCCTTGGCGTGGAACACGGGCGTCTCCGGGTCGATGCCGAGGAGCGCGTTGGAGAAGGCGTTGCTGAAATCGAACGTGCGCGTGATCTCGAGCTTCGTCTGCGGCGGATAGTTGAAGCGCTTCCACATCGGCTCGGTGCGGTAGTTGAAGGCCTTGTGTCCCGAGTCCTCCGGATCCTCGGTCTCGGCCAGCAGCTTGACGGCGGAGTTGTCGCTGCCGTAACGGAAGTTGATGTCCGTCTGGAACTGCAGGACGAACTCCTGGAACTGCTTCTCGCCGACCGTGATCACGGCCGAGGCGCGTCCCTTCGGATTCTCCCACCACGTCGAGCCGGCGGGCTCGATGATCAGCGAGCCGATGGCCCCTTTGTGCGCGTGCTTGATCGTGTCGGAGGACATGAGGTTCGTCGAGCCGAACTCGCGCGGCACGTGCACCAGCGTGCCGAACGGATCGGGCTCGAAGCCGCCGGCGTACCACTGATACGTGATCGAGCCGCCCGAGGCCACGGTCTGCGTGGGATTGAACCCGACGTTGTAGCCGTCGCTGTCGGTGACGTCGTAGTAGACCAGCTGCGGATGCAGGCCGACGTTCATCGACGGCGCGATCTGGTTGTTGTTGAAGTTGCGCACGATCATCGGCAGCGTGTTGAAGCCTTCGAGGTCGTACGGCGTGGAGGGCATGAGATTGGTCAGCGTGAGATTGATGCAGTCGCCCGCCGCGGCGCGCAGCACCAGCGGCTCGATCGGGGCGTCGGGCTTCAGTTTGCCGGTGAGCAGGTTCACGTCCGACATGCGCACGTAGAGGATCGCGGTCGGGTCGTGCAGCATCCCGCCCTGGTTCGTGCGCGAGTTGTAGATCAGCGTGTTCGCGGGGAGCGCCACGTCGGCGCGGATCGCGGCCACCTGGAAGTTCTGCGGGTTCGCGCCGGGAGGACAGACGCTGGCGGTGGTGAGGTTCGCGCGCGCGTCCTCGTTGCTCGGCAGCGGACGGAGCGTCGTGCGCGGCCCCTTGTACGCGCGCATGATCCCCCACAGGCCGTTCCAGAGATCATCGGTGGCGCGTCCGGCGGTGTAGAGGAAGTCGCCGAACTTTCCTTCGGCCGTCTTCGGCAGCGCCGGGATGACGAACTCGAAGTGCTCGGAGATGCCCATCATCTGCGAGTTGCGGTAGCCGGAGTCGGTGTACGACGGCTCGAACAGCCACTTCACGCCGTTGACGGAGAAGTTGTGTCCCTCCTCGTGCGCGCCGACGAGGATGCGGATCTGTACGCGGTCGCCCTCGTACGCCTCGAGCAACGGCGTGAACGGATCGCCCGGCTGCACGTTCTTGCTCAGTGGCGGCGGCCACGCCGGCTGCACGTTGAGTAATGGATCGTCGCGGATGATGTCGGAGCGGAAGGCGAAGGAGAGATCGCCGGCCAGACCGCCCGCCTGCGTGTTCGTGTTCGGATTGCGCACGCGCAGCGCGAGCGGCTCGTTGCGGTAGTTGATGACCATCGTGCCGGGATCGTCCGCGGAGATGGCCTCGGGGCACGGCGGCTTGTTGCCCGCCTCGTCGCACTGATCGGGCGGCGCGAGGAGGTACGGCAGTCCCACTTCCTTCTTGCCCGGCGGGTTGATCACGCGGTCGGGGTCGGGGAAGCGCGTGGCCTCCTTCTCGTACGCGTGCTGGAAGTCGGCGAACTCGAGGAGGAACTCACGGAAGCTCTGGTTGCGCGCGGGCGGATGGATGTCGGCGCGCCAGCTCGTCGGGCCGCCGTCGAAGCGCCCACCGTACGGATTGCCGGTCTCCGGATCGAGCCACGCGGAGCCGAACGGCTCGACCACGAGGCCCGCGTAGAGACCGACCTGCTGATGGGAGGAAGGACCGAAGTGATCGTGCGTGAAGACGGTGCGCAGCGTGCGGTCGACGCCGGCGTTGTTCAGCACCTCGTCCGCGTACCAGCGCTGCACGGTCGTCTGCGCGCCCTTCACGTTGAAGAACGGATGCACCTCCGGCTCGAGGTCGATGCTTGTCCCGTTCGGTAACTGCAGTCCGCCCCCGGCGTTGATGGCCTCGATGCGCTCGATCACGTCGTCGGGCGAGAAGCTGCCGTCCTCGTAGTTGAAGCCGTTCGCCGCGCCGTCGGACGCGGTCACGTCGAACTTCACGAGGTGGATGTGCTGGCCGGTGATGTCGGTCGGCGTGCGCACCTGGAAGTCGTCCATCTCGTAGAAGCCGGGGACGAGGTTGACGAGCTGGAACTCGATGCAGTCGCGGCTGTTGGCGCGGAAGAAGAGCGGCTCCGGCGCGCGCGTGCCGTCGAGCGTCGGCTTCACGTCGTCCCACAGCGCGCTGATGCGCTGCTGGAAGAAGTGCCAGCCGGCCTTATTGAACTTGATGTCGGGGAGCTGGATGTTCGCCGACTGATAGCGCCGGTAATTGCCGGTCGGCTGGCCGTCGTCGGTCACGCACGGGTCGGCGTACGGCGCGCCGGGCTGGCGCGGCAGTCCGTTGGTGATGAAGCGCCCGGCCGTGCCGTCGGGCTTGAAGGTGACGTGCTCGCGCTGCTCGTGGAAGCGCATCGCCGCCTGCTCCACCGCCGTCCCCGCCTCGGGCAGCGCGAACGCTTTCGCCGTCAGCAGGATCTTCGTGAAGTCGGTGCGCGTGTGCACCTCGAAGAACGTGCCGCCGGTGATGATGTGGCGCGGCAGTCCGCCGTCGTCGATGGTATCGAGCGGCGGATGCGGCGGGCGATGTCCGGCCACGCCGGGGATGAAGAACGGATAGCCGGGATTGCCGTCGCCCTTGATGACCACCTGCCCTTTCTCGATGAACGCTTTCGCCTGCGGCAGCGGCGCCATCGGAATGGTCGGCAGCGGCACGATGCCGGGGATCGGCGTGCCGGCCTCGATCTCGCCGTCGGGCAGCGCGCGCGACTCCGCCTGCGGACGCCCGTCGCCGTCGAGCGGCGTGCCGAGCTCCAGCACGTCGTGCACGCGCCACATCGCCCACATCCCCATCGCGAAGTGCGGATAGAAGTGGCAGTGGAAGATCGAGTCGCCGACGGCCAGATTGCGGTTGCCGCTGCCGTGATGGGCGATCTCCAGCGTGAACGCGCTGCCCGGCCCGATGGCCTGGCTGTCGAGGTACGAGGAGTCGTCTTCGTCCGGCGTGTGCAGCCACTGGTGCGTGTGCTGGTGATGGATGTGATGTTCCTTCGAGCCCGCGTGCAGGATGCGGAACTTGAGGTGATCGCGCAGGTAGCTGTGATAGACGTTCGACGGGTCCTCGGGGAAGAACGCCACCGAGGCTTTCTTGCCGATGGTGAAGCAGTCGAGCTTCCCGCCCTGGATCTGGTCCTTCGTGCACGGCGCGTTGGCCGGCACGTCGACCACCATGGCCGGATCGCCGACCGCCCACGCGGAAAGGAAAAAGTCCTCGTACTTGCACTCCGTGCAATCGGCCATCGGCCCGACGCCGAAGCGGTTGGCGAGGATCTCCGCGCCGATGCCGCCCGTGCCGTAGTTGATGGCGAAGGCATCGCGCACGCTGTGCAGCGTCGGCTCGAGCTCCGGATCGTGGAAGTGCGGGAAGGCCTGCACCGCGCCGATCTCGTCGTGATAGATGGTCACGACTTCGCGGAAGGGTTGATTGCGGTCCGGCTCGACGGCCACGGGCTGGTATTTGTTCTGATGCCGTCCCGCGCCCGGGCCGGTGATCATGGCCGTGAGGTCGGTGTAGATGATCTCGTTGTTGTGCAGCATCTTCAGCACCGGCTCGCCGGCGCGCGGATGCGGCGCGGTGTACGTCTTGGCGTAGTTGATGACCGGATAGCCGAACGCGTTCACCGTACTGACGCGCTCCATGTCCTCGCGGGTGATCTGGCTGCGATACCACTCGGCGTCGCGCGGCTGCACGGTGATGGCGCCGAAGAGGCCCGCGTTCAGCGAGCCGCCGTCTCCTTCGCCACCGGTCTGCGCGGCGGTGCTGTACATCAGGTAGCCCCCTTCGCGCTCGGCGTAGAGGGTGTAGAAGGTGCTGCCGTCCGGCGGGACGAGGCTGCTCGGGTTGTTGCCGACGTTCGACCCGTCCGAGGCGATGCTGCCGACGAGTTGCATGCCGACGACGTGGATGGACGCGGTGCGCGTGGCCGGCTGCTGCTCGTCGGCCGGCCGGCGCCGCAGCAGATTCTGAAAGTCGATGCGCAGGCAGTCGCCGACGTTCATGCGCAGCACGAGCGGGCGCGGACGCTTGCCGTCGCGCAGGCGCACGTTGCCGGCCACGAGGCCGAGGGCGGAAGAGATCGGCACCACGTCGCGGCGCAGTGCGTAGATCATCCCCTGCGGCTGCACGGCGCCGAGGCGGTTCCAGAAGAAGACCTGGTCGAGCGCGACCACGTCCGCGCGGATCTGGCGCGTGCAGGGAGCGGGCACCGGGAAGACCTGCGCGTGGAGCGCGCCGGCCAGCAGCAGCATCGTGGCGAGAACGAGGAGCTGTTTGCTGTTCATGCTCTCCACGATCGGCCCGCGTGATGCGGACCGCATCGGACGGAGGGAGCGGGACACCCGGCACAAATGTGCCGGGTCAGCCGCGGACCACGGGATAGCCGTGCTGCTCGTCGTACGCGTAGCGCATCAGCTCGAGCCGGTTGGTGACGGAGAGCTTCTCGAAGATCGACGTGAGGTGATGACGCACGGTGGTGTGCGTGATGGAGAGGCGCTCGGCGATGGTCTTGTTCTGCAGTCCCTGCGTGACCAGCTCGACGATCTCCTGCTCGCGGCGCGTGAGCCGGCTCGAGTCGTCCCGCCGCTGAAAGACGCTGGCGGCGGTGGAGCGCTCGACCCACACACCGCCGCCCAGCACGACGCGGATGGCACGCAGGAAGAGCTCCGCGGGACGGCTCTCCAGCACAACCCCCGCCGCCCCTTTGTGCATCGCCTCGGCGATGCTCTTCGGATGATCGCTGCGCGTGACGAGGAGCACCGGACAGGTGTGCGCCGCGGCGAGGAGCTGCTCGAGCCTTTCCATGCGCGTGAGTCTCCGCGCGTCGAGCTCGAGCTCCATGACCACGACGTCGGCCGCTGCGGCCCGCCGCCGCAACGCCTCGGGCTGGTTGAAGCACTCGTCCACGACGTGCAGCCCGCCACCCGACACCAGCGCCCCGAGAGCGGTGCGGATCAGCGGCTGGTCTCCGCTGATGAGCACACGTTCGCCACATACACCCGGGTGGAGGGCCGCCATTCGGCGGAGAGGGCATTCACGATGACTGCCAGAAACGGAGACGATGTCGCGTTTTGGACGGCGCGGAGCGCCGGCGTCGCCGCCGGCGCTCCCCCTCACTCTACTCGGGCCGGAGCAGCATCACGCTTCCTCCCACCACCTCCCCGCGCGAGCGCTCCACGATCGACACGCGCGTCGTGGCGCGTCCCTCGGGAGTGGCAATCACGCCCGCGGTGGCCCGTTGGCCCGGACGCAGCGCGACGAACAGCGACGCCTCGGTGCTGGCGAGCTCCCACGCATTCGCCGGGTCGAGCCCCATCGCCTGAAGCTGGCGCACCAGCTCCTCCTCGGTCACGCGCGTCTGCCGCACGCTCCCCTGGCCCGCGCGCGCGGTGAGGCCGGCGGGCAGCACGATGCGCACGCTGCCGCGCAGGTCGGGCTTGGACATCACCAGCTCGGGGTCGAGGATGTCCTGCGGCAGCTTGAGCAGGTCGAGCGGCCAGAGCTTCGGCACGCGCACGCCGTCGACGTCGAACGGCGTGATGCGCACGTTGCGCAACGCGATGTGGCGCGAGCCGGGCACGAGCACCGACGGCGCGAGCACGTTGTCCTTGCGGATCGACGGATCGAGCGGATCCTCGGGCGACTCGACGATGGTCAGCATCGTGGCGCCGCCGTCGGCGCCGAACGGCACCTTCCAGTCGAAGCGCGCCACCTCCGGCATGATCGGCTTGACCGACGAGATCGTGCGGCACGGCTGTTCGGGATCGACGAGTTGCCAGCCCGTCGTCGGGTCGAGCGCGCCGCACGGCGCGTCGGCCGGGAAGGTCTTCGTCCAGAACGTCTCCGG
>DASUSL010000405.1:0-3492 GCA_036375135.1 Thermoanaerobaculia bacterium | reverse complement strand
TGCGTTCCTACTGGTCGGGAAGTGACCTCACGCAGAAGCGTGACCGTCGGTATGTGATCGACCTCTACGGACTCACACTCGATGAGGCGCGAGCACGCTACCCAGCCGCACTCAATCACCTTGCGGCGCATGTCTTGCCGGAACGGCAGCACAACCGGGATGCGACGTTCCGAGAGAAGTGGTGGATCTTCGGGAGACCGCGCCCGGAACTCCGGGCCGCGAACGCCGGGATACCTCGTTACATCGTCACGAGTGAAGTCTCGAAGCATCGCATCTTCACCTTCCTTCGATGGCCCGACGAGCTGATCGACGGCTCGGTCATCGCGATCGCCCTCGCCGATGCCTACGCGCTAGGTGTGGTGTCGAGCCGCGCGCACACGGTGTGGGCGCTCGCCGCTGGTGGCCGACTTGAGAGCCGTCCTCGCTACCAGAATGAGCTCTGCTTTGACCCGTTCCCGTTTCCTGCAGCGTCCCGCCCTCTCAAGCAGCGCATCGGTGATCTCGCGGAGCAGCTCGACGCCCATCGCAAGCGGCAGCAGGAGAAGCATCCCGATCTCACGGTCACGGCGATGTACAACGTCCTCGCGAAGCTGAGAGCGAATGCGCCACTCACCGCCAAGGAGCAAACTACCCATGACCAGGGTCTGGTCTCCGCGTTGCGCCAACTCCACGACGAGCTGGACGGGGCCGTGTTTGACGCCTATGAATGGCCGTCCAAGATGTCCGATGAGGAGATTGTCGAACGGCTAGTGCAGCTCAACGCGCACCGCACCGCAGAGGAGGTACAAGGGAACATCCGGTGGCTACGGCCGGAGTTCCAGAACCCGAGCGGTGTCGTCGCCGCGGTTCAAAGTCCGCTCTCCGAACTCGGTGCAGAACACGTTGCCACTGCTCCGCGAGGCGGTGTGGCCCGTGTCCGTCCGTGGCCGAAAGCATTGCCGGACCGTATCGCGGCGGTACGTGCGGCCGTGCGGATGCACGGCGATGCGGTCACCGTGGCGGATGTTCGTCGGATGTTCCTGCGCGCACCCGCAAGAGACGTGGGGGTCGCACTCGATACCCTCGCTTCGCTCGGCATCCTGATCCGGTACGGCGCGGAGAATGCGCGACGCTGGAAGGCGCCATCCGCGTAGCGGCCCGATGAACGATCGAATGAACACCTGATTTAGCACCGTTCGCAAATCAAAACACATGCGGTCAGTAGAACGCTCCTATGAAAGGAGAGATCGCATGATGATTTTCATTGCGAACGTCAGCACACCCCAGCAGACATACAACGTTCACCTCGAAGTCGGCGATGACGATGCCGGCCGCGCGAAAGTTGCGGAAGCGCTGAGCGACATTCAGCAGCGCTTCCTGCCGCGCGCCGAGCAGCCGAAGAAGCCCGCCGCACCGCCGCGCGCCGCAGCGGGTGCCGCACGTACCACGCAGCCGCAGCCGGGCGGGGAGGCGAACCGTGACAAGTAAGCGCGTTCGCTCCTTCGTCCTCATCACCGTCATCGTCAACATCCTCTCGCTCGTCGGGTGCTCCCGCGAGAACGCTGAGAGTACCGACCACTTGGGCGTCCTCAGCAGAGTCGTCGGTCTGCAGGAAGAGGCCGCGAAGCCCGCCGAGATGCTCGACATCGTCATCGACGCGTCGGACGGCAGCCCCGGTTCGATGACTACGGTCGAGACCACGCTCAAGTCCGCCCTCACGTACGCCGCGGAACGCCCTGGCAGCGTGGTTCGCTTGTGGGCGCTCGGCCTTGAGCTCTCCGACACGCGACTCCTCGCGTCCGTCGAGAGCACGGCGCCGAAGCGCCGCGGCGAGCGCGCCCGCAAGAACGAGGCCGCGCGCTTCATGGATGCGAGCCTGCCGTACCTGCTTCAGGCAGCGCGCCCCATCTTCGACCACCCGGCGAAGAAGCAGTCGCCGATCGCGGAAGGAATCTCCCGCGTCGCCTACTCCCGCGCGCCGGCCGGCATGCATCGCCAGATCATTACGATCACCGACGCGCGGCAAGTGGGCGGGCAACTGAAGCTCGACTTCGAGTGCGACAAGAAGCTGCCCAAGGTGGAAGCGTTCGTCGCCGACCTTCACAAGCAGGCGATGCTCACGCCGGACTCGCTGCGCGACACGGACGTGCACTTCGCCTACGTCGCCCTCGGCGCGATCCCGAAGCGCGGCTGCCAAGTGACGCTCGCCCGTGCGCAGCACATCGAGAGCATGTGGCGCGCGGCGTTCACGGCTGCCGGCGCGACGTCCGTTGAATTCACCACCGACGAGCCTCGCCTGAAGGTGCCCGCGCCGGTGGGAGGTGCGTCATGAAGATGCCCGATTGGCTCCTACGGATTCGCGCGGGGTCGAAGGCGATGGAAGACGCGGAGTGCGGCGTCTACAACGCCACCGAGTGCGTGACGACCCTCATCGGTCCGCCACCGCGCGCGTTCGATCCCGTCGGCAACGAAGAGGATCGCCGCCTGCAGCACAAGCGGCTCAGCACGACGCTCCGCGACGAGCTCGCGGAGGACCGCCGTGCGCGGGAAGCCGCGAAGGCTGCCGAGATGACGCCCGTCGTCGCGATCCCGCTCGTCGTCGCGCTGTTCCTCATCGAGTGGTGGGCGTCCGCGCGCGTGCTCATCGGGATCGGCGGCGAACCCGCCGCATCCCTCGTGCTCGGCGCGGCGCTCGCCGCAGGGATCTTCGCGCTCGCCGCGTACTGCTCGCGCGTGCCGACGCGCAAGATCGTCTACTTCATCGCCGTCGCGGTGTTCGCTGTCCTCATCGTGGCGCTCACCGTCCTTCGCATGCGCGAAGTGGCGAGCGATGACGGCGATGTCTCCACGGACATCTCCAGCGCGATCGTCCTGGTCATCCTGTCCCTCGGTCCCGCCTTTCTCGGTGAGGTTGTGCTGCGCAAAGCAACGGACGCGCTGCGTGTCCGCCGCGATCTCGCGATGGTTCGCCGCCAGCTGCGCACCGAGGAGCAAGCGATCGACAGCGCGGATATGGTGATTGGTCGCCGCGTGGAGGACATCGACGCATGGACGCGGCAGAGCGCGATCGCCCACGCCGAGTACCGCCGCGTGTGGGACGTCACCGTGCGCCGTCGCGCCATGAAGGACCCGACGTCGACACCGCCCGCACCCGGAACCTCGCCCCCCACCTCTGTCCCACCCACGACGTAAGACGAAGGAGTCCACCATGAAAACGATCAAACCCATCATCTTCGCCGGCACGAACGCCGGAGGCACCGCGGCTGTCACGGTCCTCGCGGACGCGAGCGGCCGGACGCACGACACCGAATTCGCCGTCCACGCCGTCGATCCGAACGGCGAGAACCTGAGCCGGTTCGTGGCACTTGCCACCGCGCGCGGCCTCAGCGTCACGAGCGAGCAGCAGCCGATCGAGGCGGTCCTCGCAATGCGGACGGACGATGCGCCGCTCGGCATCTTCATCGACGCCCCGGCGAGCATCGCAACGGCGCTCGAAGCGGGCGCGCGCACGGG
>DASUSL010000404.1:0-15422 GCA_036375135.1 Thermoanaerobaculia bacterium | reverse complement strand
GACCGCCTCGGCCTCGCGCCGACGGCCCACGCGTGGAGCCTCGGCTCCCCCGAGCACGGCGCGGCGTTCCACCTCTCCATGGCCGGCGGCGACTCGACGCGCGAGGAGATGATCGCCTCCACGAAGCTCGGCATCTGGGTGACGCGCTTCAACTACGTCAACGGACTGCTCGAGCCGAAGACGGCGCTCATGACCGGCACGACGCGCGACGGCACGTTCCTCATCCGCGACGGCAAGGTCGCGGCGCGGCTGCCGAACCTGCGCTGGACGCAGTCGATGGTCGAGGCATTCTCGAGCATCGAGTCGCTCTCCAGAGAGCGGCGCATCGTCGGCACCTGGTACAACTCCTTCGGAGGCACGCTGGCCCCGGTCGTGAAGGTGCGGGGATGGAACATTACCGGGAAACAGGAGAGTGCGTCGTGAGGCGAGCGGTTTGCACATGACGGGCGAGGCAGTGCTGCGTGCTGAGTGCTGAGTGCTGAGACCCGCCCGCCGGATCTCACCGACTCAGCACCCAGCACTCAGCACGCAGCACTAGAAAAATGACGCAGTACATCATCAGACGCATTCTCCAGATGATCCCGATTACCCTCGGGATCCTCACTCTCATCTTCTCGCTGATCCACCTCATCCCGGGCGATCCGGCGATGCAGATCGCGGGCGAGGGGGCGCGCCCCGAGGACGTGGCCAACGTGCGCAAGGCGCTCGGGCTCGACCAGCCGCTCTGGAAGCAGTACGTCACCTACATCACCAACCTCGCGCACGGCGACCTCGGCCGCTCGTTCCGCACGAACGAGAGCGTGGCCAAGGAGATCGCGGCCCGCTATCCGGCCACGATGATTCTCGCGTTCGGCTCGATGCTCGTGGCGCTGCTGGTGGCCTTCCCGCTCGGCATCATTTCGGCCATCTATCGAAACTCGTGGATCGACAACGTGGCGCGCTTCTTCGCGCTGATCGGCGTGTCGATGCCGAGCTTCTGGTTCGGGCCGCTGCTGATCATCGCCTTCGCCATCAACCGGCAGTGGTTTCCGGTCTCGGGCCGCGAGGAGGGGTGGAAGTCGCTGGTGCTGCCGTCGATCACGATGGGGCTGGCCCTGTCGGCCATCCTCACGCGCATGATCCGCGTCAGCCTGGCCGAGGAGCTGAATCAGCTCTACGTCACCACGGCGGTGGCGAAAGGCGTGTCGCGTACGAAGGCCATCTTCCGGCACGCCCTCAAGAACGCACTCATCCCCGTGATCACGATCCTGGCGCTGCAGTTCGGATCGCTGCTCACGGGCGCGATCATCACCGAACAGATCTTCTCCTGGCCGGGACTGGGACGCCTGCTGATCCAGTCGATCACCACGCGCGACTACCCGCAGGTGCAGGCGTCGATCCTCGTGATCGCGCTGACGTACATCATGGTGAATTTCATCAGCGACCTGCTGTACGGGGTCGTGGATCCAAGGATCAAGCTCGAATGAGTCTCAAAGTGGCAAAGTCTCAAAGTCGCAAAGAGAGGCGCTTTGAGACTTTGCCACTTTGAGACTTTGAGACTTCGACGACTCGAAGACTATGAAAACGCTTCGCCGCCTCCTGAAGAACTTCGCCTTCACGGCGGGACTGCTGCTCACGCTGCTGCTGGTGGTGGCCGCGCTCGCGGCGCCGCTGCTCTCGCCGCACGATCCCAACCGGCAGGAGACGGCGCGCCGTCTCGAGGCACCGTCGCAGAACCATCCGCTCGGCCTCGACGACCTCGGGCGCGACGTGCTGTCGCGCATCGTCTACGGCGCGCGCGTGTCGCTGCGGGTCGGCTTTTCCGTGGTGCTCTTCGCGTCGCTGATCGGCATCACCCTCGGCGCCATCGCCGGCTACTTCGGCGGCTGGGCGGACGTCATCGTCATGCGCACGTGCGACATCCTCTTGTCGTTCCCCGGCATCCTGCTGGCCATCGCACTGGTGGCCGTGCTCGGCCCGAGTCTCAACAACGTCATCCTCGCGCTGGTGATCTCGGCCTGGGTCGGTTACGCGCGTCTCGTGCGCGGGCAGGTGCTGAAGGTGCGCGAGATGGAGTACGTGACCGCGGCCCGCGCGATGGGGGCCAGGTCGCCGCGCGTGATCATCCTGCACGTGCTGCCGAACGTCATCAATCCCGTGATCGTCATGGCCACGCTCGGCCTGGCGGGCGCGATTCTGTCCGAGGCGGCGCTGAGCTTCCTCGGCCTGGGAGTGCAGCCGCCCACGCCGTCGTGGGGAGCCATGCTCACCGCCGGCCGCCGCTACCTCGGCCTGGCGAATCATCTGGCCATCTTCCCCGGCGCGGCGATCATGCTCGCGGTCATGGGTCTCAACTTCCTCGGCGACGGACTCATCGACGCCCTCGATCCGAAGTACCGGAAACTGATGCGGTGATCCTCCCCATCCTGGCGCTGGTGGCCGATCTCGCCGTCCTCGAGGCGGTGCCCGGCAAGACCTCGCTCGCATACGACGAGACGTTCACTCTTTCGGCGCGCGTGCAGAACCTCGGGCCGGATGCGGCGGAGAACGTGCGCGTGAACATCGGCGGCAACGCCTTCTCATTTCTCACGCACGCCACGGCGCCCGCGGGATGGACGTGCGATCCGCTGCCGCGCTACGCCTCGGCACTGACGTGTACGGCGCCGGCGCTGGTCTCCGGCGCGGAGGCGCGCTTCACACTGACGCTCACCGCGCCGCAGCCGGCCGCGAACACGTATCGCGCCGGAGCGTCGATCAATGCGTCTTCCACCGATCCGAGTCGCGCGAACAACGTCCGCGAAGTGGACATCGGACTCGTGCAGCCGGCACGCACCGCGGCGCTGCGCATCACGCCGGTGCCCGCGGCGAATCCGGTGGCGCAGGGAAGCGAGATCCGCGTGCGCTACGACGTCTACAACGCCGGACCGGACGCAGCGCGCGACCTGCTCGTGCTCTTCGAGAGCCAGCATCCGTTCACCGTCAGCGGCGCGGGCTGGAGTTGCGCGGGCAACGCCTGCACGCGCGCGGAGCTGCCCGCCGGAGCGACGGCGCCGCTCGAGCTGCGCGCCACCGCGCCGGGCGCCGAAACGCAGATCGATTTCTTCGCCCGCGTGCGCGCCGAACAGATCTTCGACAACGACCGCGGCGACAACGACTCGTTCCTGCGCCTCGGCGTCGGCAGCACGGGCAACTGGGAACGCCTGCTCGTCCCGGTCAGCATCGAGACGCTCGCCGGCGCCGGCGGCGCGCGCTGGACGACGGAGCTCGCGGCGCTGATCCTCTCCGACGCGCAGCTGGAGTTCGCGCCGCATCCGTGCGAATTCTCCGCGAACACCTGCGCCATGCTCCTGCCGCCGCTGCGCCGGCAGATCCCCGGCACGTTCCTCTTCAGTACGAGCTCGCCCGGCGGCCAGTACTTTTACATTCGCCCGCAGGACGCGGCGAAGTGGCGCTTCAACGCGCGCATCCGCGACCTCGCGCGCGCCGAGCAGACCGCGGGCGCGGAGATGCCGATCGTGCGCGACTCGGAGCTCCGGAGCGACGTCATCGCGCTGCTGAACGTCCCCGTGGCGCCGCAATACCGCCACACGCTGCGCATCTACGACGACCTCGGGCGCGAGCGCACCGGCGCGAGGATTCGCATCTACGCCGGCGACGAGACCGAGCCGCGCATCAGCGTCGTGCGCGACCTCGTGCGCCAGGACGTGCGCACCACGACCTCCGCGCTGCTGGCGATGCGTCCCGCGTACGCGCAGGCCGAGCTGGCGCAGCTCGGGACGATCGCGGGCCTCGAGTCGCTGCGCGTGGAGATCGAGCCGGTCGATCCCGGCGTGCGGCTCTGGGCCTTCATCAGCATCGTCAACAACGAGACCCATCACGTCACCGTCGTGACACCGCAATGACCGTTACACTTCGCTCGTGATCCTGGCTGCCCTGCTCGAAATCCTCTCCGTCGTTCCCGCCAACAGAGCCGTGAACACGGACCAGACCTTCACCTTCACCGTGCGCGTGCGCAACGCCGGCCCCGATGTCGCGAACGAAGTGAAGCTGCGCGCCGGCGCGAACGCGGATGCGCTGCTGCAGGCGATCGAAGGGCCGCCGGAATGGAAGTGCGACGCCCCGGGGCCGCGCTTCGCCTCGGCCGTGACGTGCACGACGGCGACGCTGGCGCCCGACGCGCAGGCCGAGTTCAAGGTGACCCTGGCCGCGCCGCAGCCGAGCGCGATGACGTACCGCGTCGGCGCCGCCATCAGCGCGAAAGGCATCCGCACGAAGCTGCTCGAGGCGAACCTCGACCTCATCCCGAGCGAGACGAACGCGGAGCTGTCGATGTCCGCGCGCAAACTCGACGAGGAGCGCGCGGCATTCGACGTCCGCAACGACGGGCCGCACGAGGCGTCGGGCGTCCTGGTGGTCATCGCGAATGCCGCTCTGGCCAGCGGCGACGGCTGGAAGTGCGAGCCGACGGCGCACGGAGTGGCCTGCACGCGCGCCACGCTCGCGGCGGGCACGACGTCGACGCTGGAGGCGCGCGGCACGTCCAGCGCGGCGATGGAAGCGCGCGTGCGCGCGGAGCAGAACCTCGAGATGCAGCCGCGCGACAACGGCGCGAAGCCGCAGTAGCCATGCGCGTCGTCTCCCTCGTGCCGTCGCTCACCGAGACGCTGTTCGACCTCGGCGCGGGCGAGGACGTCGTCGGCATCACGGACTTCTGCATCTTTCCGCCGGGGCTGAATCTGCCGCGGCTCGGCGGGACGAAGAACCCGCGCGTCGAGGAGATCCGCGCGCTCGCGCCCGATCTCGTCTACATGAATCAGGAGGAGAACCTGCGGCGGCATGCGGACGCGATCGGCGAATTCGCGCGCGTGCACGTGTCGGAGCCGAAGAGTGTGGAGGACGTGATGGCGCTCATCGGCGAGCTGGGGGAGATTCATGGGCGACGCGAGCGTGCGGACGAGTTGATCTCCGCGCTGCGCGCGGAGGTGGACAGGCTGAAGCCTGTCCTACGTTTTTCGTTCGCCTGTCCGATCTGGAAAAACCCGTGGATGTGGTGCGGAGGCGACACGTACGTTTCGCGGCTGGTGGAAGTCGCGGGCGGCGTGAATGTCCTCGGCGAGCGTGTGCGCTATCCGCAGGTCGAACTGGACGACGTGCTGGCGCTGAAACCCGACCTGATCTTCCTTCCCGACGAGCCGTATCTCTTCACCGAGACGGACGCGGCGGCGATCGGCGTGAAGACGGTCGGTCCGTTCCCCGGCCACTTATTCACGTGGCATGGGGTGCGGACGATTCAGGGATTGCGGTTTCTGCGTGACGAGGTGCCCCGGCCGGAAGCGCCATAGGAGAAGGGGGTCACGCAAGGAGGATGAACGGCCGGAGCACCATGGGCGACACTTTATGCCGATACAGCATAGATGTCAAGGAGCTTCCAATAACTCTTCCGCCCACGTCCGCATCGTCTCCTCCAGCGGCTCGAGCTGCTTCGTGAAAAAGTGGTCCGCGCCGGTGATGATCACGCTCTCCGCGTTGCGCACCGTCGGGATCAGCTTCTCCACCATGGCCACGTCGCCGTGCTCGTCCTGCGTGCCGTGGATGAAAAGCATCGGCTTCTCGCAGTGGCGCAGGTAACTGAAGTCGTACTTGTTGACCGGCGTGCCGATGAGGAAGACGGCGTCGACGTCGGGACGCTCGCACGCGGCGCGGCTGGCGACCCAGCCGCCGAACGAGAAGCCGCCGACGATGAGCTTCTTGCCCGGCACTTTCTTCTTCGCCCACTCGATGGCGGCGTTGACGTCGTCGACCTCGCCGTCGCCTTCGTCGTGCTTGCCGCCGCTCGCGCCGACGCCGCGGAAGTTGAAGCGCAGCGTGGCCACGTTCGCGGCCTCCAGCCCGCGCGCGGCGCGGAAGACGACTTTGTTGTGCAGCGTGCCGCCGCCGAGGGGATGCGGATGGCAGACGACGGCAATGCCGGCGGGGTCCTGCAGTTCGCGGTAGATCGCCTCGAGGCGTCCCGCGCGGCCATAGAGATCGACGTGACGGAGCGGCTTCGGATTCACGCGGAGACCCTCACCAGAATGCGGTCGCCTTCGACACGCAGCTCGTGCGTGGCGACGGCGATCTCGCGGTTGCCGGCACAGAGGCCGGTCTTCACATCGAAGCCCCACAGATGCCAGGGACAGGTGATCTCTTCGCCGATCAGATCCCCCTCGGCGAGCGGACCGCCACGATGCGGACACGTGTTGTCGGTGGCGTGGAAACCGGAGGCGGTGTGGTACAGCGCGATCGTGCGTCCCGCGGCCTGCACCGCTTTCACGCGGCCGACGGGAAGCTCGTTCGTGGATGCGATGTCGATGAACTCCGGCATGCGGGCGCGAAGGGTAGCACGATGCACGCCGGTGGAACGTAGGGCAGGCTTCAGCCTGCCCGGGCAGGCTGAAGCCTGCCCTACGTTACCCGCACCGCGCGCGGGATGCCGCTCCTTCCCACCGCCGCCTCCCCGTCCCAGATCCCCGGGATCGGCGTCGCGCACTGAAAGCAGTTGCCGTCGACGAGGCGGTACGACGTCACGCGAAAACCGGTGCGACCGATGACCAGCGCGTTGCACGTCGGGCAATGCGTTCCTTCCAGGTCGCCGAACGCGCCCGGGATGTTGCCGGGGTAGATGTAGCGCAGCCCCGCGCGCTTGCCGATCTCGTACGCGCGCCGCAGATGCGACACCTGCGTGGACGGATTGTTCATCTTGTAATCCTCGTGGTACGCGGTGATGTGCCACGGGATGTCGCGGTCGACGCCGGCCAGGAACTCGGCGATGCCGGTCAGTTCCTCGTCCGAGTCGTTGAAGCCGGGGATGACCAGCGTCACGATCTCCACCCAGATGCCGCGCTGCTTGAGGCCGACGATGGTGTCGAGCACCGGCTGCAGCACGCCGCCGAGGTCGCGGTAGTGGCGGTCGTGGAACCCTTTGAGGTCGACCTTGTACATCGTCACGTACGGCGCGATGTAGTCGAGCACCTCGGGGGTCCCGTTCCCGTTCGACACGTAGGAGCAGATCAGCCCTTCCTTCTTCGCCTCCCTGAACACCTCCACCGCCCACTCGGAGGTGATCAGTGGCTCGTTGTAGGTCGAGGTGATGACCTTCGCGCCGTGGCGCAGAGCGATCTTCACCAGCTCGGCGGGCTCGACGTCCTGCGGCGGCGCGACGGCCATCGGATCGCGCAGCGCCTGCGAGGTGACCCAGTTCTGGCAGTAGCCGCAGTGGTAGTCGCAGCCGAGCATGCCGAACGACAGCGCCAGCGCGCCGGGATAGGCGTGGAAGAACGGCTTCTTCTCGATCGGGTCGACCTGCAGCGCCGCGACGTAGCCGCGCGGCACCTTGAGCACGCCGTCCTCGTTGTAGCGGACTTTGCAGATCCCCTTCAGCCCGTCGAGGATCTTGCAGCGGTGACCGCAGGCGAAGCAGCGCACCGCATTCTTTTCCAGCTTCTCGTACAGCTCCCCCTCGACCGTGCGCTCGGCGAGCACCGTCCCGAGGGTCGATTCGGTTCGTGCAGACATGCCTTCGAAAACACGCATCAGCGGCGTCGAAGTTCCGCGAAGTTCAGGACGCACTTCGATGGCGCCGAAGTTCCGCGAAGTTCAGGATGAACTTCGATGGCGCCGAAGATCCAGCCAGCGGCGCAGGTTTGCATGTCGTGCAAACGGCAGATAGCAGGCGAGCGCGAGCAGAACGCCGGCCACGCCGTCGACGAAGTAGTGCCAGCCCGTGATCATGGAGCCGAGGAAGATCACCACGACGAAGATCGCGAAGAGCACCTCGCCCGAGGTCCAGAGGCGGCGCATCCAGAGAAAGACGTAGGTCTGGAAGGCGACGTGCAGGCTGGGGAACGCGCCGATGCCGAACATGATCGAGACCGGCCCGTGCGGCTCGCCGCGCCAGGCGCGGATCACGCTCTGGTAATTGCGCATCAGCAGCGCCTGGAAGTGCTGCGTGAGCTGCAGCGTGTCGCGGTGCGCCATCCAGATGTCGGGGAAGCGGTACGCGGGCCCGAGCGACGGCACGAGCAGGTAGAGCCACGCGCCGCCGATCCAGAGCAGCGCGTAGCCGTTGGCGAAGGCGACGCGGATGCGCCGGCTCGGATCGGACAGAAAGTACGCCGCGGCGATGACGATGCTGGCCGCGAAGATGTTCGCGTACGACCAGTCGACGGCGCGCAGCACCATCGGGTGGCCGAAGAGGTCGAGCACGAGGATGGTCGGGGCGATGCCGAAGAAGAGGAGCTGGTCGAGGTCCCACAGCGCCTGATCGAACAGCGCCGGATGCATGACCGGCACGAACAGCTTGATCCAGCCGTAGACGTAGATCACCAGCGCCGAACCGATGACGATGCGCACGGAGTCGAGCAGCCAGCGCCGGCTGCGCAGGACGCGGAAGTAGCCGCGCTCGCGGCGCGCCACCGCCACCAGCGCGCGGATCAGCACACCCAGCGCAGCCTCGCCGGCCACGGTCATGAGCAGCGGGATGATGGTGCGCTGCGGCGCCGCGAACGCCGGAATGCGCTCCATGCGCACCAGCACGATCAGCACGGCGACGTTCGCCAGGACGAAGAGCTCGAAAAAGTACGGCCGCCGCTTCACGCGCGGCGATGATAGACGGAAGGAAGGCGGCGGCGATATTGCATTGGCTCCCAAGCAGGTGCCATCCACCCTCTCTGAACCGTTGCAGCGCTTCGTGCGCGAGCGTCTGCCTTCCCTCGAGCAGATCGAGATCGTGCTGCTCCTGCGCGGCGACCGCACCCGTACGTGGAGCGCGCCCGAGGTCTCGCAGAGTCTCGCGACGCCGCCGGAGTCGACGGCCATGCGGCTGTTCCTCCTGGCCTCGAACGGCGTGGTGTCGTTCGAGGGTGGGCGTTACCGCGCGGCTTCGAATGCGGAGGACGAGCCGCTGCTCGACGAGCTCGTGGAAGCGTACGCACAGAATCGCGGCGCGCTCAATGCGCTCGTCGGCGGCCAGCCGGCCGACCCGCTCCGCAGTTTCGCCGATGCATTCAAGCTGAAGAAGTGAAGGAGAGACGATGCTGGCCAACGCGATCTACATCCTCTGCGCGCTGACGAGCATCGCCTGCACGGTCCTGCTCTGGCGCGGCTACCGCCAGTCGGGCGCGCGGCTGCTGTTCTGGAGCGCGCTCTGTTTCGCCGGACTGGCGCTGAACAACATCATGCTCATCGTCGACGTGCGCGTGCTCACGCACCTCGACATGTCGATCGGGCGCGCACTGCCGGCCGTGGCCGGCGTGCTCCTGCTGGTCTACGGGCTGGTGTGGGAGACGGGACGATGATGGACCTGATCTCCGGCATCCTCATCGCCGGCGACGCCGTGATCGGCCTCTTCTTCCTTCGCTTCTGGGCGGTCTCGCGCGACCGCCTCTTCGCGATGTTCGCCGCCGCCTTCTGGATCCTCGGCGTCCAGCGGCTGCTCCTGGCCGTGACCCGCACGGTGATTGAGGACCAGGCGATCTTCTACTCGCTGCGGCTGCTGGCGTTCGTGATCATCATCGTCGCCATCGTCGACAAGAACCGGCGCTAGGCGGAGCGCACTCGCTCGGCCGGTGCACCAGGGAACGACGGGGGGCCTCCGGCGGGCCGGTGCGACCGGCAGCGCTGATTGCTGCGGCACGTGCACCCTTCAGGCAGCAAGCGATCATGCAGCGCAGCAACTGGCGCTGCCGGTCGCACCGGCCCGCCGGAGGCCCTTCGTCGTCCCTTGCGCCTCGCCGAGGGAGTGCGTTCTGCCTAGGCTTCCTCGTGATACGCGTCGTGCAGCTTGACCGGCTTCGACTTGCGGCGGAACGAGATGTTCAGCACTTCGACGAACACCGAGAACGCCATCGCGAAGTAGATGTAGCCCTTCGGAATGTGGAAGTCGAGCCCTTCGGCGATCAGCGTCGTGCCGATGAGGAGCAGGAAGCTCAGGGCCAGCATCTTCACCGTCGGATGACGGTCGACGAAGCGGCTGATCGAGCCCGCGGCGAAGAGCATGATCCCGACGGAGATGACGACGGCGGTGATCATGACGCCGAGATGTTTGGCCATGCCGACGGCGGTGATGACCGAGTCCAGCGAGAAGACGATGTCGAGCAGCATGATCTGCGTGATCACCGACGCCAGCGAAGGGGCGACCTTCTTGGCGGTCGTGCCTTCTTCCCCTTCCAGCTTGTCGTGAATCTCGTGCGTGGCCTTCCCCATCAGGAACAGGCCGCCGGCCAGGAGGATGAGATCGCGCCCGGAGATCTCAGCGCCGAGGACGGTGAAGAGCGGCGCCGTCAGCTTGACGATCCAGGCCAGCGACAGCAGCAGCAGGATGCGCATGATCATCGCGCCGGCGAGGCCGATGTTGCGCGCTTTCTTCTGATCGGCCGGCGGGAGCTTGCCCGCCAGGATCGAGATGAAGATGACGTTGTCGATGCCGAGGACGATCTCGAGGACCGTGAGCGTCAGCAGTGCGATCCATGCCTGGGGATCCGATAACCATTCCATGCGGTGCGCAGTATAGTCCGCGCCGCATGTCATTCATCACCGTGACGCGCGACGCCGGCGTCGCCACCATCACTCTGAATCGCCCCGACAAACTGAACGCCTTCACCGGCACGATGCGCGAGGATCTGCTGCACGCGCTGCGCGAGTGCGCGGGCGACGTGGTGGTGATCACGGGCGCCGGACGAGCGTTCTGCGCCGGCGGCGACGTGGAGTACATGCATTCGCTGCAGCAGACGAACGACGTGGCCTCGTTCCGCAGGCTCCTCGACGCCGGACGCGACGTGATCCTCGAGATCGCCGCGATGCCGAAGCCGGTCATCGCCGCGGTGAACGGCGTCGCCGCCGGCGCGGGATGCAACCTCGCACTGGCCTGCGACTACCGCGTTGCCGCGGAGACGGCGAAGCTCAGCGAGTCGTTCGTGAAGATCGGCCTGCACCCCGACTGGGGCGGCACCTGGCTCCTCCCCCGCCTCGTCGGCCGCGGCCGCGCGATGGAGATTCTGATGACCGGGCGGATGGTGGAAGCGTCCGAGGCGTTGGCGATTGGAATGGTGGACCGCGTCGTGGGCGATGCGCTGTCCGAGGCGCAGACGCTGGCGCGGACGATCGCGGGGAGCTCAGCGCTGGCGATCGAGGGGATCAAGCGGGCGCTGTCGGTTGCGGAGAGGAACGACCTCCGCGCGCAGCTCGAGCTGGAGGCGGAGCATCAGGTGGAGTGCTTCCAGTCGAAGGAAGCGATCTCGCGCATCGCCGCCTTCGCCACGAAGCGTTAGCTCTGGACTGCGGCAGCTTGCGCTGCCGCTCTCGAACGTAGGGCAGGCTTCAGCCTGCCCGGGACAGGCTGAAGCCTGTCCTACGTTTTGAGACGGCCTCCTGCGCTGCCGCGCTCGCGCAGTCCAGACTTTACTGCAGCAGGAAGAACTTCGAGCCGCGGCCCGTGTGCGCCTTCAGCGGCGTGCCGTCGACCGGGCAGCGGTACGGACCGGGACCGGCATCCGGCGGCACGATGACCTTCGTCGCGTCCTTCGGGCAGACGTAGTAGTTCGTTTCGTCGGGGATCGGCATCGGCGTGAACTTCTTCGGCAGCGGCACGATCCCCGGTGCCGGCTGCGGCGCGGGCGCCGGCGTCATCCCATCCAGAAGAAACGGCTCGAGGTCGATGCCGTCGACGATCACCTTCGGGCGGTCGACGACGATGAAGCGGCGGGCGACGCCATTGTTCTTGCGGCCCACCTGCAGCTTCCCGTCGGTGCGCGTGAGGCTGACGGTGTCGAGGCGATCGCCTTCCTGCACCATGACCGTGGCCGTGTCGCCCGATTTGTGCACGGCCACCTTGCGGCTGCCGGAGACGAACGACTGCGTGGTGCCGTCGGCGAGCTTGCGGGTGTTCACCTCGATCGCGGCCGTGGCAAACAGCAGAAACGCGGTTGCGAGCAGCTTCATGGTTCCCCCTGTCACGAATGTGTTCGCATTATGTACGACAGGGGGAACCGGTTCGTTCCGTCAGGCCTGCGCTTTGGCCTTCTCGAAGGCCGCCGCGTAGCGCTTCGACGCCGCCGGATCTTCGGTGATCTTGCGGATCTTCTGCTCGAAGCTCTTCTCGTCGAGGCCGTGCTCGCTGAGGATCTGCTTCGCCTGCGCGGAGTTCTTCGAAATGAGCGCACCGATCTCGCCGAGCTGCTCGGGCGTCAGATCCTGGCTGGTGGCCACCGCGGGGACGTCCACCGCCGCGCCCGCGGCAGCGTTCGAATCACCCTTCCGCTCGTTGCTGCACGCGACGAGCGCGAACGAGAGCACGAGAGCCATGGTCCATCGCATCACTGCTTACCCCTTTCCTTTCCCTTTGCCATTGCCCTTGTTGCCGGAGTTGCCTTTGCCGCCGCCGGAGTTGCCCTTGTCGGCCTTCGGCGGTTTGCCGCCTCCGCTGTTGCCGCGCGACACCATGGCGTCGCGCTGCTTCACGCGCGGGGCGCGATCGACTTTCGGCGCACGCTCCACCTTCGGCGCACGCGAGACGCGCTCCACTTTGCGCGGCTTGCTGCTGCGCACTTTGGCCACGCGATCGTTGCCGCGGCTCTTGCGCTCGGTCCTGGCCACGCGCGCCGCTTTCGCCTGGCCGCGTCCCGGATGCACGCCGTGCACGACTTCCGCGCCGGTCTGCAGTCCGAGCTGCTTCTTCAACTGTCCGGGAGCGCGCGTCACCGCCACCGGCATCACGAACACTTCGCGATCCGGCTCCACGACGTCGATGTCGCGGACGCCGAGGACCTCGTAGCGGTTCTCGATGCGCCGGGCCAGCTCGAGGCCGCGCGTGCCGTCGCCGACTTCCGTCGTCACGTACGTGAGGAACGCCGGATCTTCATCGATCAGCGCCACCGGCGAGTAGCGCACGATCTCGACGAACTGCGCCGGCGGCACGTTCGCCTGATTGAGCAGGCTGATCATGCTGGCCAGCTCCAGCGGCGGCACGTCCGCGATCTCCGCGACCGCCGCCACCGCCAGCGGCATGGCCACCAGCGCCAGCGGGTCGTACGTCACCGGCCGGAACCGCGTCACCACGACCTCGGGGAAGAAGTTCTGGTCCACCACGACCACGCGCGGCGCGCGCACGACGTCGATCGTCTCCGCGCCGTCGTAACGCTCGATGCGGTCCTCCATCACCACCGCCAGCTCCTGGCCGGTCACCCCCTCGTTCACGCGGCTGGTGATGTACGGCACGAACGGCTCGCTCGTGTCGGCGAGCGCCACGGGCGCGTAGCGCACCACCTCGATGAACTGCGGTGCGGGGACGTTTGCCCGATTCATGGTGGCGATCAGGCTCAGGAGATCGGACGCCGGAACGTCCGTGATCTCCGAGACCGCGGCGACCGCCAGCGGCATGGCCGCGATGGCCACGAGCTCATCTGCCTGCAGCGCCGACGCCTGTACGGGCAGGAACAGCGCCAGCAGCAACAGCGCGATTGTTGTCTGTCTCATGCACGCCAATCGTGCAAATAACAGTCCCGGCGATCAGGTCCGCTGCACGATGACGATCGTCTCGTCATCCTTCTGCGGCGCCTCGCCGACGAAGGCGTCGACGGCGTCGGCGATCTGGTTGCGGATGAGCTCCGCGCTCTCGCCGATGTGCTCGGTGAGGATCGCCTCCAGCCGCTCGTTCTCGAACTCCTCGCCGTCGACGTTCTCCGCCTCGGTGATGCCGTCGCTGTAGAGCACGGCATACGAGCCGGCCGGGAACGGCCGCGTCTGCGCGAGATAGCGCGAGTTCGGCAGGATGCCGATCGGCAGGCCGTGCGACTTGATCGTCTCCAGCTTGCCGTTGGTGATGAGGTAGCCGGGATTGTGGCCGGCGTTGACGTACTGGATGGTCTCGTGCTCGCGGTCGATCGAGACCATGATCATGGTGATGAACTTGTTCTCGGCCGACCAGCTGTGGATGTGGCGGTTGAGCTCCGTGGCGATCTCGCCCAGCTCGCGTCCCTCGGCGAAGAGGAGCTGCAGCACGGCGTGCAGCGCGCTGACGAGCAGCGCCGCGGGCATCGACTTGCCGGCCACGTCGGCGACGAGCGCCGTGACGATGCCGTCGCGCGAGAAGAAGGCGTGATAGTCGCCGCCGACCTGCCGCGCGGGACGGGAGAGCGCGGTAATGGAGAGATCGTCGAACTGCGGGATGCTCTTCGGGAGAATGTTCTTCTGGATGGTCGCGGCCAGCTCGAGGTCGCGCTCCATGGCCTGCTTCTCGAGCGCCTCGCGGTGCAGGCGCGCGTTCTCGAGCGCGATGGCGACCTGGTTGCCGAAGAGCGCGAGCAGGCGCAGCTCGTTGGCCTCGAACGCGCCGATGCCCCCCTCGCGCGTCTCACGGTCCGCCGCGGCGAGGACGCCGATGATGGCGTCGTTGCTCCCCGTGATCGGCACGGCCACGAACGTCATGCAGTCGGGGAAGAGGCAGGTGCTGTCGCCGTCGAAGGCGAGCGGCTTCCCTTCGCGGATGAGCTGCTCGGTGAGCTCGCTGTCGAGAAAGTCCTCGCGCACGTCGCCGAAGGTGCGATAGAGACGGAAGCGCTCCTCGTCGCGGAGGAAGAGCGCCGCGCGGCGGGCGTTGGTCAGCGAGATCATGCGGAAGAGGATCGCGTCCGCGAGCTCGTCGACGTTGAGGGTCGAGGCGATGGAGAGGCCGATGTCGTACAGCGACTCGAGCTCCCACAGCCGGTACTTGAGCTGGAAGTCTCCCTCGCGCGTCTCCTGCATCAGGCGCTGATTGGCGATCAGCGTGGAGAGGAAGGCCGCGCCGGCGCGCACGAAGGCGACGTCTTCATCCATCGTGTCGTCGATGGCGGGCGTGGAGAGGGCGAGCAAGCCCATGTCCTCGCGATGCGACTGCAGCGGCACGACCACGGCCGGCGACGGCACGACCAGCTCTTCCGCGCGTCCTTCGCCGAGGATCTCGGGCGCGACGCACTGCAGCGACTTGGCCGCCAGCTTGAGCTCCGTCCCGCGCCCCTCGCGCAGATACAGCGCGCCGGAGTCGAAGCGGGTGTGCCGCGCAAAGGCATCGAGGATGCGCGTCCCCTGCGCCGCGATCGACATCCGCTCCAGTTGCTGAAGCTCGTGCACGAACTCGGCGAAGCGATGGACCTGGGGCATGGGCGGGGAAGGATATATCAGTGCTGAGTGCTGGGTGCTGAGTGCTGGGGACTCAGCACCCAGCACTCAGCACTCAGCACTACGTCAGCCCCATCTCCTTCACCGCGCTCTCCTCGTCGGCGTAGATCGAGGCGTAGTTGGCGAGGCCCATGATCTGGAAGGTCTTGTGGATGACGGGGGTGAGGCAGCAGAAGCCGATCTTGCCGCCCTTGTCGATCATCTTCTCGATGATCTCGATGAGGATGGAGATGCCGATGGAGTTGACGATC
>DASUSL010000403.1:0-15950 GCA_036375135.1 Thermoanaerobaculia bacterium | reverse complement strand
TACAGCTACGCCTGGTCCAACGGCGCGACGACGCAGTCCATCACCGTCAACGCAAGCGGCGCCTACAGCGTCACCATCACGAATGCTAGCGGCTGCAGCGCCACGAGCGCGGCGACGAACGTCACCGTGAGCGCGCTCCCGTCCACGCCGACCCTCACCGCGAGCGGCCCGACGACCTTCTGCGAAGGCGGCTCCGTTACCCTCACCGCACCGGCCGGCTACAGCTACGCATGGTCGACCGGCGCGACGACGCAGTCCATCTCCGTCAACGCGAGCGGCGCGTACAGCGTCACCGTCACCAACGCCAACGGCTGCAGCGCGACGAGCGCCGCGACGAACGTCACGGTCAGCGCCAAACCGGCCACGCCGACCGTCACCGCGAGTGGCTCGACCACCTTCTGCGAAGGCGGCTCGGTCACCCTCACCGCACCGGCCGGCTACAGCTACGCATGGTCGACCGGCGCGACGACGCAGTCCATCTCCGTCAACGCGAGCGGCGCGTACAGCGTCACGGTCACCAACGCCAACGGCTGCAGCGCGACGAGCGCCGCGACGAACGTCACGGTCAACGCCAAACCGGCCACGCCGGTCATCACCGCCAGTGGTCCGACGGCGCTCTGTCCGGGCGCCTCCGTCACGCTCACCGCACCGGGCGGCTACAGCTACGCCTGGTCCAACGGCGCCACCACGCAGTCCATCACCGTCAGCACCGCCGGTGCGTACAGCGTCACCGTGACCAACGCCAGTGGCTGCAGCGCCACGAGTGCGACGACGACCGTCACCACCTACGCGCCGACCGTCATCGTCTCGCAGCCGCAGAGCGTGACCATGCCCCGCAACAACACGCGCGTCCTGTCGGTGACCGCCACCGGAACCGCGCTGACGTACCAGTGGTACGAAGGCTTCGCCGGAGACACGAGCCAGCCGCTGGTGGGGCAGACCGCGTCCAGCTACACCGCCGGGCCGTTCAACAAGAAGGGGACGCACCGCTACTGGGTGCGCGTCTCCAGCGCGACCTGCCCGTCGTCCAGCGTGAACAGCGCCACGGCGGTGGTCACGGTCAACTGACGCGAGCGCAGCGAGGGGCCATGTGGTGCTCATCCACCGCATGGCCCTCCGGTCGGTTCATCCCGAGCAACGCGAGGGATTTCGGATGTGCCCTCCGGGCAGTTCATCCCGAGCGAAAGCGAGGGATCTCGGATGTGTCCATGCGCTGCAGGTGCATGATTCGCGTCAGTGCCCCCGAGATCCCTCGCTACGCTCGGGATGAACTAAACAAGCGCGAGGGCCATGTGGTGCTCATCCACCGCCTGGCCCTCGTAGCGCAGCGCATCCGGCTGCGTTCCCCAGACCCGAAAGCCCGCCGCCTCGTACAGCCGCCGCGCCTCGGCGGCGGCCGACGTCACGCCGAGCTGCACCACCGTCACGCCGGGCAGCGAGCGCGCGTGGGCGATGCAGGCGTCGATGAGTGCGCGTCCCAGGCCGCACTGCCGATGCGGCGGCGCCACGTACATTCCCCACAGATGCATCGCATGCGCGGTCTTGACGTGATGACTGCGCAGCAGGCCGGCGGCGCCGACCAGGGCGCCGTCGACGAACGCGCCGAAGAGCATCCAGTCCGGCGCGCGCCGCATCGACGCGCGCAACGCCTCCACGGGCACGTCATCCGACGGCGACGCGCCGAACGACAGCGGTTCCTCGACGAGCGACTGGCGCCGCAGAATGGCGTACGCCTCCAGATCCTCTTCGCTGAGCGGCCGAATCATGCACGCGCAGCGTACGCGTTCGGCACCGAGACCGCCATGTGCCGCTCCGGCGCGTCGAGCGGCGCGAAGCCGAACTGCGCGTACAGCCCGTGCGCGTCGCGCGTCACCAGATGCCATCGCCGCAGCGACTGCAGCTCCGGATGCTCGCGCACCGCGCGCATCAGTTCCTTCGCGATCCCGCGCCCGCGATGCGACGGCAGTACGAACACGTCCGCCACGTACCCGAACGTCGCGTAGTCCGTGATCACGCGCGCGAACCCCACCTGCGCCTCGCCGTCGAACGCGCCGAAGCAGAGCGAGTGCGCGATCGCGCGCTCCACCAGCTCGCGCGGGATTCCCTTCGCCCAGTACGACTCCTCGGCCAGATACCGATGAATCACCCCGACGTCCATGCGCGCGCGGTCCGTGCAGATGGTCATGCGAGCAGCTCCGGCTCGGCGGGAAGCGGACCGGCCGCCCCGGACAACCGGCGCTGCGGGCCTTGCCCGCTCATACGACCGGCTCCTGTGCGCGCACCTCGCCGATGCCGGCGATCACGTGCAGCGCCGTCTCCATCTCCGCGACCGAGGCGGGGGAGCCGATGCTGATGCGCACCGCGCGCGGGATCTCCGGCGTCACCGCGAACGACGACGCGCCGGCGATGCGCACGCGCCGCCGCCGCGCCTCCTCGGCGAACGCGTCGCCCGTCCAGCGCTTCGGCAGCTCCAGCCAGACGTGCAGCGCGCGCGGATCGCCCGAGACCTGCGGCAGGATGCGCCGCGCCACGCGGCCGCGCAGCGCGATCTCGGCGCGCTTCTGCTCCACGATCTTCGCCGCCGTGCCGTCCTCGATCCACGTCGAGGCGATCTCCGCGACGACCGGCGACGAGAAGAGGACGTTCGCCGCCAGCGCGGCGTGCACGCGCGGCAGCAGGTGCTCCGGCGCGACCAGATAGCCGACGCGCATGGCCGCGGCGATGGCCTTGCCGAGGCCGGTGATGAAAATCGTGCGGTCGGGCGCGAACGCGGCGATGGGCGGCGGTGTTTTGTCGAGCAGGAAGCCGTTCACGTCGTCTTCGATGATCGTCAGCCCGAGGCGCTCGGCCATGGCCGCGAGCTCGCGGCGGCGCTTCTCCGGGACGATCGTGGCGGTGGGATTGTGCAGCGTCGGAATCGTATAGAGCACCTTCGCCGAACGGCCGCGGGCCGCGCGCTCCAGCGCGTCGGGGAGGATGCCGTGCCGGTCGAGCGCCACCGGCTCGAGCTTGAGGTGCAGCAGCGCCGCCGCCGCTTTCGCGCCGTGATAGGTGAGCGCCTCGACGAGCAGCGTGTCGCCCGGCCGCGTCGTCGCCGCGAGGGCGAGGAAGAGCGCGTGCTGCGTCCCCGCCGTGACCACGACGCGCGACGGATCGGTGCGGCGCCCGACCCACGCCGCGCCTGCCGCGCGATGCCGCTCGGTCCCCGCGCCGGTGGCGTACAGCCCCTGCACGAGCATCGTGCCGGCGCGCTGCAGCACGGCCGGCGTCGGCGGCGGGATGGGGATGTTGACCGTGTTCGTGGCGCAGTCGACGTCCTCGGCCACGGCCGTGACGCTGCGCGCCGCGCGCACGAACGTCCCGCGTCCGATCGACGACTCCACGATCCCTCTTCGCGCCGCCTCGGCGTACGCGCGGGTGACCGTCACGGGGGTGATGCCGAGGGTGCGGGCCAGCTGGCGATGGGTGGGGAGCTGGCTGCCGGCGATGAGCATGCCCGAGCGGACGTCGCGCTCCAGCGCGTCGGCGATGCGGCCGTAGATCGGGCTGTCGGAGTCGGGCAGTCGCGGTGACCAGATTGTCATAATCAGATCGTCATACTTGACGCCCAGGGAGTGTAACACTATGTTGCGGAGCATGAGCAGCAGCCACGACGTCCTCGGTCATCACGTTCTCCTGGATCGCGCGCGCCGCCACGCCGGCGACTTTCTCGACTCGATGCCCGACCGCCACGTCGGCGCCCGCGCCACGCGCGACGAGCTCCTGGCCGCCCTGCGCGTGCCACTCAGCGACGCCGGGGAAGACCACGTGGCCGTGCTCGACGCGCTGGCCGCGCAGGGAGAGCGCGGCGCGGTGGCCTGTCCCGGCCCGCGCTACTTCGGCTTCGTCATCGGCGGCGCGTTGCCCGTCGCGCTGGCCGCCGACTGGCTGACCAGCACCTGGGACCAGAACCCCGGCATCTACGCGACGTCGCCCGTCGTCTCGGTGATCGAGGAAGTGGCGCGCGAGTGGCTGCTGGAGCTCTTCGACCTGCCGCGGCAGTCGAGCGTCGGCTTCGTCACCGGCTGCCAGATGGCGAACTTCACCTGCCTGGCCGCCGCGCGCCACGGCGTGCTGCGCCGCGCCGGCTGGAACGTCGAGGAGGATGGGCTGTACGGCGCGCCGCGCATCAACCTCGTCACCAGCGGCGAGTCGCACGTGACCATCGACGTGGCCATGCGCTACCTCGGCTTCGGCACGCGCGCGCTGCTGCGCGTCGAGACGGACGGGGAGGGGAGGATGCGCCCCGACCGCCTGCGCCGCCTGCTCGAGAACCTCAGCGGCCCGACCATCATCTGCGCGCAGGCCGGCAACGTGAACACCGGCGCGCTCGATCCGCTGCGCGAGATCGCGGAGATCGCGCGCGAGCACGGCGCGTGGCTGCACGTCGACGGCGCGTTCGGACTGTGGGCGCGGACGAGCGGCACGCTGCGCCCGCTGGCGGACGGTATCGAGCTCGCGGACTCGTGGGCCACGGACGCGCACAAATGGCTGAACGTGCCGCAGGACAGCGGCGTGGCCATCGTGCGGCACGCCGAGGATCATCGCGCGGCGATGACCACGACGGCGGCGTACCTCGTCCAGACGCAGGGCGTGGAGCGCGACGCGGTGGACTGGGTGCCGGAGTTCTCCCGCCGCGGCCGCGGCGTGGCCATCTACGCCGCCCTGCGCGCCCTCGGACGCGAAGGAGTGGCCGCGCTGATCGAAGGGTGCTGCGCCCGCGCGCGACAGATCGCCGACGCGCTGCGCGACGTGGCCGGCATCGCGATCCTCAATGACGTCGCGCTCAATCAGGTGCTGGTGCGCTTCGGCGACGACGACGAGCTGACGCGCCGCGTCATCGCCGGCGTGCAGCAGGACGGCACCTGCTGGCTCGGCGGCACGACCTGGCACGACCAGGCCGCCATGCGCGTGTCGGTCTCGAACTGGAGCACGACGGAGCAGGACGCGGCGCGCAGCGCGGAGGCGATCGCGCGCGTCTTCAGCGGGATGCGCGTCGGCGTATGAAGCCTGATCAGCAGCTCCTCCTGGAGATGCTCGACGCCGCGTACGACCGCCGCGGGTGGCACGGCACGGCGCTGCGCGGCTCGCTGCGCGGGCTGCAGCCGGACGTCGCGCTCTGGCGTCCCGCGCCGGAGCGCCACAACATATGGGAAGTGGCGGTGCACGCGGCGTACTGGAAATACGTGGTCTGGCGCCGGCTGACCGGCACGAAGCGCAACTCGTTTCCCCTGAAGGGGAGCAACTGGTTCCGCTCGCCGGACGAGGTGAACATCGCCGAGGTCGTGCAGCTCCTCGACGCGGAACACGCGCGCCTGCGCGCCGCCATCGTTGCGCTGCCGGCGCTGCCGGAGGGCACCAGGCTGCGGCGCATGCTGCACGGCGCCGCTGCGCACGACCTCTATCACACGGGGCAGATTCAGTTGCTGAAGCGGTTGGCGGTTAGCGGTTGACGGTTGGCGGGAGACCGAGGCGGGGCGGTGAGGCCGGCAGCGCCTCGACGCACGTGCGTTCCCGAGAAGCGTGCGTCAGGCGATAAGCATGCGGCCCGGCTAGGCCAATCAGCGCTGCCGGCCGCGCCGGCCCGCCGGAGGCTTCTCGTGGGCGGGCGGCGTCAGCCCTCGAGCACCCGCGTGATCTCTTCCACCGCCTGATCCCGGGCCACCACCGTCAGGTGGCTGCCGAAGTTGCGGCGGACGGCGGCCTGGTCGGAGCTGGCGGTCATGAAGATCACGTTGCGGAGGTCTTCGCCCACTTCCTCGCGCAGGTAGGCGAGGACGCCGTAGCCGCTGTGGTGGGGCACATCCGCGTCGATGACGATGGCCGCGTAGTCTTCCGTCTCCAGTTTCGAGATCGCGTCCCAGCCGTCGGTCGCGCAGTCGCAGTTGAAGCGCTCCTCGATCGTCCGGCAGAACTCCGCGTTGTTCTCGACCACCAGGATCTTGTCGTCTCTGCGCATGATCATCACTCTCTTGCATTCGGGATGCCGCAGGCAAGCGGAGCTGTATCCTTACGGCCATCATGAAACGACTGCTGGTGGTCCTCCTGGCCGCTCTTCCCCTGTTCGGCGCCGGCCCGGCGTGGATCGAATACGGTCCCGACGGCCCCATCGCGCGGGCCATCGTCACAGGCGGCGGTGAGTGCCCCTCCGTCGTCATCGACGGTGTCGCGCGCCGCATGCGCACCCGCGCGCTGCCCGGTCCCGGCTACGCCGTCACGTCGTGCGAGATGCTGCTGCCGGCGGGAGTGCGCGCGGCGGAGATCGACGGGAGAAAGCTCCCGGTGCACAAGCTCGGACGCACCGCGAAGATCGCCCTCGTCGGCGACACCGGCTGCCGTCTCAAGGCCGGCAATCCGCCGTCGATCCAGAACTGCTCCGATCCGGCGGCCTGGCCTTTCGCCACCGTCGCGAAGTCGATCGCCGCCTGGGATCCCGATCTCGTCCTCCACGTCGGCGACTACTACTATCGCGAGGCCACGTGCAGCGGCGGCACGTGCAAGCCGGCGCCGTACACCTGGACCAACTGGGACGCCGATTTCTTCACGCCCGCCGCGCCGCTCCTCGGCAACGCGCCGTGGGTCATGGTGCGCGGCAACCACGAGGACTGCACGCGCGCGGCCGAAGGATGGTTCCGCTTCCTCGACCCGCGCCGCTACGCGTGGGAGAACGCGAAGACCTGTAAATCCAACACCGACTTCACGCCGCCGTATGCGACCCGAGTCGGCGACATGACCTTCATCGTTTTCGACTCCTCGTCGCTCGGCGACAACGATCCCGCGCAGGCCACCATGGTCGCGCAATGGCTGCAGCTCTACGCGAAGGAGCGGCCCGGCGCGTGGCTGATGCTCCATCATCCGTTCTGGGGGACGTCGTACGGCGATCTCGACACGCCGACGCTCTGGAGCGCGTGGTCGCAGGCGGGGAGCGCCACGGATCCGATCGACTTCATCCTCACCGGCCACATTCACCTGCTCGAGCTGCTGTCGTTCCAGGACGGGCGTCCGCCGCACGCCGTCGTCGGCAACGGCGGCACCGCGCTCGACCCGAAGGCGAACGATCCGACGGGGCAGCCGTTCGGCGCGAACGGGCGCACGGCGTCGATGTTCATGCAGGACGACGGCTTCGGCTTCATCGCCGCCACACCGTCCGCGAACGGCTGGACGTTCGACGTCCGCGATCAGAACGGGAAGACGAAGACGAAGTGCGCGGTGACGCAGACGTCGATCGTCTGCGACTAAGCGAAGAAATCGCGCAACTGCTTGTTCACGGCCGCGAGGTCGAACGCCTCGGCATCGAAGTCTCCCATCCACTCCCGCAGATAGGCGGTCGCGCGACGGCGCGGTCTCGCGAACGCCTCCAGCTTCTCGGCGTAACCGAACGGGCCGCCGCTGTCCTCCGGCGGACAGGCGCGCGCTCCGTCGATGCACACGGGCTCCACGTCGGTCGTGTCGGCAGTAGCCTTCTCGACCCGGATGACGTGAACCCAGTCATCGCCGAAGTCGTACTGGTACGTGAATCTGCTGCGCGCCTTGACCACGTCGCGCAGCCTGGTCGTTTCTTCGTTGGCGGGGTGGTCGTAGTTTTCCTCGTGCGGCAACGCGTATCTCCGCCCGCGGATCGTGAAATCGTGCAGATGGTAATCGCTCCATCCCATGACGATCTGGATCACGTGATGGAGGTCGGCGAGCGTCAGATCCGCGGGCACGACCACCCTCCTCCAGATGGGTGGATCGACGTCCTGCAACGTGATCTCGAGCTGATAGGGCATACGGGGAAGGGTACCGCACCCACAGCCGCTGGCTACTTCAGGACCTTCGACACCCGCGCCAGCAGGATCGAGTTCTTCACCGGCTTGCGGATGAAGTCCGCGGCGCCGATGGCGAACGCGCGCACTTCCGGCTCCTCGCCCGGCAGGCCCGAGATGAAGATGGCCGGCACGTCGATCCCTTTCTCGTGCAGCGCCTCCAGCACCTTGTGGCCGTCGATGTAGGGGAGGTCGACGTCGAGCAGCAGCAGGTCCACCGGATCGCGCCCGAGGAGCATCAGCGCCTCGGCGCCGTCCTTGGCGAGCAGCACGTTGTAGCCGGCGCTCTTGAGCACCGCGTTCGTCAGCTCGCGGTTGAGGATGTTGTCCTCCACCACCAGCACGGTCTTGCGCGCGTCGCGGTCGGCGGGCTGCGGCGCGTTGCGGCGCTTGCGCAGCTCCACGATCTCCTGCTGCAGCGCGCGCGTCTCCGCATCCGGCTCGAGGTCGAGCTCGCGGCGGAGCAGCTTCGCGCAACTGTCGTACTGCTGCAGCGCGTTCAAAAGGTCGCCGCTCTGCAGGTAGAGGCGCATCAGCGTGCGGTGCATCGACTCCTGCAGCGGGTCGAGGCGCAGCGACTGCTGCGCGATGGCGATGGCTTCGTCCAGCGAGCCGCTGCGCGTGAGCTGCTCCACGAGCTGCGCGTGCGCGCGCAGGGCCATGCGATGCAGGCGGTCGCGCTCGGCCAGCACCCACTGGTCGAACTTCTCCTCGTCGATCTGAAAGCCGTCCAGAAAGTCGCCCGTGTACAACCGCGTCGCCGGATCCAGCGCCTCGGCCGTCCCCGTCGCCACGAGCGACTCGAACTCCGCCACGTCGCAATGGACCAGCGAGGCATCGAGGGAGAGGAAGTCTCCTTCCTCGACGAGGATCTTCTGCGGCGACACGGCGGCCAGCTCGCGGCGCATGGTGGAGAGCGTCTGGCGCAGGCTCTGGCGCGCCTGTTCGGGCGCGGTGCTGCTCCAGAGCAGCGCGGCCATCTTGTCGCGCGACACGAGCTGGGCCGGTTTGACGGCGAGGTAGGCGAGCATCGCCTGGGACTTGCGTGCCGAGATGGTGATCAAAGAGCCGGACTCGGTGCGGAGCCGGAAGTCCCCGAGGAGCTCGAGATGTAGAACCGCCATGGTTTGCGCGGCGATTATACGAGTCGGCTAGCCCGCGGCAACCAGCCGCGTCTCCTCGCCGAGAAACGTACGGATCTCCGGCAGACGCGCGTCGACGTCCGCTTCGCCGATCTCGATGATGCGTTTGGTGTACTCCGGCTCGAACATGAGCAGCGACACGAAATCGGGCGACTCGGTCTCCTTCGCGCCGAGGGCGCGCACGAGGAGCTTGAGCTTGCGGGGGAGATAGCGCTCGTACTCGCCGGAGAGTTTCCCCAGATCGACGGAGGGGCGCAGCACCAGCAGGTCGATCGGCTTGAACCCGTCGCGCTCGTGCGGCGCCATCTTGCGCAGCAGGTCGTTCATCCGCTCCATGCGCGCCGCGTCCTCGTCGATGACGTCGAGGAAGACGGCGTTGACGAGCTGGCCGAGGATCTGCGCGGCGGGGGGATAGCCGCTGACCACCGGCGTCGACGCCTCGTCGGCCGTGCGCTGGTAGCCGGTGGACATGGCGATGATGCGCCGCGCGCCGAGGTGCACGGCGGGGGAGAGCGGCGCAGCCAGACGGATGCCGCCATCGCCGTGCCACTCGTCGCCGATGCGCACGGCCGGGAAGACGAACGGCAGCGCGGCGGAGGCGAGGACGTGCTCGGGCGTGAACTTCGTCGGCGCCACGCGCCGGTTCGGTCCTTCGTAGACGTCGTAATAGCGTCCCTGCACCCAGCGCACGGTCTGCCCGGTCGAGTAGTCGAGCGTCATCAGCGCCAGTGCCTTCAGGTCGCCGCTGAGCAGGTTCTCTTCGATGCCCGGGATCTCGCGGCCGGCAGGCGTCTGCAGTACGCGGCAGAGGAGGTTCTTGAGCGGCGTGGTGTCGACGATGCCGTGCGGCTGCGACTGCGTCCACTTCAGTTTCTTCGGGGAGATCGAGGCCAGCGCAGAACGGAAAGGCATGATCACTTTCCAGTCGAACTGGTAGATCGAGTCGCAATTCAGCTCGCACCACATCTGCGCGAGGTGGTCGGCTTTCTCGGCCAGCGTGCCGCGGTACGCGGCCAGGTAGGCGGCGTTGATCGCGCCGGCGGAAACGCCGACCACGATCTGGAACTGCAGGTGCGGGAAGTGTTTGGCGATCCCCTTGATCAACCCGACCTGATAGGCGGCGCGGGCGCCGCCGCCGGTGAGCATCACAGCCAGATCCGCGTTTGCGTCTGGTGCAACACCGGCCCGCCCGAGAGATGCTACGGTCATACTGCTGAGCGGGATTGCGAAGGGGTTGCCAACGGCGCCTGGCCGGTGAGCTGGGTCACGTTTTGCTATTTGCGGAACCGTGAACGAACGGATCGCCGTCATCGGAGGGGGGATCAACGGCGCCGGCGTGGCCTGGGAGCTGGCCCGGCGCGACTACGACGTGACGCTCTACGAGAAAGGCGTCTGCGGCGCGCAGACCTCGTCTGCCACGACGAAAATGATCCACGGCGGGCTGCGCTACCTCGAGCACATGCAGTTCGCGCTGGTGCGCGAGTCGCTCCGCGAGCGCGCCTGGCTGCTGGCCAACCTCCCGGAACTGGTCAAGCCGATGGAGATCCTGCTGCCGCTGTACCGCGACAGTCCCCGCGGACGCGCGATCGTCAAAGTCGGACTGATGCTCTATGACCGGCTTGCGGGATCTGCAAACATTGCGTCACATCGTTCGCTGAACGTCGAGGAATTGCTGGAGCGCGCGCCGCTGCGCGAGGAGGGGCTGCGCGGCGGCTTCTCCTACCGCGACGCGCAGGTGGACGACTTTGCGCTGGTCCGCACCGTCGTCGCTTCCGCCATTCGCGAGGGAGCGGTCATCCGCGAGCTGACGCCGGTCAACGCGCTCGTGCGCGACGGCAAAGAGTGGCTCGTGCGGACGGTGGAAGACGAGGCGCGCTACGACCTCGTGGTCAACGCCGCCGGTCCCTGGATGAACGAGCTGCTGCGCGCGAACGGCCTCTCCGCGCCGTACGTCCTCTCGCTGGTGCGAGGCTCACACATCGTCCTGCACGAGGCGGTGAGCGAAGAGGGGCTGCTGCTGCAGTCGACGACCGATCACCGCGTTTTCTTCGTGCTGCCGTGGAAGGGGACCACGCTGATCGGCACGACGGAGGTCGTGCAGAAGGAGCCGCTCGACGGCGTGCACGCGTCGCACGAAGAGATCGACTATCTGATCGAGCGCTTCAACCGCTACTTCCGCACGCCGATCTCGCGCGACGACGTCCGCTCGACGTTCGCCGGGGTGCGCCCGCTGGTCGGGCGCGCCACGAATCCGAGCGCGATCGGCCGCGACTTCCGCGTCGTGCGCGACGGCAATCTGATCAACGTCTTCGGCGGCAAGATGACCACGTTCATGCCGCTGGCGCGCAAGGTGGCGCTGCGCGCGGACAATTTCTTCGGCGCGACGCGCACGGCGCGCCCGCCGGTGTTCGCGCTCCCGGCGCTAGAATCCGCGGCATGACGTTCGTTCCCACGCTCGACACGGAAAGCAGACAGCGCCCGCGCATCCCCCGCACGCTCGATCCCGTCGAGGTACGCATCCTCGGCGCGCTGATGGAGAAGCAGCTCTCGACCCCCGAGTACTACCCGCTCACGCTGAACGCGCTGGCCGCGGCAACGAATCAGAAGTCGAACCGCGAGCCGGTCATGGAGCTGAGCGAGAGCGAGCTGTCGCGCGCGCTCGACCGCCTGCAGGACGAGCGGCTGGTGTGGAAGGTGATGGGCGGCCGCGCGGTGCGCTTCGACCACAACCTCGACAAGGTCTGGCACCTGAACCAGAAGGAGAAGGCGCTGCTGACGCTCCTCTTCCTGCGCGGACCGCAGACCGCCGGCGAGCTGCGCGGCCGCAGCGACCGCCTGCAGCAGTTCGATTCGGTGGCCGTCGTCGAGGAGACGCTGCGCGACATGGCCGCGCACAGCGAGCCGCTCGTGCGCCAGCTCCCGCGCCGCCCGGGCCAGAAGGAGGAGCGCTGGGCGCACACGGTGGGAGGGGCGATCGTGGAAGAGGAGTCGGCGCCCGCGGCCGCGTCGTCCTCGGAGCCGCGCGGCGAGCCGCTCTCGCAACGCGTGCAAAGACTGGAAGAGCAGGTGGCGATGCTGGCGAACGAGCTGCGAGAGCTGAAGGGCAAGCTCGGCGAGTGAGCGGAGCGCCGCCGTCCCGGCGGCTGCCGTGGCGGCGTCCCGCCGCCACCCCGGGCCGGGCGGCGGGACGCCGCCCGGGCAGCCGGCGGGACGCCGGCGGTCCGCTTCGTCCGCGAGGGGACGCCGGCGGTCCGCTTCGTCAGCGCCAGTGCAGGTTTTTCAGAAACGGCCGGTGCGCGATCTTCCACAGCGGCACCGCGAGATTCACCGTCCCGCCTCCGCCGAAGTGCAGCGCCAGCACCTTGCCGCTGGCCACGTCGATGCTGGCGAACGAGCTGCGAGAGCTGAAGGGCAAGCTCGGCGAGTGAGCGGAGCGCCGCCGTCCCGGCGGCTGCCGTGGCGGCGTCCCGCCGCCACCCCGGGCCGGGCGGCGGGACGCCGCCCGGGCAGCCGGCGGGGACGCCGGCGGTCCGCTTCGTGAGCGAGGGGACGTCGGCGGTCCGCTTCGTCAGCGCCAGTTCAGGCTTTTCAGAAACGGCCGGTGCGCGACCTTCCATAGCGGCACCGTCAAATTCACCGTCCCGCCTCCGCCGAAGTGCAGCGCCAGCACCTTGCCGCTGGCCACGTCGATCATGCACGAGCCGGAGCTGCCGCCCGTCGTCGAACAGTCGTGGCTGAAGACGGACACGCCGTTGTGGCTGCGCAGCGCGGTGATCTTTCCCGGCTGCAGACGCTTCACGCCGAAGATGTTCCCGAAGGTCCGCTGCAGCACGTCGTCGGGGATCGCGTTGTCGCGGTCCGGATAGCCGATCGCGACCAGCTCGCGCCCCACGATCGAATCGGGCTCGTCGCGCTGGAGCGGGAGCGCCTTCACGATGAAGTCGGTCTCCGCCGGGATGCGCAGCAGCGCCAGGTCGTACTGCGCGTCCACGCCGATGATCGCTTCCACCGGCAGCTCGCTCGCCGTGGTGCGATCGTGCTCGCCGCCGAAGTCGACGCGCACGCTGGTGACGCCGGGGTTGAATTCCCACTCGTCGCCGACGGGGCGGGCGAAGTTCTCGATGACGTGCCGGTTCGTCATCAGGATGCCGACCCCCGCCACGAACGCCGTCCCGACCGACGTTCTGACGCCCATCTCCAGCCGGCCGACGCTGGGGATCATGCGTTTGAAGAGCGGGCGGCTGGTCTCGAGATGCGCCCACTCCTGCGGCAGCGTGCCGAAGTCGCCGTCCTGAATGAGCAGCGCGGGGTTGTTCCCCGCGACTACGTGGAGGTCGCCGTCGTCGTCTTCGCCGTTCATGGAAGTCACTCCATCTTAATCTCGATCGCTCCCGGCGCGCTCGCCTCCACCACCCGCGTCGTGTAGCCCTGCGCCACCACCGTCAGCCGGTACTTTGCCGGCGCGAGCGAGAACCGATAGGTCGTCCCGTCGGCGCTGCGGTCGTAGCGCACCGGCACGAACGCGCCTCCGTCGCTCTCGTTGACGACGATGTGTGCGTCGAGCGGCGTGCCGCTGCGCGCGTCGGTGACACGCACCTGCAGCGCCGCGACTTTCGTCAGCGCGAACAGGTAGTGCGTGGCCGTGTTGCTGACCGGCTGCACGCTGTACGCGTAGCCGGGCGCGGAAGCCGTCAAGCGATGCGGGCCGGAGAACGACGACGTCATGCGGAAGCGGCCCTGCGCGTCGGTCTCCATCTCCGCGGCCGCGAAGGTCGCGCCGAACGAAGGGCCGAGCGTCACCACCGCGTGCGCGATCGGCTGCCGCGTCTCCGCGTCGACCACCGTTCCCTCCAGCGCGACCTCGCGCAGCTCGATGTCGATGCGGTCGCCGCTGCGCACGTCGCGCACGGTCGAGAAGTGGCGGTCCGAGACCTGCTCGGCGCGCGCGTAGACGTGATAGCGGCCGGACGCGGGGAGGGCCAGCTCGTACACGCCGTCCTCGCGCGTCAGCGCCGAGGCCATCGTGCCGTCGTTGCTGGCGAAGCCGATGTGTGCGCCGGCCAGTCCCTTCCCCTCGTGCGTGATGCGGCCGCTGACCGTGACGTTGCCGGTCAGCTCGAGGTCGACGCGCAGCGGCTGCCCGGCGATCAGCTCGACGTTCTTCCGCACCGACGAGCGCGTGGTGTCGGGCGCGGCCTGCAGATGCGCGATCACGTACACCTCGCCGAGGGGCGCGTTCTCGATGCGGTAGTTCCCGGCGTCGTCGATCGCTCCTTCCGCCGCGCCGTCGGGCGACTGCACCGTCACCACGCGGCGCACGTACTTGCCGCCGAGGGTCGCGGGGATGCCGATGACGGTGCCGAAGACGATGCCGCGCGGCTTCGGATCGAGGGAGATGACGAGCTCTTTCTCGTTCGCCGGATCGACGTTGCGCACCTCGGCCTGCGCCTCGTCCGCGTTCGCGTTGACGCTGTAGCGCGCGGCCACCAGCCCGCGGATCGTGAAGCGCCCGTCGTCGCCCGTGATCGCGGCCTGATGCTCGCCGCCGAGGGCGGCGGTGGACGCGGAAACGTGCGCGCCCGCGACTCCTTTGCCGCCGCGCGTGACGATGCCCGTCAGCGTCAGGCCGCGCGACAGGCGCACGTCGACGTTCATCGCGCCGTCCGCCTCGATGGTCCTGCGGGACGACACGAATCCTTCCCTGCGCACCGTCATCGACGCCTCGCCGGGATCGATGCCCGTGATGGTGAACGTCCCATCTTCGGCGGACTTCGCATGTGCCGGCCCGACGCGCATGCTCGAGCGCGAGCGCATCCGTTCCATCGTGCGGCTGACGACGAGCACTTCCGCGTTGGCGACGGCGATTCCCGCCTCGTCGGTGACGCGGCCGGAGATCGTGACGCCGCGGCCGAGGCGCAGCTCGACGGAGGTGGGCTCACGCTCGGTGACCCGCACGACGACCGGCTCCGCGGACGTGTAGCCGGCCGCGCCCGCGCTGACGCGATACGTTCCCTCGGGCACCGTGACGCTGAACGTGCCGTCCTCGCTGCGCTGTCCGCGCGCGACGCGTCCGCGCCCTTCTTCCGGCAGCACGAGGAAGGAGAACTCACTCACCGCCGCTCCCGTGGTCGCGTCGACGACACGCGCGCGCAGCGTCCCCGCGGCCGGCAGCGGGACGTCGACTTCTCCCGGCGCCTCGACTTCGAGGTTGCGCTCGATCAGCTCCTCGGCGTGGAAGAGCGTGATGCGATACGTCCCCGGCGCGAGCCCCTTCATCTCGAAGACGCCCTTCTCGTCGGTGGTCGTGTGCGAGTCGGAACGGCGGCTCGTGCCGCCGGAGATCATGACGTTCACGTTCGCGACGCCTTTGCCGTTGCGATGCACGCGTCCGCGCAGCAGCGCCGCGCGCTCGAGCACCACGTCCACGTTGGCCGCCTTCGCGATCGCTTTCGTGGCCGTGGCGACCTGGTAGCCGTCGCCTTCGACGGCGAAGTCGTACGTGTCCGGCGCGAGCTGCAGCACGAGCTCTCCCTGCTCGTTCGCGCGCGGCCCGCGCCGCGCCGCCGCGATGAGCAGGTCGGGATTCTCGTTCTCCTCGCGCGGCGCGTAGCCGATGCGCACCTTCGGTACCGGCTTGCCGGCGCGGTCGGTGACGCGCACGCGCACGCTCTCGAACTTCGGCAGCGTGATGTCGACGGTGCGGTCGCTGCTCCCCGCGGCGAACGTCTTCGAGCGCACGGTCGAATGCAGCGGCGCGGTGACGGCGAGGTTCATCTTCTCATTCGGGTCCCACTCCGGCAGCGTGACGGCGAACCGCCCCTCGGGCGTCGTGCGCACGAACGGCTCGTGCACGAAGTCGAGCACCGGCCGGCTGGCGATGACGAGCTGCACGCGCGCATGCGCGACTGCCTTTCCTTCGGCATCGACGACGCGTCCGCGGATCACCGGCGCGGCGGTGAGCTCG
>DASUSL010000402.1:0-18055 GCA_036375135.1 Thermoanaerobaculia bacterium | reverse complement strand
AAGGGCGCCCGTGAGGGCGCCCTTCGGGACTGACTGCTGTGGAGGACCGACTAGAAGCGCAGGCGCACACCGGCCTGGTAGCGGCGCGGTGAGAGCAGAACGCGGTCGGACTGATACGGGAAGAGCTGCTCCTGGGTGACCGGGTCGACGTTGGTGTCGTTGTGCGACTGGCTGACGAAGATCGCCTGCTGATTGTTCGTCAGGTTGTAGATGTCGAGGAAGAGGTCGACATTGAACCGGCGAACGGGCATCAGGTAGCGGAGCTTCGCGTCGACCGTGTAGTAGCTCGGGTGCGTCTCGGCACCACGCTTGGCGAACTGGTCGCCGGAGATGTGCAGCGGCAGGTAGATGTCGTACTGGCCCGGGAGGAAGATCTCGGACTCGGTGTAGTGCATGCCGCTGTTCCAGTAGCCGAGGGCGCCCACTTCGAGGTTGAAGGGGAAGCGGTACATGCCGTAGACCTTGAACTGGTGGTCGATCGAGCCCTGCAGCGGGCCGTTCATGTACGGCTGGCGCGGGTCGTACTCGATGGCGTCACCGACGAGGTCGGCGTTGGCGTCCGAGGTCAGGTTGCCCTCGGCATTACGCCACATGTACTGGAAGTTGGCGGTCCAGTTGCCCGAGAAGCGGCGCTCGAAGGCGAGGTCGAGACCGTCCGTCTGGCGCTCGGCGCCGATGGCGTTGGCCAGGTAGAAGTTCACCGGGCCGTCGATGCCGGTCGGGGGGTAGCCGTGCTGGCCGGGCTGGAGCTCGAACTCGTCAGGAACGTAGTTCTTGTCGCAACCGGAGGTCGGGCAGCCGTAGCCCGGGAGCTCCCAGTAGACGTGCGGGTCGTAGTCTTCGATCAGGTTGTCGTCGACGCGGCGGAAGGCCTGCGCCATGAACGCCCAGGTCGGGGTGAGGTTGATGCCGTAGGTGAGCGAGTACTCGTCCTGGGTCTGGTTCTTCAGGTTCGGCGCGAAGCCGGCGTCACGAACCGTCGCCGAACCGCGGAGACGGTAGGAGAACCAGTCGTTGCCGATGAAGAGCTGCTCGGCGTTGACGGTGCCGGTGATGTTGCCGGCGAAGTGCACCATGTCGGTGCGGATCGGATCGTAGTAGCGACCGTAGAACGCGGTCAGCTTCTGGCGGCCCTGACCGCCGATGTCCCAGGTGAGGCCGAGACGCGGCGAGAAGGTCGGATCCATGTCCAGGATGTCCGAACCGTCGGAAGCGATGTACTTCCAGTCTTCCATGCGGACACCACCGTTGAGCGTCCACTGGCCGATGTTCCAGTCGTCCTGGAGGAAGGCCGTGTTGGCGCGCGCGGTGACGTTGTTGGTGCCGACCGACTGGTTGGCGGTGCGGAGGAAGTTGATGCCGCCGCCGGGGTTGTTGGCGGTGGAGTTCAGGCGGATGGCGGCGAACTCGGCGTGCGTGATCGTGCCGTCGTTGTTCGTGTCGGCGGCGCGGAAGGCGGCCGACGTCGTCGGCGCGCGGCCGAGCGCCGTGAAGGCGTTGCAGTACTCGCTGGTGGAGAAGATGCCGTAACGGCCGGTGATGCCGGAGCCGCCGAGGCAGGAGCTCGAGGCCGGGGAGGTCACGAGCAGCTCACCGAGGGTGACGCCGTTGAACACCGGCGAGAGCGAGGTCATCGTCGCGCCGCCGTTGAAGCGGCTGGTGGTCTGGTCCTGGAGCTTGGTGTACTGGTAGCCGCCCTTGAGGGTGTGCGTACCGGCGGCGTTGAAGAAGAAGCTGCCGTTGACGTCGGCCTGATCGCGCTGCTGGATCTGGTCGAAGAAGGTCGACGCGCCGCCGAGCTGGCGGGCGTAGTCGGACAGCTGCGCGCAGCGCGGGTCGCCCGTCTGCGGGCACGTGGCCGAGAGACGCAGCGTGTTCTGCATGCCCAGGCCCGGGTTCTTCGGGAACTGGTGATACTCCTCTTCGAACTGGCCGTAGCGGCCCTCGACGACGATCGAGCTGCCGAAGAGGTGCTGGATGGAGGCCGTCATCGTGCGCGGGGTGTCTTCGATGCCGATGTAGCGGCCCGGCACGGTGGTGACGGTGCGGTTCGCATCAGCGTCCTGCTCGCGAGGATCGGAGAAGTACTGGCCGATGATGGTGGTCGCGTCGGTGGCCTTGAGGGTCAGCTTGCCGAAGTAGTTCTGACGATCGTTGGCCCAGGCGGTGGTGAGGGGGGTCGGGGTGGCCGTCGGGGCCACTTCGACTTCGTCCTCGTTGCTGCGGATCTGGCCGGAGAGGAAGAACCAGGCGCGATCGCGAACGATCGGGCCGCCGAGCGTGAGGGCCGCGTCCTGCTTCTCTTCGCGGGCGTTCCACAGGTAGCGGCGGCTGGTCTTGAAGTCCTCGTACATGTCGGCGGTCTGCATGTAGTAGTTCAGCGAGCCGCTGAACTCGTTGCCGCCCGACTTGGTGACGACGTTGCCGACGTAGCCCTTACCGCCGGCGTATTCGGCCGGCACACCCGAGGTCACGATCTCCTGCTCGAGAATGACCTCGTTGTTGAAGGTCATCGTGCCACGGCCATTGCCCATGTCGGTGACGTTCAGACCGTCGATGTAGTAGGTGTTGTCGGTGGAACCCGACTTACCGAAGCCGCGCTCGACGCCGCGGTCGGAGTAGTTGTTGCCGCCCTTGCCGGCCGGATCGACCGGGGTGTCGGAGCCGCCCTGGTTGGGGACGACGTTGACGCCCGGCACGAGCTGCGCGTAGGCCTTGTAGTCACGGCCGACCGGAAGCGCTTCCACTTCCTGCAGCGTGACGTGCTCGGACACCGTGGCGCGCGTGGTGTCGACCATCGGCGCCTCGGCGGTGACGGTGATCGACTCCGTGACCGCTTCGGTGTTCATCTTGATCACGATGGTCGCGGTCGTGTTCTGCTCGACCGCAGCCTGAGTGGAGCTCGGCTGGAAGCCGGACAGCGAGCTCTTGATCGTGTATCTGCCCGGCACCAGGCCGGCCAGGATGGCCTGACCACGCGAGTCGGTCACTGCGGTGCGGGTACCAATCTGCACCGGCGACGACGCCTCGATGGTCACGCCCGGAAGAACGGCACCGGTGTTGTCGGTGGCCGTGACTGCGATCGTGCCGGTCGTTGCGCCGAACATCGGCACCGCGATCAGCGCGAGCACTGCCATTAGGACGGTGAATCTCCTCATGTATGCGCCTCCTGTCGTTTCACTCGTTCAGAGCGGGATACCCGGAACGAAACTCTTGGTTGTGCTGGACTACCTACTGGACTCGTTTTGGAACGGGACCGGGATTGTAACGACCCTGTGACGGCCACTGCAACCCCATGTCAATTCTTTTGGAATTTCTCGATCCGCAATATGGCGTCCTCCGTCCGCAACAGTTCTGCCACAACTGTAGGTGCGTTAAGTCACAGACACGTCGCAACTTGCCTGAACGAGCGCCGGCCGCACATTCAGCAGAATGGATCGCCGCTACGGATTAATGAAGGAATTGTTACAGCGGGATGTTGCCGTGCTTCTTCGGCGGGTTGCGGTCCCGCTTGTTGCGCAGCATCGAAAAGGTCGTGATCAGCTTGCGGCGCGTGAAACGCGGCTCGATGATCTCGTCGATGTAGCCGCGCTCGGCTGCGATGTACGGGTTGGCGAACTTCTCCTTGTACTCGGCCACCTTCGCCTGGCGGTCGTCGGCACCGCGATAGAGGATGTTCACCGCCCCCTCCGCGCCCATCACCGCGATCTCCGCCGTCGGATAGGCGAAGTTCATGTCGGCGCGGATGTGCTTGGAGTTCATGACGCAGTACGCGCCGCCGTACGCCTTCCTCGTGATGACCGTGACCTTCGGCACGGTGGCCTCGGCCAGCGCGTAGAGCAGCTTCGCCCCGTGAATGATGATGCCGCCGTACTCCTGCCCCGTTCCGGGGAGGAAGCCCGGCACGTCCTCGAGCACGAGCAGCGGGATGTTGAAGGCATCGCAGAAGCGGACGAAGCGCGCCCCTTTGCGTGAGGCGTCGATGTCGAGCACGCCCGCCAGGAACGCGGGCTGGTTGGCGACGACGCCGACGGAGTAGCCGTTCAGGCGGATGAAGCCGACCACGATGTTGCGCGCGTAGTGCTGGTGCACTTCGAAGAAGTGCCCCTCGTCGGCGATGGTCTTGATCACCTCGCGCATCTCGTACGGCTGATTGGGCGACTCGGGGATGAAGGTGTCGAGGCTGGCGTCGACGCGATTGACGTCGTCGCTGGTGGCGGCGCGCGGCGCCTCCTCGAGGTTGTTCGACGGGACGTAGGACAGCAGCTCGCGGATCATGGCCAGGCAGTCTTCGTCGGACTCCGCGGCAAAATGCGCGACGCCGGAGATCTGGTTGTGCGTCTCGGCGCCGCCGAGCTTTTCCTTGGTCACTTCCTCGTGCGTGACGGTCTTGATGACGTCGGGACCGGTGACGAACATGTAGCTCGTCTTCTTCACCATGAGGATGAAGTCGGTGATGGCGGGCGAGTAGACGGCGCCGCCGGCGCACGGTCCCATGATCGCGGAGATCTGCGGCACGACGCCCGAGGCGAGGGTGTTGCGGAGGAAGATGTCGGCGTAGCCGCCGAGGGAGACGACCCCTTCCTGGATGCGCGCGCCGCCGGAGTCGTTGAGGCCGACGATGGGCGCGCCGTTCTTCACGGCCAGGTCCATGATCTTGACGATCTTCGCGGCGTGCGTCTCGGAGAGCGAGCCGCCGAAGACGGTGAAGTCCTGCGCGAAGGCGTAGACGAGTCTTCCCTGTACCGTGCCGTAGCCGGTGACGACGCCGTCGCCGGGGATGCGCTGCTTGTCGAGGCCGAAGTCGGTGGAGCGGTGCGTGACGAGCTGGTCGAGCTCCTGGAAGGAGCCGGGATCGAAGAGGAGCTGGATGCGCTCGCGCGCGGTGAGCTTCCCCTCGTTGTGCTGGCGGTCGATGCGGGCCTGCCCGCCGCCGAGCTCACTCTGCTGCTTGCGGTGCTCGAGCTCTTCGAGTTTCTGTTCGAATGACATTTAGAGGATGACGTCCCGTTCGGCGGCGATGCGGCGCATCTCGGCTTCGACCTGGCTGTCGGAGGCGCGCTCGCCGAGGCGCTGCCGCGCTTCGAGCTCGATGAGATCGAGCGCGGCGAAGTTTTCCTGCAGCGCCTTGGCGACCACGAGGATGCCTGCCTCGGCATCGCGGAACTCGACCAGACCACGGTCTTCGAGCCTGTTCACGATGGCCCGGGCGAGAAACTCGATGCGTGCTCCGGAGGTGGCGCTCAAGGCAAACGCGGATTAAAGCATCATCCGGTCAGATCTCGTAATTCTCGATGCCGGGATGAACGGGAAAGCCCGTCGGCGGTCCCGTCGCGACCGAGGTCATGCCGACACGAGGATCTCCGCGCCGTACGCGCCGGCGCCGTACGGATACCAGGTCCGCTCCGCGGCCACGCCTTCGATTCCGGTGACGGTGACGACCGCCGGGTAGACGCTGCGCTCCTCTTCGATGAGCACGCGCAGGGTGAGTCCCTGCACCGGCTCGAGCAGCGCGATCGCACGCGGGAGCGCTTCGTCGATGGTCGTGACGCCGGGGTCGAGGGCGAGGTTGAAGGGCATGCGCACGGGTCGCATGCGGTAGCTGGGGCGATAGAAGTTGATGCTCGATTCGGTGATGTCGTCGCCGTAGCCGTCGACGCCGCCACTCGTTTGCTTTGCTTCTTCGAGAAATGGGAGGAGGGCGGCGGTGACGTTCGGGGCGAGGCGCAGGTGCCGCGGCGCTTCGCGTTCGCGCCCGATTTTCTGCAGCGCGTTTGCGATCGGCTCGAGGTCTTCTTCGCGATCGACGAGGACGCGCAGATGGTCGTGGACGATTGAGGCATGGAAGCGATGCGTGTGCTCGCTCCACCTGCGATCGCCATACTCATGCTCCGCATATCCGCGCGACACGATCACACGCTCGAGCATGGAAAAACGTAGGACAGGCTTCAGCCTGTCCATGGACAGGCTGAACCCTGTCCTACGTTTACGTTCGGGTTCGGGCCAGCATTCGAAGAGGCCGCCGGTCTCGCGCGCGGCGCCGCTTTCCGTCACGCGGAGGAGCGTGCCGTTTTCCCAGCGCACGACGTGGCCTTGCTTGCGGTAGATCATCGGAAGGCGGTGACGAGTGCCGGTGCGTGCGAGCCGACGACGAGCTCCTGCCCTTCGCGGGAGCAGATGACGCCGGGGTAGCGCTGCGCGTCGCCGCGCGCGCCGAGGAAGAGGATGTTCGCGCGCGGCTCGACGATGGTGAAGGCTCCGATGCTCGAGGCGGAGACGCGGATGGTGATGGTCTGCGTCAGCGGCTCGTACGCGCCGCCGTCGACCATCGTCACCTCGATGTGCTCTTCGGGGAGGTCGAACGGCGCATTCGTCTGCGTGACGCGGACGTGTTGCATGCGCAGCAGGGGGACGTCGCGGAAGGTTTGTCGCCGCTCGATCAGAGGCGCTTCGACGTGGAGCCAGTCCGGTAGCGGCAGCGGCTCGTGGTGGTGCTCGAGTGGGTGGCCGTGGGCTTCGTGGAGGAGGATGGCGGCGGTTCCGTTTTTCCAGAGGAGCGGGCGGCGGCACACTGCCCGGGCAGCCGGCGGGACGCCGGCGGTCCGCATCAGGTGCAGGTCTTCCTGGACGTGCTCGGGGTCCGTGACGATGGAGAGCGCGCCTTCGCGTACGGTCATCGTGGCGGTGTCGCCTTCGAGGGTCGACTCGGCGACGAGGCGCACCAGCGCGTCGTTCGGCATCGCCGCGCGGAGGCGTTCCAGTTGCGCTTCCGCTCTTGCCACCAGCGCGTCGTCGCGCGTGTCGGTGGCGGTGATGCTGCCGTCCGTCTCGTGAACCGCTTCGCCGTACGAAAGACGCGACTCGACTCTGCGGCCGTGCGACCAGAGCTCTTCATGGACGGCGTGAGCGAAACGCGTCAATTCAGCTCGTAGGAGAACTTCTTCGTCGTGGCGTTGTAGCGCACGACCAGACGATAGGAGCGGCCGGAGTCGAACCGCGCGCCGGGGAAGGTGTGGTTCTCGTTCACGCCTGCCGACGGCACGGTGACCATCACCACCACGTCCGCATTGCGCGGCGTGACGTTGCTGGTGATGGCGATCGGCTTGGGCTGCCGGGCCATGGTGCCGATCACGCGGCGCCGGCGCTCGTTGAAGAGCGAGTCGTTGGCGACGATCTCGCCGCCGACGCGCACGATGATCCGCCCGTCCGTGAACGCATGATTGAAGATGGTGGTGAACTCGGCCGGCGCCGCCGGCTCGGGCGCCTGCGTCGCGGTCACGGGAGCGGTGTCGGTGCGCGCGGCGTTCTGCTGTTGCTGGCGGGTGGTCTGCCGCTGCTGCCGCGCGAGCAGGCGCGCCTGCTCCGCCTTCTGCACCTCGAGCTGCGCGACCTTGAGCGCCTCGGCGGCCTCGATGGAGTTCGGGTTGATGGTCAGCGACTCCTGCAGCAGCACGATCGCTTCCGGATACTTTTTCTCGTTCAGCAGCGGCACGGCCTCTTCGAACTTCTGGCGCGCCATCCCGAGCTGCTGTTTGCTGAGCTCATCCTGCGTGCGGATGGCGTTCAGCTTCTGCAGTGTGTTCGCGACCCAGGGCGACTTCGGTGCGAGCCGCTGCAGCTCCATGAAGGTCACGTACGCGTCGGCGGTGTTTCCCTGGCGGAGCTGCGTCTCGGCCAGCATGCGCAGTTGCCGCTGGCGCGCGAGACTGAGCTCGCGCTGGCGATCGATGGGCGGGATGGACGGCTGCTGCGCTTTCAACACGACGACGGCCGCGATGAGCAGCGTCGCCACGAGCGCCACGACGCCGTAGAAGACCGCCGGCGGGATGTGCCGCTTCCAGAGCGGCGACGTACGGACGTTCGTCAGCGTCCTGCGGAGCTGCTGCGTGACGGGCGGCCGCGGCATCGGCACCGCGACCGTTGCCGGCGCGGGTGCTTTCTTCGCGGGCTGCGCGGCAGGCGCCGGCGCGGGTGCGGGCGCCGGCGCCGGCGGCGGCATGGTCGGAATCGGCACGACCTCGGTCTTCGCGATCGGCTCCGCCGAGGCGGGCCGCGTGTTCGACGCGCCCGGCACCGGCGAGGCATCCATCGCCTGCGGGAACGGCACTTCCACGGTCGGCTGCGGAATGGCCACCGGGCCGCGGTCGCGCGTGACCATCGTCTCTTCGGCGAGCGACGGCTCGGAAGGACGCATCGGCTTGTCGCCGCGGATCACCGCGCGCAGCGCGTTGGCCATGTCGCGGGCGCGCTGGTAGCGCTTGGCCGGATCCTTGGCGAGGCAGTGGGCGACCACGTCCTCGAATCCTTCCGGGATCTGCGGATTGATCTCCAGCAGCGGCGGGAACGACTCGTGGACGATCTTGTACGAGATGGAGGTCAGCGAGTCGCCGCCGAACGGCTTGCGCCGCGTGAGGCATTCGTAGAGACAGATGCCGAGGGCGAAGATGTCGGTGCGGCCGTCGACGGGCGCGCCCTTCACCTGCTCGGGCGCCATGTAGTTCGGCGTGCCGAGGAACTGGCCGGTGGTGGTGAGGTTGGCCGCGCCGGAGGCGATCTTGGCGATGCCGAAGTCGGTGATCTTGGCGCGGTAACCCTCGAGGAGAATGATGTTCGCCGGCTTGACGTCGCGATGCACGATGCCCTTCGCATGCGCGAAGTCGAGCGCCTCGGCCACCTGCGCGATGATGTCGCCGATCTGCTCGAAGCTGAGCGCGCGACCCTGGTTCAACACCTCTTTGAGGTTGTTGCCCTCGACGTACTCCATGGCGATGAACGACACGCCGCTCGGCTCGTCGTTGCCGATGTCGTGGACCGTGACGATGGCGGGATGATTGAGGATGCCGGCGGCCTGGGCCTCGCGGATGAAGCGCTGCTGGAACTCCTTGGTCTCGTCGTCGTCGGCGTGGGCCGAGGCGCGGATGGTCTTCAGCGCGACCAGACGGCCGATGAGGGGGTCCTTGGCCAGGTAGACGATCCCCATCGCCCCCTTGCCGAGCTCGCGTACGACTTCATACCGCCCCAGCTTCAATTGGGCCTTGTCTCCGCCAGGATCGATGGACGTCCCATGAGCCGGCAATCATAACTCCTGATGTGGGGCGGGCTTCAGCCGCCTTTTCGAACGGGCTGAAGCCCGCCCCACATGACTTTCATCTATGATGTCACGCCTGTTTGTGAAATCCCTTACGGAGTCGCGCTCATGAAGGTTTACTCGGGTTCCGAGATCCGCAATGTGGCGATCGTCGGACACAACGACACGGGCAAGACCACGCTCGTGTCTCAACTCCTCTACAACGCCGGAGCCGTGACGCGACAGGGGCGCGTCGAGGACGGCACGACCGTTACCGACTTCGATCCGGACGAGGTCGAACGCAAACACTCGATCTCCACCGCCGTGGCGTTCGCGGAGTGGAAAGATACGAAGATCAATCTCATCGACACGCCGGGCTTCGGCATCTTCGTGATGGAAGCGAAGAGCGCGCTGCGCATCGCCGACTCCGCGGCCATCGTCGTGAGCGGCGTGACCGGCGTCGAAGTGACGACGGAGAAGGTCTGGAAGTTCACGGAGGAGTACGGGCTGGCGCGCCTGATCATCGTGAACAAGATGGACCGCGAGCGCGCCTCGTTCGCGCGCACGTTCGATGCGCTGCAGAAGAAGTTCGGCAAGAACGTCGTGCCGATCCAGCTCCCCATCGGCGAGGAGAAGGACTTCAAAGGCGTCATCGACCTGGTCTCCATGAAGGCCTGGATCTACCACGTCGACGGCTCGGGCAAGTACGACACCACCGACATCCCGGCCGACCTGAAGAGCGACGCCGATGCGTGGCGCGAGCGGCTGATCGAGAAGGTCGCCGAGGGCGACGACACGCTGATGGAGAAGTTCTTCGAGCAGGGCGGCCTGTCGCAGGAAGAGCTGCTCGATGGACTCAAGCGCGAGGTCGCGCATCACGAGATCTATCCGGTGCTCTTCGCCTCGGCCTCACACAACATCGGCGGACAGCCGATCCTCGACGCCTTCGTCACGCTTCTCCCCTCGCCCGAAGTGGTGAAGACGCTCGACGGCGTGAATGCAAAGGGAGAGAAGATCACCTTCGATCGCCGCCCCGAGGCCTTCCCCTCGGCGCTGGTGTTCAAGACCTTCTCCGATCCGTTCTCGGGACGCGTGTCGCTGTTCCGCGTCTACTCCGGCACGCTGCAGTCCGATCATGCCTACTGGAACACGAAGCGCGAGCACGAAGAGCGCGTCGGCAAGCTGCAGGTGCTGCAGGGGAAGACGCAGGTCCCGGTGCCCGAGCTGCGCGCGGGCGACATCGGCGCGGTGGCCAAGCTGAAGGACACCTTCACCGGCGACACGATCGCGGCGAAGGATCATCAGATCGTCCTCTCGCACATCGACTATCCGGAGGCGGCCATCGCCTTCGCCGTGGAGCCGAAGGCGCGCGGCGACGAGGACAAGCTCGGCTCCGCGATCGGACGCATCATCGAGGAAGACCCGACCATCAAGTTCGCGCGCGACGAACAGACGAAGGAGTTCCTGATCAGCGGTCAGGGACAGCTCCACGTCGAGATCGTCGTGGCCAAGCTGCACAAGAAGTATCACGTCGACGTGGTGCTGCACCCGCCGAAGGTGCCGTACCGCGAGACGATCACCAAGCCCGCCGACGCGCACGGCCGCCACAAGAAGCAGTCGGGCGGCCACGGACAGTTCGCCGACTGCAAGATCACGGTCGAGCCGCTGCCGCGCGGCGCGGACTTCGAGTTCGTCGACGAGATCTTCGGCGGCGCGATTCCGCGGCAGTACATCCCCGCGGTGGAGAAGGGCATCCAGGACGCGCGCGTGAAGGGCTACCTCGCCGGCTTCCCGATGGTCGACTTCCGCGTGCGTCTCAAGGACGGCCAGTACCACGACGTCGACTCCTCGGAAATGGCCTTCAAGATCGCCGGCTCGCTGGCGTATCAGGAGGCGATGGAGAAGGCGCGGCCGACGCTGCTCGAGCCGATCATGCACGTCGACATCAACGCGCCGTCGGAGTACGTCGGCGACATCATGGGCGACCTGAACTCGCGGCGCGGACGCGTGGAAGGCGTCGACGCGGAAGACGAAGCGCAGGTCGTGCACGCGCGCGTGCCGCTCGCGGAGATGCTCACCTACGGCTCGACGCTGCGCTCGCTCACGCAGGGACGCGGCAGCTTCCACATGGAGTACTCGCACTACGAAGAAGTGCCGAAGCAGCTCCAGGAAAAGATCATCACCGAGTCGAAGAAGGCGAAGGAAGCGCAGGCAGCGGCGCACTGACGTCGAGGTGGAGGACAGGCAATCCTGCCTGTCCATCGGTTCAGCGAGGACAGGCAGGATTGCCTGTCCTCCACCATCACGGCGCGCGCAAGTCCGTCGTGATGCGCACGACGTCTTCCTTCGCGTCCTCGCTCGCCGTCACGACGTAGGTCTTCTCCGCGCCGTTCGAGCCGACGAGCTTCACGGTGTAGCTCCCCGCCGCGGCGAACTCGTACGCCTCGTCCATCGTGTTGAGCTGCGAGACCTGGCCGATGGGCATGTCGTTCACGTAGACCATCGTGTCTTCGGGGAGGACGTTCAGCACCATCCCGCGCCGCGCCCACGCTCGCATGGTCGCCGTCACGCCGCCCGGCCCGCCCGTCACCACCGCGCGCGACTGTCCCTGCACCGCCTCGTTCGCGGCGGGCGTGTGCTCGTCGCCGTGCAGCACGAGCGACGCGCCGGCGTCCGGCTCGCCCGGAGGCGCGGGCGTGTTGGCCTGCCGCTGCCGCTTTGCGGGGACGTGCGCGAGCAGCGTCCCCTCGTCGCGGCTGCGCAGGCCGGTGTAGACCGCGAACGCGGCGATGCTCACCAGCACCACGCCGATCAGCACGGGCACCCAGCGCGGCATCGGCGCCGCCGCCGGCTCGTGCGGAGCGTGCGAGTGCTCCGGATCAGGCGTTGCCGGCGTGGTCATCGCCCTCGGCCACCGCGGTCTCGTCGATCTCCGCCGGCCCCTCGTCCGTCACCAGCGTCTCGTCGTCATCGTCGAGGCGCTCGTACTCCTGCTCGCGCTTGCGCAGCAGCTCCTGCGCGCGCGCCTCGTCTTCCGAGCCGACGTACACGCGGATGTCGCCCATCGAGCCGAAGTTGATCGGCGCGGCGTCGATCTTGAGACTCTCGACCTGCGCCCGGATCCCTTCCGCCTGGAGGAAGCCGCTCAGCAACTGCGCCTCGTCTTCCGTCCCCGTGCTCGCGATCTCGACCCAGGTCGTGCCGTCTTCCGCCGGTACGGTATTCACGTCGTCCGGAAATCCCTGATTCGAGTCCGCCATCTGTAATGCTCCTTATGCGTCGAGTGTGATGTGTCCCCGGTCGGGGGTCAGCACACCGACCTTTGCATAGAACAGGCCGCTTTCCCGCAGCGTCTGCTCGAGCGCAGCGCTGCGCTCCGACGATATCGCGATGAGCAGGCCTCCCGAGGTCTGCGCATCACACATCAATGTGTACTCGAGCTCGGGAACATTCAACCGCACGCGCCCGCGGAAGCTCTTCGCGTTGCGCATGCTGCCGTCGGGGCGGAAGCCTCTGGCGAGCATTTCCCGCGCGCCGTCGAGCACCGGCACCGCGGAGACCGAAAGCGTCGCGCCGACGCCGGACCCTTCGCACATCTCCAACAGATGTCCGATCAGGCCGTAGCCGGTGACGTCGGTGGCCGCGCTCGCGCCGGCGGCACACATCGCCTCCGCGGCGCCGCGATTGAGCCTGGTCATCCAGCGGATGGCGTCGTCGAGCGGCGGCTTCCTGTGAAAGAACTTCTTCGCGCGATTCGCGCTGACCAGGATGCCGTTGCCGATCGGCTTCGTGAGATAAAGGACGTCGCCCGCGCGCGCGGTGGAGTTGCGTACGAGCTTGTCGACGGAGACGACGCCCGTGACGACGAGGCCGTACTTCGGCACGTCGTCGATGATGGTGTGTCCGCCGGCGACGGCGAAGCCCGCCTCGTTGGCCTTGTCCGCGCCGCCGCGGAGGATCTCCTCGAGCACGTCGAGCGGAAGCTTGTCGGTCGGGAAGCCGGCGATGGCCAGTCCGAGGATCGGCGTCGCGCCCATGGCGTAGATGTCGGAGATCGAGTTCGCGGCGGCGATCTGTCCGAAGAGATACGGGTCGTCGACGATGGGCGTGAAGAAGTCGACCGTCTGCGCGATGGCGACGTCGCCGGCGATGCGGATCACCGCCGCGTCGTCACTGGTCGCCGTTCCGACGAGAAGATCCTTGGCCCCTTCGTTGGAGGGGAGTCTGGAAAGGATCGAGCGCAGGTCATCCTGACCCAGCTTGCAGGCTCAACCACCCGTCGTCGCGAACGACGACAAGGGTGGATGGCGACGGAGCTTGTGCTTCACGCGGGAGATAGTAATGTAGGGCGGGCTGAAGCCCGCCCTACATGGGCTTTTTCTCTTCGCCGAGCACCGCGACCCGCGCGTTCTCGACGGCCGCGAGAATCTCCTGATAGAGGTTGTACTTCAGGTCCGCGTGCAGCTCGACGTCGCGGTTCACGATCTCGGCGATCTGCGCGGCGTAGTAGGAGGCGAGCGGGAGGCGCTCGCCGGCGTCGTGGATCTGGCGGAAGCCGAACGTCAGCTCTTCCTCCAGACGCTGGCGGAACATGCCGTTCTCGACGTCCTGCTCGAGGTTGGCGTAGTCGATGTTCATCTCTTTGCGATGTAGCTCGCGCGCACCTTCGCGCCGTCCCGCGTGACCTTCGCCTCGATGCCGCGCTTCGTCAGGAAGGACTGATACGCGGCGGCGAACTGCGTCGCGCGCGCCTCGTCGTCCCAGTCGGTGTCGACTTCCACGCGCCCGTCCTGATAGATGACCGCGCGGTCGTTGCGCCAGCCCTGCGCCGCGTCGCCGACGAGGAAGCGCCAGTGGAACTCGCCGAGGTGCTCGGCGGCGATGGCGTCCTTCGGCTTCGACGAATCGAAGGATCCTGCCTTGAACGAGCGCGCGAAGTACTCGTCGGGATGCAGGACCTCGCGCGTGCTGCGCGGCGGATTCGCGTGCACCTTGTCGAGCTCCGCCCAGCCGCCGCGGCGATACGCGGCGATGACGAACTTCAGGCCGTCGAGGTATGGGAACTTCAGCATCTCGCCGAAGTACTTCGGCGTCGAAGGGTCGAGCATCTGATCGGCCTGCACCGACGACGTGATCAGGCCGAGCATGGCGTCGTCCTTGACCACGTCGTCGAGCTTCACGCCGTTCTTCTGCAGCATGTGCGCGACCATGACCAGCACCGCCTCCCCTTCGAGGACGGCGTGATAGGCCATGTTCGCGTCGGTGTCGCGCATCAGCGACTGCTCTTTCTTCGAGAGCTGGAAGAGCTGGTCCTGCAGCGCGTGCGTGAGCTCGTGCACCATCACCGTCTCCTCGAGCACCTTCGGATCGGCGAGCTTCGCCGCATCCGGGAGCTTCGGGAGCTGCTTGATGGAGTAGTAAGTGTGCGAGTGCGGGTCGTAGAAGGCGAGCACCTGCGACTCGTAGAGCGCGAGGAGCTGCGGGACGATCTGTTTGCCGTCGATGTCGACGAGCTGCAGCGCGCGGAGGATGCGCCCCCAGTCGTCGAGCGGATATGGCGTGGTTTTCGCCATCTGCTCCTGAAGGTGCTTCGACAGATCGGCTCGCTCGATGGTGACGTTCTTCACGTCGCCGGTGAACTTCCGGCCGCGGATCTCCTCGACCGCTTTCATCCCCGGCGCGAGGGGCGAAGCCTCGGTTGCGCAGGAGGCGAGGAAAACGAACAAAAGACTTGCGGCGCGGGACCGAATCATGCGCTGCGCAACCCGACGTTTACGCCGGCCATTCCGTTCCCTTAGAATGCCGCGGATTCAGCCCATGGAGCGCGGCGACAGCGAGCGTATCGAGATCACGATCAGCAGCCGCTTCGAAAACATCGAACTGGTTCAGGTGATCGCAGAACACCTGTGTGAAAACGCAGGTGTTGATGAAGATGGCTCGCACTGGATCGGCATGGCGGTCCGCGAAGCGGTCGCCAACGCCATCAAGCACGGCAACAAGCTCGACGTGAAGAAGAAGGTCTTCGCCACGTTCGAGCTGGCCGGCCCCGAGCTGGAGATCACGATCTCCGACGAAGGGGCGGGCTTCGATCCGGAGAAAGTCAGCGACCCCCTGAATCCGCAGAACCTCATGAAAACCAGCGGCCGCGGCATCTTCTACATGAAGACGTTCATGGACCAGGTCCACTACTCGTTCCATCCCGACGGCGGCACGTCGCTGGTGATGACGAAGAACCTGGCCAAAGGCAGCGGTATCGCCAGCACGAAAGCTTGATCAGTTCGAGAAGGAGAAACGAGACATGAAGGCCACAACCCGAACCGTCGACAACGTCGAGATCATCAGCCTGCAGGGCAAGATCACGATCGGAGCCGGAGACACGCAGTTGCGCGAGGTGATCACGAACGCCGTGAATTCCGGAAAGACGAACGTGCTGCTCGACCTGTCGGGCGTGACGACGATCGACTCGTCCGGCATCGGCGAGCTGGTCGGCTCCTACACCACCGTCACCAACCGCGGCGGCAAGCTCAAGCTGCTCCACCTCCCCGCCAAGCTGAACGAGCTGCTGCACGTGACGCAGCTCATCACGGTGTTCGAGGTGTACGAGAACGAGCGCGAGGCAGTCGGCAGCTTCTGATGCAGTGGAGGACAGGCAAGCCTGCCTGTCCGGTCGGTGAGAGGACAGGCAGGATTGCCTGTCCTCCACCAGTCTATCCGCGGCGGCGGCCCCGTCCCACGGTCGGGCGCTCGATGCCCGACTCGGGCGAGACGCGGGTGGTCGAGAGCTTCACCGGCACCGCGTTCGTGTAGACGACCTCGTTCCGCTCCAGCCAGACCGAGAACAGCTCGTCGGCGCGCTTCGAGTCGACCACCATCTTCTCCGGGATGTCGAGCAGCTCCGCGAACGGCTCCGTGTCTCCGAGGAAGTTCACTTTCAGGCGCAGCAGCGTGCGCGTCACCGCGCGCGGGTCGGCGGAGCGCGCCGGGATGATGCGGTTGATGCGCGCCGTCGTGGTGAAGGACTTCGATTCCCCCGGCCCGATGCGGATCAGGCGCGGCAGCGTGGACTCGCCCGGCACTTCCGAGCCGATGCCGACGGTCAGCGTGCGCGTGTCGTCGTCCCACGTGGTCTCGGGGATCATGTCCGCCACGGCGATGGCCTCGGGACGCTGATTGGTGATCTGGTAGGTGATGGCCACCGGCGATCCGGGGCGCACTTCATCGGTGATCTGCGCGTCGATGCGGACGGCACTCTCGGTGCCGACCACGCGGCGCGGCTCGCTCATGTCGACGGTGTTGCTCGAGCAGGCGGCGGCGAACAGCAGTGCAAAGAGTGGAGCGGGATTCCGTGTCACGGGGCGTTCTCCTTCCGGGTGGAACGCCCTCCATCGTAACGCTGATTTCCTCAGAAGCTGCCCGGACGGCGCTCGATGTCCGAGGTCTGTGACGGAGCCGTGTAGCGCACCGGTACCGAGTTCAGGTAGATCGTGTCGTTCGACTCGAACCACTGCTCGAAGAGCTCGTCGGAGAGAGGCTGCTTCGCGCGGCCGTTCTGCGACTGGATGAGCTGCATGTACGGACGGACGTTGCGCAGGATGGCCACCTTCACCTGCACGAAGCGCGGCACGATGGCCATGGTGGCGCGCATCGCCGCCGCGCGCAGCGACGGCGTGGCGGCGGCGGTGAGCACTTTCTTCTCTCCCGGCGGGATGAGCGTCATCTGCGGCATGTTGCCGTCCGGCGGCACCTCGGAGCCGACGGCGAGGACGATGGTCCGCTCGTCTTCGTCATAGCTGGCGTCGATCTCCCGGTGGGCGATGGCGACGGCGGAGGTGGAGAGATTGTGGATCTGGTAGGTGATGGCCACCGGCGCGCCGGCAGTGACGGTGTCGCGCATGAGCTGCGCGTCGACGCGAACGTCGCCTTCGCGTCCGAGGGCGCGGCGCGGGTCGTCCATGTCGATGTCGGCTGCGGCGACGGACGCGGTCAGCAGAAGAGACGCGAAGAGAGCGAGAGATTTCATCGATTCCTCCCGCCGTTGGTGGCGAAAACAACGGCACGTTTTCAAAGACGGGAGATCGCCTCTGAGGGAAACGTGCCAGTTATTTGCCGGTACGTGACGGCCGTCACGCCGCGGGTCAGTCGATCTTCAGCACCGCCAGGAACGCTTCCTGCGGGATCTCGACCTTGCCCACGCGCTTCATCCGCTTCTTCCCTTCCTTCTGCTTCTCGAGAAGTTTGCGTTTGCGCGTGATGTCGCCGCCGTAGCACTTGGCGAGGACGTTCTTGCGAAGCGCCTTCACCGTCTCGCGCGCCACGATGCGGTTGCCGATGGCGGCCTGCAGCGCGACTTCGAACATCTGCCGCGGGATGAACTCCTTCATCTTCTCGACGAGCATCTTGCCGCGCGGGAAGGCCTTGTCCTTGTGCACGATGAGCGACAGCGCATCGAGCGGCTCGCCGTTGACGAGGATGTCCATCTTCACGAGATCGCTCTCGCGGTAGCCGATGAACTGGTAGTCGAGCGATGCGTAGCCGCGCGAGATGGACTTGAGCTTGTCGAAGAAGTCGAGGATGACTTCGTTCAGCGGCATGTCGTACACGATCATCACGCGGTTCGCGGAGACGTACTCCAGCTTCTTCTGCACGCCGCGGCGATCGATGGCCAGCGAGAGAATCGGCCCGACGAATTCGTCCGTGGTCATGATCGTGACCTCGAAGAACGGCTCTTCGATCATGCGGATGTACGACGGATCGGGGAGCTTCTGCGGATTCTCGACCTCGACCACTTCGCCGTCGGTGAGCGTGACGCGGTAACGCGCACCCGGTGCGGTGGTGAGCAGCTCGAGATTGAACTCGCGCTCCAGCCGCTCCTGGATGATCTCCATGTGCAGCAGGCCGAGGAAGCCGCAGCGGAAGCCGAAGCCGAGCGCGGCGGAGTTCTCCGGCTCGAAGGAGAACGACGCGTCGTTCAGCTTGAGCTTCGCCACC
>DASUSL010000401.1:0-5390 GCA_036375135.1 Thermoanaerobaculia bacterium | reverse complement strand
GCCTCGACCATCGCGGGCTGCGAGTCGGCGACGAACACGACCGAGTCGGCTCCCTTCAGGACCAGCTTGCGCGTCTCGTTGTAGAACACCTGCCCGGGGACGGTGTAGAGCTGGATCTTGAGGTTGAACGGGCCGACTCTGCCGATGTCGACCGGGAGGAGATCGAAGAACAGCGTGCGGTCGGTCTTCGTCGCCAGCGAGAGCATCTTCCCCTTCGACTTGGGGTCGAGCTTGTCGAAGATGACCATGAGGTTGGTCGTTTTGCCGCAGAGTCCGGGACCGTAGTAGACGATCTTCGCCGTCATCTCGCGCGTGGCGTGGTTGAACAGGACCATAGGGAGGCGAAAGTATCGCACAGCACGCATAGAATGCGGCCCGTGACCGACGACGAAGACGTACCCGTCGAGATCCCCATCACCGACACCTTCGACCTGCACCCGTTCCAGCCGAAGGAGATCAAGGACGTCGCGCGCGAGTATCTGCTCGAGGCGCACGCGCGCGGCTTCCGCCAGGTGCGCCTGATCCACGGACGCGGCATCGGCGTGCAGCGCGAGAGGATCCGTTCCCTGCTCGCCGAGCTCGACTTCGTGCTCGATTTCCACGACGCCGATTCGAGCCACGGCTCCACGGTCGTGCTGCTGGCAACTGATTCGCTATGAGGAGAAGCAATGTCAACGCTTTATGAAGAGCTCAGCCGCGTCACTACCTACGAGTACACCGAGGACGAAGTCCGCGAGTTCGAGGTGCTGCACGACGAGATCCGGCAACTGAAGAAAGAGCGCAACGCCATCATCGTCGCGCACAACTACTACCGCCCCGAGATCCTGAAGGTCGCGGACTTTGTCGGCGACTCGCTCGAGCTCGCGCTCATGGCGCAGCAGGTGCGCGACGCGGACGTGATCGAGTTCGCCGGCGTGAACTTCATGGCCGAGACGGCCAAGATCGTGAACCCCAGCAAGACCGTGCTCCTGCCGAATCCGCTCGCCGGATGCCAGCTCGCCGACTCCGCGCCGGCCGAGGACCTCGCGGCAAAGATCGAGGAGCTGAAGAAGACCTATCCCGACCTGGCCGTGGTCAGCTACGTGAACACCACCGCCGCCGTGAAGGCGCTCTCCGACATCATCGTCACCTCGGCCAACGCCTCGAAGGTCGTGCGCACGCTGCCGAACGAGAACATCCTTTTCGTGCCCGACCGCAACCTGGCCAATCACGTGGCCGAGCAGGTCCCGGAGAAGAACATCATCCCGTGGGACGGCTTCTGCTACGTGCACCAGCAGATCACTCCCGAGGAGATCGCGAAGATCCGTCAGAGCGATCCGGAGCTGGAGATCCTCGTCCATCCCGAGTGCCGTCCCGACGTCGCGAAGCTCGCCGACGCGGTCCTCTCGACCTCGGGCATGGTGCGCTACGCGAAAGAGCGTCCCGCGAACCGCTTCCTCATCGTCACCGAGTGCGGCCTCTCGGACCGTCTGGCCATGGAGGTGCCGGAGAAGCAGTTCCTCAAAGGCTGCAAGCTCTGCGCGTTCATGAAGGTGACGACGCTCGAGGATGTGCGCGACTCGCTGAAGTACATGCGCTACGAGATCACCGTCCCTGAGGAGGTCCGCGTGCCTGCCGAGCGCGCGCTGCTGCGCATGTTCGACGCCACCGCCTGATGCGCCGCGGCATTCTGTTTCTGAATCCCCGGGCCGGTACCTTCAGCACAGGCGACGAGTCGAGCCTGCGCACGCTGGCCGAGGAGCACGGGCTGCGCGTGCTCGACGTCCGCCCCGAGCTCGACATCCGCAAGGCCGTGCGCGAGGCGCTCGACGCCGGCATGCGCACGTTCGTCGTGGCCGGCGGCGACGGCAGCGTGCATCACGTGGCGCAGTCGCTGGTCAACACCGAGGGAGTGCTGGGCGTGGTGCCGGTGGGGAGCGTGAATCATCTGGCGCGCGACCTCGAGGTGCCGATCGGCGACTGGCAGGCGGCGTTCGACATCGCCATCAAGGGGGAGATCCGGCAGATCGACGTCGGCCGCGTGAACGGCCGCTACTTCATCAACAGCGTGATGCTCGGCCTCTATCCGAGCATCAGCGAGTTCCGCGAGCGCTTCCGCTCGATCAACAACCGCTGGGCCGCGTACTTCAAGGCCGCGCGGCTGGCGCTGCGGCACTTCCCGCACGTGACGCTCGTGCTCGAGCACGACGGCCGCGTGGAGACGCTGCGCACGCAGATGTTCGTCGTGGCGGTGAATGCGTACGACCTCTCCACGGTGGGGATGGTGGCGCCGAAGACGACGCTGCACGACGGACGGCTGTCGATCTACTCGCTGTCGTTCATGAGCCGCACGCAGTTCGTGCGCGCCGCGGCGAAGTACTTCCGCGGCAAGATCGTCGACGTGCCGGGCTTCCGCGCCATCCGCACCGCGCAGTTGCGGGTCGACACGGGACGCGGACGCCTGCGCGTGTCGCTCGACGGGGAGCTGACCGAGATGCAGACGCCGCTGCAGATCGCCGCGGTGCCTTCCAGCCTGCTCGTGCGCGCACCAGGTCAATGAATGTCTCTAGGCCTCCCTTCGGGATGGACGTATATCCATACGTACCATCTCAAGGAGGAGGAGTCATGAAGAAGAACGTTCGAGGATTCGTGTTCGTCGCGGCGACGCTGCTGTCCGTCTCCGCATTTGCGCAGGGAGGCCGCCTGCTCACCCCCAATCCGGCCGGGGCAGCGCCGTTCCACGACCAGTTGAAGCCGGAGAGCTGCCGCGGCGCGGTCAGCCTGGTCACCGACGTCGGCTTCGAAGGGGTGAAGACCACGGCGCACAACTTCAGCAACGCGACCGGCGGCGGGGAGTCCAACCGCTTCGACAAAACGCCGGTCCTGACCACGAAGGTCGAGCTGCGCGACGGCTGCCTCAACGCACACCTCAGCGCGCTGGTCGGCAGCGCGCAGACGTACGGCGTCTCGCCGGTGACGCTCTTCCAGGTGACGCTGACGCCGACCTGGATCCTGGTGCCGCCGACGCGGCACATGTACGGGCACTACGAGACGCCGTACGGCATCTACGGGCCGGCCGTGGCCATCGAGGCCGAGGGCGACGTCGACGAGCTGAGCGCCAACTTCTTCCAGCGCGTCGGCACGGACCCGACGGCCATCCCGCCGGGCACGTACGAGGTCAACGTCTGGTGGGCCGGCGGACCGACCGCGCCGGGCGGTGCCATCGGCGCGGCCTTCGTCCTCAAGCTGTACCAGTAGCCGTGTGCCGGGCCGTCCGCACGCGCGCCGCGGACGGCTCGCGCACTTCCGACAGCCTGGCCAGCGTGAACGCGCCGCAGGCCATGACCAGGTCGCGCACGGCGACGTCGAGGAAGCGCCCGCTGGTGACGAGGCTGATGGCGATGAGGGTCAGCCACGCGGCGACGACGTACCCGCCGAGGCGAGTGACGCCGGCCAGCAGCGCGAGTCCGGCCACGATCTCGATGACGCCGGCGACGCGCATGACGGTCGACGGCGGCAGCGTGAGCATGCGCGTCACGAGCGGGTTGGCGTACTGCTCCCAGTTCGTGAGCAGGTTGAAGAATTTGTCCAGTCCCGCGAGAAACGCGGTCAGTCCGAAGGCGATGCGCAGCATCCAGTACGGGGTGTCCATGTCGTGTTTCCTCCTGCTGCATTGGAGGAGCGGCACGCCGCTTTGGTGACACGAGGGACGACGAAGGGCCTCCGGCGGGCCGGCCCCGTCGTTCCCTCATGCGTATCGCGTTCAGGCGCCGCGGCGCTGCCGCAGCAGCCACGGCATCAGCTCCGGCTCCGCGTACGCGCGGTCCCACGAGTTGTGGCGCACGTCTCTGTACTCGGTGTAGCGCACCGGCGCGCCCGCCGCACGCAGCGCACTCACCATCGCCCGCGATTCCTCGACGGGGATGACGTTGTCGGCGTCGCCGTGGAAGACCCACTGCGGCAGCTTGCTCAGGCGCCGCGCGGCCTGCGCGTGCGTGGCCATCGAGGCGCGATCGAGTCCGCCGCACACCGGCACCGCCGCCGCGAAGCGCTCCGGCTGCTGCAGCGCGAGCAGCCACGTGCCGTAGCCGCCCATGGAGATGCCGGTGACATAGACGCGCTCCTTGTCGACGTCGAGCTCCGCTTCGACGTCGTCGAGCGCCGCCACCGCCGCCTCGAGGTTGAACGACCGCCACCCGTAGCCGCGCGAGGCCTGCGGAAAGACGACCAGGGCCGGGAAGCGCTCCGGCTCGCGCACGATGGCCGGCCCGATGCCGACCGTGGCCGGCAGCACTCCGTCGCTGCCCGACTCTCCCGCGCCGTGGAGGAAGAGGATCAGCGGCAGCGGGCCGCCGGCATCGCGCGGCTCGTGCACGCGGTAGATGGTCTCGAGGCCCTGGACGCGCACGGTGCGCTTGCTGAATTCCATAATTGCGTCTTGCGATGGCGCATGGGTGGACATATGTATATCCACCAGTCAGACGGACTTCGCAGGCCCGGATCGCAATCATCAGAGGAAGTGACTTCGCTTCATGGACATTCCGTCCCGAATGCGTGCGGGAGAGGTGTCGCCGGCTGGCGTCCTGGTTCTCGAGAGATCACCAAAAGGAGAGTGGGCAAATGGTGCGTAACGTTCGTTTCATCACGGTGATGGCCGTCTCGGCCTTTCTGCTCGCCGCGCCGCTGGCGATGGCGAAGAGCGTCCTGGTTCCGGGGAACCCCGGCCCCAACAAACACGATCCGACGATCATGGAGCGCTGCAGCGGCGCCGTGACTCAGGTCCGGGACGTCGGCTTCGAAGGAGTGCTCACGACGGCGTGGAACTTCGGCGCGGTCGGCGGCGGCGGCGAGAGCGGCCGCTTCGATCCGAAGCCGGTGCTGCAGGCGCGCGTGGAGCTGAAGGAAGGCTGCCTGAACGCGCATCTCAGCGCGATCGTCGGCAGCGCGCAGGTCTACGGCACGTCGCCGGTGACGATGTTCCAGGTGACGCTGTCTCAGGCGCTGCCGACCGGCGGCTGGGGCCCGCCCCAGCACATGTACGGCCACTACGAGACGCCGTACGGCATCTACGGCCCGTCGGTGATGATCGAGGCGGAGGGCGACGTCGACACGTTCGGCGCGAACTTCTTCCAGCGCATCGGCACCGGCGTGCACGACGTGCCCCCCGGCGTCTACCTCGTGGACGTCTGGTGGGCCGGCGGCCCCGCCGGCGCCGGCGGCGCCATCGGCGCCAAGGCGATCGCCGATGCGCCGGCCGACGGCTACACGCTCGGGCTCGCCACCGTGTCGACGCACGTCGTCAACCCGGTCGTGCGCGCGGACCTGCGCTACGACCCGCTGAAGGACTTCACGCTTCTGAGCCAGATCGCCGCCGTGCCGAACGTGGTGTCCGTGCATCCGTCGGTGCCGGC
>DASUSL010000400.1:0-4468 GCA_036375135.1 Thermoanaerobaculia bacterium | reverse complement strand
TCCGTGCGCTGCGTCCGTCGCATTCGAGGAGCTCCGCGCCGGCGGGCGGCAGCGTGCTGTCTTTCTCGTCCGCGGTCGCGGCCACGACGTACCGGTCGTTGCGCAGGCGGACGACGAGGCGCGGCCACCAGAGCTCCGACTGCCAGAGCGTGGTGCCGGAGTTGAGATGGCCGTCGCGGAAGCCGGCACCGTAGTAGCGGAGCGCGTTGGCGTAGCCGCCGTACGTGCGCGCCTCGCGCGCCTTCGCCAGCGCCTGCTCGTAGCCCGCATCGAGCCACTTGCGGAAGTCGGGATTGAGCGGATCGACGGGGCCGGGATGGTTCTCGAGGATGGCCGTGCGCATCGCCTCGACGTCGCGCACCGCCAGCTCGCCCCACGCGTGCAGGCCGACGGTGGCCACGCGCACGCCCTCGCGCTGCTTCGCGGCGCGGTCGACGAGGCGGCGCATCTCCTTCAGCGGCTCCGGATCGTCGTCGACGTGCAGGCGCATGACCACGTCGTTGTTCAGCCACACACCGCCGTTCTTTTTGACGATGAGGATGGCGGCGGACTGCATGCCGCGCTTGTCGCCGCCCGCGGCCTGCGCGGCGTCGAGCGCGGCCAGGAGGCGGTACGAGAGGTGCCCTTTCGTGTTCTCGAACGCGGTCACCATCGCCTCGACGACGGCCGGGCCGGCGAGGATGTTTCCCTGCGCGGTGCAGAACTTCCCGCCCTTGTGCCCCGCCCAGTCGCTCGCTTTCGGACCGGTGAACGCCGCGTAGTTGCCGCGCGCGTCCATGATCGCGAACTGGCGTCCTTCCTTCGTCCAGTCCTGCGGGCGCGGATCGGGATCGCTCGCGTGAATGCGCTTCACCGCCTCCGCGGGTGAGACGCCTTTGCGCAGCAGCTCCAGTCCCTGCGGCCCGTACGAGACGTCGATGATGGCCTGCGTGGCCACGGCGCCGACGCCTGCCTCCGCCCACAGCACGCCGTTGCCGACGGCGAAGACGCGCGACTGCACGGCGCCTCCCACTTCGCCAGTCTCGGGGTCATAGCCGAGGATGGAGAAGGTGGCGTGGGCGCGGACAGCCGCAAAGAGAAGAAGAAGGGCGAAGGCTCTGCGCATAGTCGGTGAGTTTAAACTTCGCTTCCCATGAAGGCCCTCCTCGCGCTCTTCCTCTTCACCATTCCGTTGCTCGCCGACGACGTCAAAAAGCTGCACGAACTCTTCGATCGCGAATGGGAGTCGCGGCTGCGCGAAGATCCGACGATGGCCACGTCGGTGGGACGGCACGAGTACAACGACCGCCTTCCGTCGGCGTCGCTCGCCGATCTGAAGCGGCAGGCCGGGCTCGCGCGCGGCTTCCTCGCGGAGCTGAAGGCGATCGATCGCGCGAAGCTGCCGCACGCCGAGGCGATCAACTACGACATCTTCCGCGCGCAGCTCGAGGAGAGCGTCGCGGAGTACGAGCTCGGCGATCACGAGATGCCGTTCAACGCCGACTCCGGCTTCCACAGCTCGTTCTCGCGGCTGCCGCAGGAAGTGCCGCTGAAGACCGCGAAGGACTACGAGAACTACATCGCCCGGCTGCGCGCGTGGCCGCGCTTCATGGACGAGCAGATCGCGCACATGCGCGCGGGCCTGAAGCGCGGCTTCACGGTGCCGCGGGCGACGCTGGAGGGGTACGACACGACCATCAGCGCGCACGTCCTCGACGATCCGTCGAAGAGTGTGTTCTGGGAGCCGTTCGCCGACTTCCCCGCCTCCGTCCCCGCCGCGGAACACCAGCGTCTGCGCGAGCAGGGGCGCGCGGCGGTCCTCGCCGCGATCGGCGCCTATCGTCAATTTCTCGACTTCTTCCGCAAGGAGTATCTGCCCGGCGCACGCACGACGCTCGCGGCGTACGAGCTGCCGAACGGGCGCGCGTACTACGCGCAGAAAATCCGTGAGTTCACCACGCTCGAGCTGACCGCCGAGGAGATCCATCAGAAGGGACTGGCCGAGGTGGCGCGCATTGAAGTCGAAATGCGCGCGGTGATGAAGCAGGCCGGCTTCGAGGGGGACTTTGCCGCGTTCCTCAAGTTCCTCCGCAGCGATCCGCGCTTCTACGCGAAGACGCCGGAAGAGCTGCTGATGCATGCGTCGTACATCGCCAAGCGCATCGACGGGAAGCTGCCGTCGCTCTTCGGGAAGCTGCCGCGATTGCCGTACACCGTCGAGGCGGTGCCGGCCGACATCGCCCCGAAATACACGACCGGCCGCTACGTCGGCGCGCCGCAGGGAAGCACGCGGCCCGGCATCTACTGGGTGAACACGCACAAGCTGGAGGCGCGTCCGCTGTACAACCTCGAGGCGCTGACGCTGCACGAGGCCGTCCCCGGACATCACCTGCAGATCGCGCTCTCGCGCGAGCTGGAAGGGCTGCCGAACTTCCGCCGCTTCTCGTACATCTCCGCGTTCGGTGAGGGGTGGGGCCTCTACTCCGAATGGCTCGGCCTCGAGGCCGGCTTCTACACCGACCCGTACTCGAACTTCGGCCGCCTCACGTACGAGATGTGGCGCGCCTGCCGGCTCGTCGTCGACACCGGCCTCCACGCCAAAGGCTGGACGCGCCAGCAGGCCATCGACTACATGGCCACCCGCACCGCGCTCCCGCTGCACGAGGTGACGACGGAAGTCGACCGCTACATCTCCTGGCCCGGCCAGGCGCTGGCGTACAAGCTCGGCGAGATGAAGATCCGCGAGCTGCGCCGCCGCGCGGAGTCCGCGCTGGGCACGTCGTTCGACGTGCGGGAGTTTCACGACGTCGTGCTGGGCAGCGGCGCGGTGCCGCTGGGGGTGCTGGAGGGGAACGTGGAGGCGTGGATCCAATCCAAACTCGCCGCTAAGAAATGAAGAAGCGGACCGACCCCAGCGGACCGACCCCAGCGGACCGACCCCAGCGGACCGCCGGCGTCCTCGCCGGCTGCCTGTGCGGGCGTCCCGCCCGCACACCCCAGCGTGACGCCGAGACGGCGCCACAGACAGCCGGCGGGACGCCGGCGGTCCACTTGTCTGGCGCGCTACAACGTAACCAGCTCCAGGTTCAGGATCTCCTGTTCGAGGAACTCCCCGGCGATGCGGCGGAAGCGTTCCTCCGCATCCGTGACGAGGAAGTGATACTCCGGCGTGCCGGCACTGTGCGCTTTGCCGAGGGACGCCTTCACCACCTGTGCGGTGGTCTCCGCGCTGTCGACGATGTGGACCGCGTCGCCGACCACCTGCTCGATCGTGCCGCGCAGGATCGGGTAGTGCGTGCAGCCGAGGACCAGCGTGTCGATGCCGGCGTCGATGAGCGGCTCGAGGTAGATCTCCGCCACCTCGCGGGCGACGTGCGTGTTCGCCCATCCTTCTTCCGCCAGCGGCACGAAGAGCGGCGCCGCCGACTCGATCACCTCGACGTCGGGATCGATCGCGTGAATGGCGTTCGTGTACGCCTTCGCCCGCACCGTCCCTTCCGTGGCGATGACGCCGACGACGCCGGAAGTGCGCGCGACCGCCGCGCGTGCGCCCGGCTCCACGACGCCGATCACCGGGATGGGGAGCTGTTCCTTCAGCACCGGCAGCGCGGCGGCGGTGGCGGTGTTGCAGGCCACGACCAGCATCTGCACGTTGCGGCTCATGAGGTGGCGGGCCGCTTCGAGCGAGTAGCGCACGACCGTGGCGGGCGACTTCGTCCCGTACGGCACGCGGGCCGAGTCGCCGAGGTAGACCAGCGGCTCGTGCGGGAGCGCGCGGGCGATCTCGCGGAAGACCGTCAGGCCGCCGACGCCGGAATCGAAGACGCCGATCGCGCCGCGGCCGTTCTCATTGCGGGTCAGGCCCATCACCTCCGGTGAAGCCCGCGCCTGCCTCGCGCTTGATGTTGTACTGCTCGATCTTCTTGTACAGATTCGAGCGCGGCGTGTCGATCGCCTCCGCGGTCTTGGAGACGTTCCAGCCGTGCTCGCGCAGCTTGGCGATGATGAAGGCCTTCTCCGCCTCGTCCTTGAATTCCTGCAGGGTGGAGAGACGCATGGCCGTGCTGATGATGTCGGTGGGCGTGCGGAAGAACTCCGCGGGGAGATCGGTGACGTCGATCTTCTCGGACGGGACCATGATCACCAGCCGCTCGATCATGTTGCGCAGCTCGCGCACGTTGCCGCGCCACGGCGCGTCGCTCAGCGCCTTCAAGGCCGACGGCGTGAATCCCTTCGCCTGATAGTTGTGCTCCTCGGAGAAGAGTTTCGCGAAATGCTCGCCGAGGATGGCGATGTCGTCGCGCCGCTCGCGCAGCGGCGGCGTGCGGATGGGAATGACGTTCAGGCGGTAGTAGAGATCCTCGCGGAAGCGTCCGTTGCGGATCTCCTCTTCGAGGTTCTTGTTCGTCGCGGCGATGACGCGCACGTCGACCTTGACCACGCTCGCCGAGCCGACCGTCTCGACCTCCCCTTCCTGCAGCACGCGCAG
>DASUSL010000399.1:0-7809 GCA_036375135.1 Thermoanaerobaculia bacterium | reverse complement strand
CAGCAGCGCGGTGATCTCCTTCAGCGCGTGCAGGTCGCCGAGGTGGTCGCGGGGATTGAGGTTGCTGCGCGCGGCCGGAGCCTGCGCGCTGAGGTAGCCGAGGGCGGCCAGCTTCCTCGCCTCCTCCGGGTCGATGCGCGGCGCGGCGGCGTCGGTCGACGGCGCGGCGGCGAGCGCGCTGCGCAGACGCGCGTAGTTGCGGCGATCCGCGGCGCGGAGATCGCGCGTTTCGCGCGGGTCGCGTGCGAGGTCGTACAGCTCCGGCTTCGGTCCGTCGATGAGGTGATGCGGCCAGGCGACGACGGAACGGAGATCGGACCAGCCGAGGTGGATGCGCGGGTAGAGCGTCTCGCTGAAGACGGGGCGCTCCGGCGCGTCGTCGTCGAGGAGTGAGACGCCGTCCGTCTTCGGAGGCGAAACGCCGGTGAGTGCGGCGATCGTCGGCAGCACGTCGACGAGTTGCACCGTGCGCGCGACGCGCGTCCCCGCGCGGTCGTTGCGCGGCAGCTTCACGATGAGCGGGACCTGCAGCGCCTCGCGGTAGAGCAGCACGCCGTGCTCCTCCTCGCCGTGCTCGCCGAGGCCTTCGCCGTGGTCGGAGAGCAGCACGATCAGTGCGTCGTCGTAGAGATTCGCGTCGCGCAGCGACTGCAGGAGCGTGCCGAGGTGGCGATCGGCGGCGAGGACGTCCGCGTCGTACGTCGGCTCGTACGGCGCGTGCGGCTCGAAGAGGTGCACGAAGGCGAAGAACGGCTGCGCCGTCTGCGAGGCGATCCAGCGCGTCGTGAGATCCACCGTCGCGGCGCCGCCGCGTGCGAGGTTCCCCATCGGCGCCCCTTCCACGAACGGGATCGCGTCGTCCCACGTGGAGAAGCCGCTGCCGGCGTTCGTCGACCGGCGCAGCACGTACGCCGACACCGCGCCGCCGGTGGCGTAGCCGCGGTCGCGCAGCAGCGAGGCGATGGTGGGCGTCTTCGCGTCGAGCACGTAGCCGGCGTTGTCGCGCACGCCGTGATGCGCGGGAAGCAGCCCGGTGAAGATCGACGCGTGCGACGGCAGCGTGAGCGGCACGTGCGCGAAGGCGCGCTCGAAGGTGATGCCGTCGGCGGCCAGCGCGGCGATGTTCGGCGTCGAGGCGCGGTCCGAGCGGAGCGTGTCGATGGAGATCAGAATGACGTTCGGCTTCTCCGGCGCGCGATTGCAGCCGATGACGGCCAGCAGGAGCAGCAGCGGCGCGGCGCGCCAGAGCCGCCACGTCCACGCCGCCCAGACGAGACCGAAGCAGAGGCAGACGACCGCGGCCCCGAGCGTGGCCGCGGTCGCGCCGAAGCGGTCGGCGGCGATGCCGGTGCCGAGGCCGGAGAGGGCCATGGTCAGCGTGACGAAGCCGTAGTCGGCGGCGAAGACGCGGCCGCGGATGTGGTCCGGCGTCTCGCGCTGCAGGCCGTACGTCGAGATCTGCCAGGCCGCGCCGCCGCCGAGGTGCGCGAAGGCGATGGCGGCCACGCCGGCGGCGAGCGTCGTGGAGATCGCCAGCGCGGCGTAGCCGGCGCCGAAGGCGAGCACGCAGAACGCGATCGCGCGGTAGCGCGCTTCGTCCGTGCGCATGGCGCCGCGGATGAAGAACGGTCCGAGCAGCGCGCCCGCGCCGCGCGCGGCGAACAGGAGGCCGATGCCGAGCGCGCCGGCGTGAAAGACGTCGCGGCCGAAGACGCCGAGCATGGCCACGACGCCCGCGCCGAGGCCGTAGCCGCCTTTGACGGTGAGCAGGCCGAGGACGCGCGGGGCGTTGCGGGCAAAGTGGAAAGTCTCGCGCATGGAGTGGGCAAACGTAGGGCGGGCTTCAGCCTGCCCGGTCAGGCTGAAGCCTGACCTGCGTTCGGCGAAGTTGCCGCGGATTTTCCAGAGTATGGCGGCGGACAGCAGGAAGCTGAGTGCGTCGAAGACGAACGACGCGTCGCGGCCGAGGAGCATGGTCACGGCTCCGCCGAGTCCCGCGCCGACGGCGAGCATCGTCCCCCACGTCGATCCCATGAGCACGTTCGCCGGACCGAGGTCTTCGTCGCGGACGAGGTTCGGCAGCGCGGCCTGCGAGGCGGGCTCGAAATACGCCGAGCCGATGGAGATCAGGATCACGCCGGCGTAGGCGAACGGCAGCAGCGCCGGCGTGCGCGCGAGCAGCGGCAGCAGGCAGGCCGCGGCGCGCAGCAGGTCGACGGCGATCATCAGCTTGCGGCGGTCGAGGCGGTCGATGACGTGGCCCGCGTGCGGCGTGAAGAGAAAGATGGGGAGCGTCTGGCAGAGCAGGATCAGCGACGCGAGCGTGGCCGAGCCGGTGAGCTGCAGGACGAGGTCGAGCAGCGCGACGGTGAGGAACCAGTCCCCTCCCAGCGAGATCAGCGTGCCGAAGTAGAGGAGGCGGAAGTCGCGATTGTCGCGGAGGAGCCTCCAGTACATGTCACCCTTCGTCCGGAATCGCGTGCCCCTCCGCACCTGCCCGTTCGTAGGTCAGGAACGAGAACGGATGTTCGTTCTTCTCGTCGGCGTCGAAGTGCTCCGCGTCGGTGAGCCGCCACTCCGACACGTCATCGAAGTCGGGGAACCACGTGTCCCCTTCGACCTCGGCATGCACGCGCGTGAGGTACATGCGATCGGCGCGATGCATGGCCTGCGCGTAGATCTCCGCGCCGCCGAGGATGAAGGCCTCGCTCTCCCCCGCCTGCGCGGCGACGCGCACCGCCTCCTCCAGTGAATGCACGACCGTCACGCCGTCGGAGGCGTATCCCTCCTGCCGCGTGATGACGACGTTCGTGCGCCCCGGCAGCGGACGTCCCACGGACTCGTAGGTCTTCCGCCCCATGATCACGTGATGCCCCATGGTCATGGCCTTGAGGCGCTTGAGGTCGGTGGAGAGACGCCATGGCACGTCGTTGTTCCGGCCGATGACGTTGTTGGTGGAGAGAGCGGCCATGAGCGACAGCTTCATACGGCGATGGGCGCCTTGATCGCCGGATGCGGATCGTAGTTCTCGAGAGTGAAGTCGCTGAACTTGAAGTCGAACAGCGAGCGCACCTCGGGGTTGAGCTTCATGGTGGGCAGCGGGCGCGGGTCGCGCGCGAGCTGCTCGCGGGCCTGCTCGAGATGGTTGAGATAGAGGTGCGCGTCGCCGAGGGTGTGCACGAAGTCGCCCGGCTGGAGGTCGCACACCTGCGCGACCATCATCGTCAGCAGCGCATACGAGGCGATGTTGAACGGGACGCCGAGGAAGACGTCTGCGCTGCGCTGGTAGAGCTGGCAGGAGAGGCGCCCGTCGGCGACGTAGAACTGGAAGAGCGCGTGACACGGCTGCAGCGCCATCTTCTCCAGATCGCCGACGTTCCACGCGCTGACCACGAGGCGCCGCGAGTCGGGATTGCGCCTGATCTCGGCGAGCACGTTCGAGATCTGGTCGATGTGCCGCCCGTCCGCCGCGGGCCAGGAGCGCCACTGGTAGCCGTACACGGGCCCGAGCTCGCCGTTGGCGTCGGCCCACTCGTCCCAGATCGTGACCTTGTTCTCGTTGAGGAAGCGGACGTTGGTGTCGCCCGCGAGGAACCACAGCAGCTCGTAGATGATGGAGCGCAGATGCAGCTTCTTGGTGGTGAGCAGCGGAAAGCCCGCGCCGAGATCGAAGCGCATCTGATGTCCGAAGACGGAGAGCGTGCCGGTGCCGGTGCGGTCGGTCTTCTTCGCGCCGCGATCGAGGATCGTCTGCATCAGGGCGTGGTATTGCCTCATGCCGGCGATTGTACCGGCTGCGTGACGGCGTCGCAGAGCGCGGCGACGAGGGCGTGCGCTTTCGGCTCGTGGAGGATGCGCACGACGGGACGCTCCGCGCTCGCGCCGGCCTGACGCCACAGCCGCTGCAGCGTGAGCTCGAGATGCTCGCGATCCGTGGCGCGGTCGGTGATGAGCACGAACGAATCGAGCGGCTTCCTCGCCAGCAACTGCCCGAGCTCGTAGGTCACTCCGGCGTTGGACGGCCCGTATCCGGCGAGGTCGACGAGCACGACGTCGGAGTGTTCGAGGAGCGATTCGAAGGTCGTGCGCCACATGCCGGCGGAGCAGAAGAAGTCGTTCACGCGATAACGCCCGTCCGGATCGGGATCGCGGTCGGGCGGCAGGCGCCTTGCGAGATCCGCCTGCGATCTCACGAACAGCGACGGGATGCGCAGCGTGAGACAGCGCACCGCCTCGGCGGGATCGAGGTTGGCGATGGCCGAGTCGGTGCCGGCGATGAGGTGGATCGGACCGGCGTACCGCCAGCGCGTGCCGAGGCGATCGAAGAGGTTGTGGCTCCGCGACGGCGTGCCGAACGCGCGCAGCACGAGCAGACTGACCGCACGATGCGCCCGCGCCTCGCGGCGCACGGTGAGCAGTCCGGTGTAGACGAAAGCCTCGTACAACAGGAACGCGGCCACCGCGGCCCACACCACGCCGTCGTCTCTCCGCAGCATGACCCAGAAGACGAGGAAGACGATCCAGAGGAAGGTCAGCTCGACGGAGACGTCGCTGAAGAGCTTCCGCTCGTAGGCGGGCGCGAGCAGGAAAAAGGCAACCGCACCGAACAGGAGCAGGAGACCGGCACGCAGGAACAACCCGTTCTCCGCGTCGAGCGCCAGCGCGAGGAGAAAAATCGAGCAGACCGGCACGAGCACCATCAGCGCGGCCACGAGTGCGATCGTCTTCAGCCACCGATTGCCGACGAGCAGGAAGAAGAGCGCGGGCGTGAGGCCGGATCTGCCGAACGACAGCTCGACGCCGTTCAGGAACGCCGTGAGATACGTGAGCACCACGAAGGCGGACAGCAGAAAGAGCAGCCGCACGCGGAACGACGGCACGACGATCGCCGCGACCGTGAGCAGCACCGCTCCCATGTGATTCAGGAGCAATCCCACCCTCTCCGCAAACGTGAACGGCCGGCTCTCGGCAGCGGCATCGGCGACGGCCAGCACGCAGGCCGCCATCAGCCCCGCCACGAGATAACTCATCGCCGCCCGCCGCCGCGCGCGCAACATCCTGGCGAAGAGCGCCCGCGCGGCGTCCCCCTCCGGCTCGTCCGCGGGCGCACTCGTGTCGAGCTGCAGCGGGGGCACGTCGTCGCGTTCCGCACGCGCCGCGATCGCCGCACCGCTCCCCGCGCCGTCGTCCATCAGCCGCCTCACCCGCCGCCGGATCAAAAAGCGCAGCGGCCCGGCCGCGAGCGCGGCGAAGGCGAAGGCGATCAGCAACGGTGCGGTGAGGAAGCCCACCCAATGCGGCGCGTCGGAGTCGATGGGTGATGGTAATGCACGGCGCGGATGTGGTGGAGGACAGGCAATCCTGCCTGTCAGCCGCAGATCTCCCGCACGCACTCGCGCAGCCAGCGATGCGCCGGATCGGCCTGCAGCCGCGGATGCCAGAGCAGCGAGACCGTGATCTCCGGCACCGGCACCGGCAGACGAAACGTGTGCATGCCGCCGCGCAGGTTGCCGGTGTGCCGTTCGGGGACCGTGGCGATCAGCTCGGAGCCGCGCGCCAGCGCCAGCGCGGCCGCGAATCCGCTCACGATCACGGCGATCTTCCGCTCCAGTCCGAGCGGCTCCAGCGCCTCGTCGATCAGTCCCTTCTCCAGACCGCGGCGCGAGACGGAGACGTGCCGGCCCGCGGCATAACGCTTCGGCGTCACCTTTCCCCGGCTCAGCGGATGTCCCGTGCGCACGACGCCGACGAAGCGGTCGCGGAACAACGCCTGCGCGCGGAGCTCCGGACCGGTGTCGCTCTCCACGACGCCGGTCTCCAGGTCGACGGTCCCCTCGCGCAGCGGCGCGCTCTCTTTGTCCGGCTTCTGCACGAAGTTCAGCCGCACGCCGGGAGCCTCCTCGCCGACGCGCGCGACGAGCGCGGGTCCGAAGTTCTCGACGAAGCCGTCGCTCGTGCGCAGCGTGAACGTCCGCACCAGTTGCCGGAGGTCGGGCTGCTCGGCGGGACGCAGCACCGCTTCGGATTCCTGCACGAGCGGACCGACTTTCTCGCGCAGCTCGAGCGCGCGCGGCGTGGGGACGAGACCGCGTCCGGCACGCACGAGCAGCGGATCGCCGGTGGTCTCGCGCAGGCGCGCCAGGGCGCGGCTCATGGCCGAGGGACTGAGCCGCAGCCGCCGCGCGGCGCGGGCGACGTTCCCTTCGGCGAGCAGCACGTCGAGAGTGACCAGCAGATTGAGATCGGGCCGCGGCACCGCGCGACCTTAGCACGAGACATGGCGTCAGACGCACGAATGAAGTGCAAATGGTGCGTCTTCCGCCAGGTCACGGCAGCACCTACATTGCGGACATGATGAGTACCTCGACCCGATCCGCACTGGCCGCCCTCTCGCTCTCCATGCTGCTCGCGTCCCTCGGCATCAGCATCGCCAACGTGGCGCTGCCGACGCTGGCGCAGGCGTTCGATGCCTCGTTCGCGCAGGTGCAGTGGGTCGTCCTCGCCTACCTGCTCGCCGTCACGACGCTCATCGTCAGCGCCGGACGCCTCGGCGATCTCCTCGGCCGCCGCCGGCTGCTCGTGGCGGGCGTATTCGTGTTCATGGCGGCCTCGCTGCTGTGCGGGGTCGCGCCCACGCTCCCGCTGCTCATCGCCGCCCGCGCGGCACAAGGCCTCGGCGCGGCCAGCATGATGTCGCTGGCGATGGCCTTCGTCGGCGAGACGGTGCCGAAGGAGAAAACCGGCAGCGCGATGGGACTCCTCGGCACGATGTCGGCCGCCGGCACCGCGCTCGGCCCTTCCCTCGGCGGCCTTCTGATCTCCGGGTTCGGCTGGCGGGCGATCTTCTTCGCGACCGTGCCGCCGGCGCTGGTGACGCTCGTCCTCGCCTATCGCTTCCTTCCCGTCGATCGCCGCGTCGCGACGGAGCGGCCGCGATTCGACTACACGGAGGCGCTCCGCAATCCGGGCCTGGCGATGAGCACCCTCGTCACGACCGTGGTCATGGCGACGATGGTGGTGGGGCCGTTCTATCTCTCCGGCGCACTGGCTCTCGACGCCGCGCGCGTCGGACTGGTGATGTCGTGCGGACCGATCGTCGCCGCGCTGACCGGCGTGCCGGCGGGACGCCTCGTGGACCGCTTCGGCACGTCGCGCATGACCATCACCGGCCTCGCCGCCATGGGCGCCGGCGCCGCGATGCTGCCGCTGCTCGCGGCGAAGCTCGCCGTGGCCGGCTACGTCGCCGCGCTCGTCACCATCACCGCCGGCTACGCGCTCTTCCAGGCCGCCAACAACACGGCCGTGATGAGCGACGTGCGACCCGACCGCCGCGGCGCGGTCTCCGGCCTGCTCAACCTGTCGCGCAACCTCGGGCTGATCGCCGGCGCGTCGCTGATGGGCAGCCTGTACGCGGCCAGCGGGCTGCGGCTCACCTTCGCCGTGGCCGCGGGACTGATCGTCGTGGCGCTCGGCATCGCATCCGGCGCGAAAGTGCTCGCGTTCATGCGCGCCGGTGTCACCGGCATGCGGTGAGACCCTCCGAGGATGGGGCCCTCACTTCACGCCTGAAGTCCGCGACTTCACATTTGGAGTGCCGCGACCTTCCGTGGAAGGTCGTTGCACTTCACGCGTGAAGTGCGCGACTGCACGTTTGGAGTGCCGCGACCTTCCACGGTAGGTCGTTGCACGTCACGCGTGAAGTCCGCGACTTCACGTCTGGCGTCCCGCGACCTTCCACGGAAGGTCGTCGCACTTCACGCGTGAAGTCCGCGACTTCACGCTCGGAGTCCCGCGACCTTCCGTGGAAGG
>DASUSL010000398.1:0-14482 GCA_036375135.1 Thermoanaerobaculia bacterium | reverse complement strand
TCGACAGCAGGCCGGGCGTCTCGAAGTCGCCCTCGATCTGGCCGCCGTACACGTCGTACTGCAGTCCCCACTTGCCGGCGGAGACGTTGCCGGTGATACCGGCGCCGTTGTAGGCGCGCGCGGTGAAGCCGTTCGCGCCGTAGAGACTCTGCGGCAGCGAGTAGAACGGACGGACGGTACCGACGTCGAACACTTCGCCGTAGATCCCGAACGGATGCTTCACGCGGCCGGCGCGCACGCGCAGGGCGTCGTGGAACGCCCATTCGGCGAACGCGTAGTCGAGCTCCGCCTGCTCCTGGTCGGAGCCCGACTCGAGACGGATCTGTGCGACGACGGAGAGCTTCTCGATCGGCTTGGCCGAGACGTTGAGCGCGAACTCGGCGTTGTCGTATTCGCCCTCCTCGGTGCCGAGGGAGTACTTGTGGCCGTCGGTCTTGCCATAGGCCCAGCCGCCGAAACCGTGGATGTCGATGGTGCTGGCCGCGCTCTGCGCAACGAGCGGCGTTGCGAGCACGAGACAGCAGACGAGTTGTTTGAAACGATGCATTCTGCAAATTCCTCCGGTGCCGCTAAGGGCAACGGGGAGACCATGCGTGGCATCAACGTAAGTGCTTGTGAATACGCGCGTTGGCGGGAAAGCACCAAAAGCGGAGGTCGCGATTTCTCGGGACGATTCGCGAGAGTTTAGGAGTGCGGTGGCGACGCTTCATCAGCCACCGCTTTCGTATATCGGGTAGAAAAGCGGCCGCTCGCCGCTGCCTGTCAAAACGTAGGACAGGCTTCAGCCTGTCCCTCTGGTGCAGCTCGAGCACCTCTTCGCGAGCGCGGGACAGGCTGAAGCCTGTCCTACGTTTAAAAGCGGCAGCTCGCCGCTGCCGCACTCCTAAACAGGCTTTTCTATGGCGAAGGCCTTCATGCGCGACTCGAGCGTGGACGGCTTGATGTGCAGCAGCTCGGCGGCGCCGCCGCGGCCGGAGATTTTCCAGTTCGCGCGGCGAAGAGCATTGAGGAGGTTGGTGCGCTCCATGTCGCGCCACTGCGGCTCGCTGATGACGTCGCCGCGGGTGACGTCGGCGCGCACGGTGTCGTCATCCGCCGTGTCGTGCGTCCCCATCGCCTCGATGAACGGATCGACGGGCAGCGGGCCGGTGGTGTGGCGGGCGACGGCGTCGAAGACCATGGCCCGCAGCTCGCGGATGTTGCCGGGAAAGTCGTAGCGCCCGAGGGCGCGGTAGAGACGCTCCGGGACGACGGGCGGCTGCTTGCCGAGATCCTGCGCCGCCTCGCGCACGATGTGATTGACGAGCAGCGGCAGATCGCCGAGGCGCTCGCGCAGCGGCGGGATGCGCACGTGATAGGAGCGCAGACGGAAGTAGAGGTCGCGGCGCAGGCGCGCGGGATCCTGATGCGTGGCGGCGATGACGCGCGCCTCGAGCCGTTTGGGCGTGTCATCGCCGAGGGTGTAGTACTCGCGCTCCTGCAGCACGCGCAGCAGCTTCACCTGCGACGCCTCGGCGAGATCGCCGATCTCGTCGAGGAACAGCGTGCCGCGTCCGGCCTGCTCGATCATGCCGCGGCGCGTGCCGCTCGCGCCGGTGAAGGCGCCGGGACGATGGCCGAACAGCGTGTCGGAGAACATGGTGTCGTCGAGACCGGCCACGTTGACGGCCACGAACGGACCGCGCCTTCCGCTCAGATCGTGCAGCGCGCGGGCGATCAGCTCCTTGCCCGTGCCGGTCTCGCCGGTGATGAGCGCGGGATGCGAGCCGCGGGCGATGACCTCGAGATACGCGAAGACGCGGATCATCGACGCGTCGGCGGTGATCAGACCGGAAAACGCGCGCGGCTGTTCGAGGTCCTGTTCGAGCAACTTGGAGCGGAGCCGCGCATTCTCCTCGCGCAGCTCGCGATGCTCGAGCGCGCGACGCACGGTGGCCATCAACTCGTCCGCGCCGGCCGGCTTGAGCAGATAGTCGTACGCGCCGACTTTCATGCAGTCGACGGCAATGCGGACGTCCTGTTCGGCGGTGACGACGACCACCGGAATCTCGGGATGCGATGAGGCGATGCGCTCCAGCAGCTCGCGGCCGCCGATGTGGGGCATCATCAGGTCGAGGAGGATCAGCGCGATCGGCTCGCCCTCGAGCAGCGGCTCGACGTCGCGTGAGTCGGCGCACATCAGCACTTCGTCGAAGCCGTTCGCGCGCAGCGTGCGGCGCACGCCGTTGAGGACCACTTCCTCATCGTCGACGATCAGGATGGTTGCCATGAGCGCTCCTGCAGGGGAATGGACAGCGTGGCGGTGGTGCCGCGTCCCGGCTCGGACTCGAAGGTCAGCTCGCCGCCGTGCTCCTGCACGATGCGATCGGAGACGGCCAGGCCGAGGCCCGAGCCGCCGGTGGCGCGCCTGGTGGTGAAGAACGGGTCCTTGATCTTGCGCAGGTCTTCGCGGGAGATGCCGGCGCCTTCGTCGATGACGCGCACGAAGACGTGCGTGGGCGTGCGGCCGGTCTCAATGACGATGGAGCACTCCGGGCCGGGCAGCGCCTGGCAGGCGTTGATGACGAGGTTGACCAGCACCTGCTCGAGGCGGCGCTGGTTGGCGTGGATCTCCGGCAGCTCCGGCGCGAGGACGGTCGAGAAGTGCGTGGTGGCCTTGCGAATGTGACTGCCGAGGAGGCGCAGCGACGACTGGACGACGTCGTTCATCGAGACGGCCCGGCGCACGCCCGCGTCGTGATCGAGAGCGAAGCCGCGCAGCTCGGTGACGATGCCGCGGATGCGCTCGGCCGCCTGCTCGATGTCGTCGATCATCGCCAGCGCCTCGGTGCGCATCTCTGCCCACGGGATGTTGCCGACGCGCGTCGAGTCCGAGGCATGCTCGTCGACGAGCGGCACGATGCCTTGCCACGCCTTGCGCAGCAGGGGGGTGTTGAGCATGATCGAATGATTGGGGTTGTTGACCTCGTGCGCGACGCCGGAGACGAGCACGCCGAGGGAGATCATCTTGTCGGCGCGGGTCATGGCCTCGCGCTCGCGGCGGGCGACTTCCTCGATGCGGCGCTGCTCGGTGACGTCCTGCACGACTCCGTAGACGCGCACGATCTGCCCGGCCTCGTTCCGCTCCGCGAACACGACTCCGCGGCCGGTGACGGTCGTGCCGTCGGGATGGACGACGATCATGTCTCGGTCGGCACCTTCCGGCCGCTGGCCGGTGTCGCGCACGCTGGTCATGATGTCCGCGGCGAGCTGGCGGTGGTCTTCCCGGATACAGGCCAGGGCTTCGGCGACCGATCCGAATCGCGCCTCCGAGCTGCCATCGAAGATGCGCCAGAAACCGGCCGAGCCGTACACCTGATCGGTGGCCGGATCCCACTCCCAGCTTCCCATGCCCGCCAGGACTTCGGCCTCCTCGAGGATCTGCTTGCGATGGAGGAGGTCGCGCTCGGTGCGCTTGCGAGCGGTGACGTCGAGCACGATCCCGATCAGCCGCGGCTCGGCGGGCCAGTTCGGGAGCCGCGCCAGGCGTTGGAGAAGATCGATGCGCGTGCCGTCCGGCGCGCGCATCGGCAGCTCGATGTCGACCACGCGGAGGTCGCCCAGCAGCAGCGGCGCCGCCGCACGCACATACGCGAGCGCGGCTTCGGGCGTGTAACGCGCGGTCAGCCATGCGAACACGCCCTCCGGCGTCGAGGCGCCGGCCATCGCCAGCGCGGCGTCGTTGGCCGTCAGGGGCCTGGCCAGTTTCGCCAGCTCGAAAAAGCGCGCCGGATCTTCCTCGATCGCGGCGAGGAGCTTCTCGGGCGTGTCCATCCCGTGCTGCAGCAGCGCGGGGAGCGTCTCAATGAAGTCGGTCTCCCATACCGCCACCGGCAGCGCGCTGAAGAGGCGGTGATAATTTTCTTCGCTGCGGAACCGCAGTTCGTGCGCCTCGCGCTCCTCGGTGATGTCGCGTCCCACGGCCTGGATCTCGACGAGGTTGCCCTCGGCGTCGAAGATCCCGCGGTCGGTCCAGCGATGCCAGCGCAGCTCGCCCCGCGGCGTGAAGACCCGATGTTCGTCGGTGGCCACGGGATGCTCCACCGTCAGCGACGCGTACTTGCGCCGCACCAGTTCCTGCTCGTCCGCGGGGATGCAGGGAAAGAACGACGTCCCGATCAGCTCCGCGGCCGTGGCTTCGCTGTAGCGGCAGTAGGCCTCGTTGACGAACGTGCGCGTGCCGTCGGGCAGGCAGCGGACGATGAGCTCCGTCTGATCTTCGACGACGCGCCGATAGCGCGCCTCGCTGTCGCGCAGCGCCTGCTCCATGGCCATCTGCTCGCCGACGTCTTCCACGAAGGCGATGCCGCAGATCGGCTCTCCGTCTTTCGAGCGCACGATGGACGCGGTCAGCTTCGTGATGACCACGCGCCCGTCGCCGGCGAGCCAGTGCCGGACGTTCTTGATGCTGCTGATCTCCTGGTTGCGCAGGCGGCCGAGCGAGTGCTGCGCGTGCTCGCGCTCGTCGGCGCGCACGAAGTCGCTGAAGGTGCGCCCCACGACGTCGTCGCGGTGATGGGCGAGCATCGCGCAGAAGGCGACGTTGGCGTCGAGGATGGTGCCGTGGAGGTCGGTCAGCAACACGCCCACGGGTGTGTGGCGAAAGACTTCCTCGAGCGCCTGCTCGCTCACATCGAGGGCCGCCGGCAGATGGATTTGCATGTAAGGACTGTCAGTCATTATCGCCCCGCGCGACGCGGAGCAGTGCGGCCGCGATCGATTCGGCCGGCAGGACCTTCGCCGCCGCCCCGAGCTCGATGGCCGCGCGGGGCATCCCGAACACGACGCTGCTCGCCTCATCCTGGGCGATCGTCAACGCGCCGGCATTGCGCATTTCCAGCAGTCCGCGCGCGCCGTCGCGGCCCATGCCGGTGAGCAGCACGCCGGCCGCGGCGCCGCCGAGCGTGCGCGCTGCCGAGGAGAAAAGGACGTCGACGCTGGGACGGTGCCGGTTGACGAGCGGCGCGTCGAGGAGCGCGAGGCCGATCGCGTCCCTCCCCTGCCGCACGAGCATCATGTGACGGTCGCCGGGAGCGATGAACGCCGTGCCGGGCTGAATGACGTCGCCCGGCGCGGCCTCGCGCACCGACATGGCCGAGGTCTCGTTGAGACGGCGGGCGAAGGCGGCGGTGAAGCGCTCGGGCATGTGCTGCACGATCACGATCGGCGGCGCGTCCGCCGGCATCGCATCGAGCAGCCGCTTGAGGACTTCCGTGCCGCCGGTCGACGCGCCGATGGCGATGACGTGGGGATGTTCTGCCGCGACGCGGACAGGCAGGATTGCCTGTCGTCCACTGGTGTCCGTCCTGCTGCGCACTCGCCCCACGCGCGCCTGCGCCGCCGCGCGCACGGTGTCGATGAGGGCGATGGCGGAGTCGCTGAGCTGCTCGCCGACGCGCACTTTCGGCTTGAGCACGACGTCGACGGCACCGAGCTGCAACGCGCGCATGGTCAGCTCGCTCGACGCCTCGGTGAAGCTCGAGCAGACCACCACCGGCAGCGGAGATTCATCCATCAGCTTGCGGAGAAAGGTCAGGCCGTCCATGCGCGGCATCTCCAGATCGAGGACGATCACGTCGGGGCGCCGCGTCTCCATTTTGCTCATGGCGATCAGCGGATCGGCGGCGGTGGTGACGGTCATCGTCGCGCCGAGGAGGGCGGTCATGACCTGGCGCACGACCGCGGAGTCGTCGATGACGAGCACGTTGAGCGCCGTCATCGATCTGTCATCCTGAGCCGCGCAGACGGCGAAGGACCCCCTGCTGGAACCCCATGCTCGCTCCGTAGGCAGGGGATCCTTCGCCGTCTACGCGGCTCGGGATGACAGGCTGGCGCGGTCATCGCGAACCTCGCGAGTACACCGACGGCGCCATCGGCCGCAGGCGCAGGCCGGAGCTGAGCAGGCTTTCGGAGTGGCCGAGGAACAGGTAGCCGGTGGGCGCGAGACGGCCGAGGATGCGCGTGACGGCGCGGGTGCGCGAGGCGACGTCGAAGTAGATCAGGACGTTGCGGCAGAAGATCAGGTCGAAGGTGCCGAGATCGGGCAGCTCGTCGTGCAGATTGAGGCGCTGGAAGCGGATCACCGTGCGCACGGCATTCGACGCCGACATGGTGCCGCTCTGCGAGCGCACGCCGCGCAGCATGTACTCCTTCAGGTAGTGCTCCGGAATCTCGCCCGCCTTCTCGACGGGCCACACGCCGGCGATGGCCTGCCGCAGCGCGCGTCCGGAAAGATCGGTGGCCAGCACCTCGACGTCCCATCCCTCGAGACCGGCCAGCAAGGTCATGGCGATCGAATACGGCTCCTGTCCCGTCGAGCAGCCCGCGCTCCAGACGCGCACGCGGCGCGGCCGCGCGCGCTCCGCCGCCTCGGCGCACCAGCGCGGCAGGACCTGCGTCTCCAGGAACGCGAACTGCGCCGGCTCGCGAAAGAAGCGCGTCTCGTTGGTGACCAGGCGGTCGAGCATCTCCACGCGCTCCTCCGCCTCGCGCTCGACCAGCGCGAGGTACTGGCCGAAACGCACCATGCCGAGGGTGCGGATGCGGCGCGAGAGGCGCGCGGTCAGCAGCTCGCGCTTGTGCTCGGAGATGTGGATCCCCGACTCGCGATACACGAGCTCGCGGAAGCCGCGGAACTCGCGGTCCGACATCGGCACGATCTCACTCGTGTGCATGAGCGACTTCCAGGATTTCCTCGGTGGCGAGGATGGCCACGAGATCGAGCAGGACGATCAGCCGCTCGTCGACGCGCACCAGGCCGGGCACGAAGTCGATGCCCAGTCCGAACGGCGGCGGCTCTTGGATGTCGGACGGCGAGACTTCGACGACGCGGCTCACGCTGTCGACCATCACCGCGACGACCACGCGCTCCGTCTCGACGTCCATCTCCACGATGATCAGACAGGTGCGCCGCGAGACGACGGTGCGGTCCAGCCCCAGCTTGGCCGCGAGATCGACCACCGGCACGACGGTGCCGCGCAGGTTCATGACGCCGCGGATCCACGGCGCGGTCATCGGCACCGGCGTGAGCGTCCGGTACTCGGCGATCTCGCGCACGCGCAGGATGGAGATGCCGTATTCGTCCTCGCCGATCAGGAACGTGAGTAGCTGGTCCGTTGTCGATTCCGCCTTCGGCTCACGCATCAGAACCTCTCGTAATCAAACTGCGACAGCTCGGCGGCGGAAGGACGGTAGCCGGCGAGGACCGGAACCGGCGCGGCATCGTCGTCCGCGGGCTCGTCGGCCACGGCCGCGCGACGCGCGCCGAGGGTGAAGATCTCCATGCGCTGCCGGAGCGTCTTGGCCTGTCCCGCCAGTTCTTCCGCGGTCGCCGACAGCTCCTCGGCCGCGGAGGCGTTCTGCTGCGTGATCTGGTCGAGGAGGCTCATGGCCTGGTTGATCTGCGCGACGCCGGTGGATTGTTCGTTCGACGCGGCGGAGACTTCCTGCACCAGCTCCGCGGTCTTGTGAATGGAGGGCACGAGCTGCGTGAGCGACGTGGCCGAGCGCTCGGCGATGCGCACGCTCGATCCGGCCAGGCCGCCGATCTCTTTCGCGGCGCTCTGGCTGCGCTCGGCGAGCTTGCGCACTTCGCTGGCCACGACGGCGAAGCCGCGTCCGTGCTCGCCCGCGCGCGCCGCCTCGATGGCCGCGTTCAGCGCGAGCAGGTTGGTCTGATAGGCGATGTCCTCGACGATGCTGATCTTCTCGGCGATCGCGGCCATCGCTTCCTTCGTCTCTCCGACCGCGCGGCCGCTGAGCTCCGCGTCGCGCGCGCCCTGGATGGCCATGTCGCGCATCTCCTGGCTGTTCGCCGCGTTCTGCGTGATGGACGCGGTCATCTGCTCGAGGCTGGCCGTGGCCTGCTCGACCGACGCGCTCTGGCTGCTCGTGCCGCGCGACAGGCTCTGCGCCGTCGACGACACCTGCGTCGAGGCGGTGGAGAGCGTGGCCACGCCGGAACGGACGTCGCCGATCATCTGCGCGAGATTGCGCGTCATCTTGCGCAGCGCCAGCGCGAGCGTGTCGTCATTCGACTTCGGCTTGATCGTGGAGGTGAGATCGCCCGCGGCGATGGAGTCGGCGATGCCGGTCATCTCCTGCAGGTACACCACCATGTCGCGGAACGAGCGGCCGAGGGTGTCGTTGTCGGAGCGGGGGGCCACGGTCGCGCTCACGTCGCCGCGGGAGATGCGCTCGGCCGCGCCGGCCATCTCCTGGAAGTACTGCACCATGCGCTTCATCGACTGCAGCAGGCGGCCGATCTCGTCGTCGCGCGTGCCGTCGATCTCCGCGGCCAGGTTGCCGGCCGCGAGCTGGTTCGCCACTTCCACCGCCTGATGCAGCGGCCGCGTGAGGCTGCGGATCAGCATCACGGAAATGCCGGCCAGGAGGATCAGGCAGATGATGCTGATGACCACCACCAGCCATTGCGTGGAGCGATGCAGGTCGCGCACTTCGCTGAACGCTTTCTGGATGTTGTCCTTGCCGCGGGTGCGCGTGGTGTCGAGCGCCGCGGAGAGGTCGTTGTGGCGGCGGCGCATCTCGTCGAGCGACTCGGCGAAGCTGACGCCGGTCTCGGAGGCGATGAGGCGCACGGTCATGCCGCGGCCGAGGCCGTAGTACGCGTTGAGCAGGCCGCGCAGACGCTCCACCTCCGCCGCGTCGACGGCCGGGTTCGCGCTCTCTTTCTCCAGCCGCGCGAGGAACTTCTCTTTCAGCGCATCGGCTTCCTGGATGCCGGCCGGATCGTGCGCGGCCGCGGCATCCTGCAACGCACGCTGAATCGAGGTGAGGATCTCGTGGAGATCGCGATGCATCTCCGTGGCCGGGAAGTAGCCGACCTCGATCATCGTGCTGAACGACTCGGTGCGCGAGACGGCGAAGACGGTCGTGCCGAGGATCAGCACGAGCGCCAGCGCGGCAATGGCCGGCATCATCAGCACCCGGTGGACGAACTTCAACTTGCGAAACATGACGACTCCTCGTTGTTGGTTGATTGCTGGCGCATGACGGTGCCGAGCAACCCGGCCACGTCGACGATGAAGGCGATCCGGCCGTTCGGCAGGATGGCCGAGCCGGAGAGACCGGGGATGCCGCGCAGGGACTTCGGCAGCGGCTTGACGACGGTGTGGCATTCGCCGTGGAGCTCGTCGACGACGAGCGCGGCGCGTCCGCGCGCGTAGCGCACCACCACCACATTCTCGCGGAGCGCCGCCGTCCCGGCGGCTGCCGCAGCGGCGTCCCGCCGCTGCCCCGGGGGCGCAGGCGAGGACGCCTGCGCGGCAGCCGGCGTGGACGCCGGCGCTCCACTGAGGCGCTCGCGCAGGCGGAGGTAGGGGATGCTCTCGCCGCGATGGGTGAGCAGGCCGGTGGCGCGGCCGTGGCCCGTGCCGGCCGGCAACTGGAGCGCCTCGACGACGGCTTCCATCGGGATCACGAACGACTCGCCGGCCACGCCGACGCCGAGGCCGTCGACGATGGCCAGCGTGAGCGGGAGCCGCACGCGGAAGGTCGTGCCCCGTCCCGCCGCGGTCTCGACGCTCACCGAGCCGTGGATGGCGTCGATGTTCCGGCGCACCACGTCCAGACCAACGCCGCGGCCGGAGAGATCGGTGACCGTCTCGGCGGTCGAGAAGCCGGGATGGAAGATGAGCTCCGCGACCTGCGCGTCGGTGAGCTGCTCGTTCTCGCCGGCCAGGCCACGCTCGCGCGCGCGGCGGATCACGCGCTCGCGATCGATGCCGCCGCCGTCGTCCGCCAGCTCGATGACGATCGTGCCGGCATCGCGGAAGCTGCGCAGGACGACGGTGCCCGCGGCGGGCTTGTTCGCCGCGATGCGCACGCCGGGCGCTTCGATGCCGTGACCGACGCTGTTGCGGATCATGTGCGTGAGCGGATCGCGCAGGTGCTCGATGACGGTCATGTCCACTTCGACGTCGACCCCCTCGATCTGCAGTTCCGCCTCTTTGCCGAGCGACCGCGCGGTGTCGCGCACGATCCGCTGAAACTGCCGGAAGGTCGGCCCCACCGGCACCATGCGCAGCTTCATCACGAGCTCCTGCAGCTCGAGATGGAGATGGTCGGCATCGCGCTGCGCCTCGAGCGCGGCATGACGCGTCACCGCGGGATCGCCGAGCAGCTCGCCGAGCCGCCCGCGGGCGATGCCGATCTCGCCGCTCAGATCGAGCAGGCGATCGAGCTTCGCCAGGTCGATGCGCAGCGTGCCCGATGTGGTGACGGGCTTCAGCCCGTCGGAGCGTGACGGGCTGAAGCCCGTCACCACATGATCCCCTGCTTGCAGTCGCTCGATGAGCTGCAGCTCCGCGGCGGTGAGCGCGCGCGTGCGGTCGGAGGCGAACAACAGTCCGCGCAGCACGTCCACGCATTCGAGGAGCAGCGTGATGATGCCGTTCGAGACGACGGTCTCTCCCGCGCGGAGGCGATCGAGCAGATCCTCCATCGCGTGCGCGATCTTCGTCATGGCGTCGAAGTCGAAGATGCCGGAGTTGCCTTTGATCGTATGCACGGCGCGGAAGACGGCCGCGAGCGACGCGGCGTCGTCGGGCGTCCGCTCGAGCACGAGCAGCGCTTCCTCCGCCGCGGCCAGTCCTTCGTCGGACTCGGCGAGGAATGCCTCGAGCAGCGCGGCCATGGATTGCTTGTCGAGCACGATCGTCCCTACAGCTTTCTGATGAGCGTCGTGCCGTCGGCGGTGCGGAAGACGAGCTTCCGCCCCTGCGCTCCTTCGACGTCGTGACGCAGCACCGCAATCGAGTTCCGCTCCAGAAACTCGAACGCCTCGGCCACGTTGCGGCTGCCGAGCGTCGGACCGATCGGCGCGCCGGGCAGCACCGACGCTCCCCCGAACACGCAGCCCAGCAGCGTCTCCCGCCGCGCGCCGAGCTCCAGGACGCGCGCGAGCAGCATGGCCATGGCGTGATTGCCGTAGCGCGCCGAGGGGACCGCGCCGCCGTGCGGGAGGATGAAGTGATTGATGCCGCCCAGCGTCGTGTGCGGATCCCACAGGCAGACCGACACGCACGACCCGAGGACCGTGGTGATCACGCCGGGGAACGGCTCGGCCCAGAGACCGCCGGGATGGAGATAGACCCGGCGCTCGAGCTGGTCGCCCTTCGCCGGGACCGCGGGCACGGCGCTGCTCTTCATGGGAGCGACTCCGCGAGCTGCCGCGCGCGGACCTGCGCGTGCAGAGCAGTGCAGTAGAGAGCGATGCCGGCCTGACTGGCCAGGAGGCCGAGGAGCTCCTCGTCGAGCGCTTCCAGTCCGTCGTGCTTCTGCGGCAGGAGGCGGAAGATCGCGATCGCGCCGGTGACGCGCCCGTCGACCTGCAGCGGCACGCACGCGGCCATGCCGACGCTGCGGACCTGCTCCCCGTCGGCGACGAACGCCTGGCCGGTCGCGGCCACCTGTCCGATGATCCCGTCGCCGAACGACACCTCGTGGAAGACCGACGGCGGCTCGTCGAACCAGTCGATCATCCGCAGCCGATCCTCCCCGTCACGCTCGAAGATGGCAAAGTCCTCGGAGCCGATCAGGTTGATGACGATCTCCTTGATGGCCGCGAGCACCTGCGTGCGATCGAGGCTGCCGTGGAGCTGGTAGCCGGCGACGTAGAGGTTGGCGAGGTTGGTGTTCTGCGTCTCGATCTCGACGAAGCGCCCCGCCACCGATTCGTTCTCGCGCTGCACGTCGGAGAGGCGGCGCAGGAGCGTGCTGTGCTCGTCGACGCGCTGGGCGAGCTCCTCGCGCACGTTCATGAGCTGCTCCTGCAGGCGGATCTTCTCGGCCTGCAGGCGGGAGCGGTCGGACTCGAGGGCGGCCACCATGCCGCGCAGCCGTTCGTTCTGCCCCTGGATCTCGGCGATGGCGCGATGGGTGTCCTCGCGCACTTTCTGGACGTAGTTGCCGCCGGCGTTCTCGTTCGGCGCGGTCACGACGCGGCTCCGTTCTCGAGATAGCTGCGTACTTTGGTGAGCAGCTCGGCGCCGTTGATCGGCTTGGTGATGTAGTCGCTGCAGCCGCTTTCGAATCCGGTCTCGACGTTCTGCTCTTCGCCCTTGGTGGTGACCATGATGATGGGCACGTGCCTGGTCGTCTCCAGTTGCCGGAGCCGGCGGCAGGCCTCGAAGCCGTTCATCTCCGGCATGACCACGTCGAGCAGGATCAGATCGGGCTTCTCGACCGCCGCCACCGCCACCGCCTCCCGCCCGTTCTTCGCGGTGACGATCTGGTACGCCTGCCCGCGGAGCACCATCTGCTCCATCATCAGAGTCGTCGCCGAATCGTCGACCAGCAGGATCTTCTTTCGCCTCATGTCTTCTCCTTCGGCAGCTCCCTGGAACAAGGGCGCTGCCATGGAAGGCATTGGCGTCAAGTCGTTGAGGAACGTGGAGATGCGGCGATTGGCGGGGTCGCGGAGGAATCAGGATTCACGAGTTTCCGTGAAGGGATCGCGAGATCCCGCGCTGCACCGTCACCGGTACTTCGCGGCGGCAGCGACGGCCAGCTCGTCGCAGCGGTTGTTCCACTTGTCGGTGGAATGACCTTTCACCTTGATGAACTCCACCGGGTGCCGCCGCGTGAGCGCGAGCAGCCGTTCCCAGAGATCGCGATTCTCCACCGGCTGCTTCTTCGAGTTCTGCCAGCCGTTGCGAGCCCAGCGTTCGTGCCATCGCTCGCGGAAGCAGTTGACGATGTACGCGCTGTCGGTGTGCAGGCGCACGCGCACCGGTTCCTTCATCGCCTCCAGCGCCTGAATCGCCCCCATGAGCTCCATCCGGTTGTTCGTCGTGTGGGGCTCGCCGCCGCTGATCTCGCGGTGCGTCCCGCCGTACATCAGCACCGCACCCCAGCCACCGGGTCCGGGATTCCCGCTGCACGCGCCATCGGTGTACACGATCACTTCCTTCTTCGGTTCCGTCACGAACGGGAGGATAGCAAGGTCACTCGCGCCGGCGCGCGACGACGAAGACCGGAACGCGATCGCCTTCCATGCTGATGCCGGAGCCGGCGAGGTACATCTGGGCCGACGGACCGCCGTCGAAGAGCATGGCGTCGCGGCAGCCCAGGCCACCCTGATCTTCGCTGCGGGCGGCGAGCGCCGTCATTTCGTCCACGTCGTACAGCCGCCGCATCGTCGTGACGAAGAAGGTCACGCGGTCATCCGCGGTGAGACAGACGCCGCTGCGCAGAGATGCGTTCCCGCGCGTGGCGTCCGTCGTCCGCCCCTCCGCGACCAGGCGTGGGCCGGCCTGCACCGCCATCGCGGCGTTGTCGCGTACGGGGGCCCACTGCTCCGGCAGGACGATGGCCGCTTTCGCGCTCGACGTCGTGTAGAAGATGGACTGCCAGCTCACAGGGTGCGGCCGCTGGATCACTTTGCCCCGCGAGACGACGACGCCGAGGGGCTTCCGGTCGGGATCGAAGAAGTTGGCGTTGATCGCGAACGTGGCGTCGCTGTCGCGGGCGGCCGCGGGCGCGGTGGTCGGCGCCACGCGCACGGCGTCGAGCGTCCAGCGCGCCGGATCGATTTCCACCTGATGCAGCGTGGCGTCGCCGCCGCTGCAGAGGCTGCGCTGCCGAAGGCCGGGCTCCACTTCGCGCCACCCGCCATCGCAGGCCGGTTCGGCCTCGCTCGCGCTGGAAGCGACCGGCGCTGGGCGCTCGCGGTCAGCACAGGCGGCCGCCAGGAGCACAAGGATCGCGGTCACCGCCCTGAGCATCTGCCGGCCACGACGCAACCGTCATGCCTCGGGTGCGCTACAGGTGAATCCCACAGCAATCCCCGCCCCGCGTGCATCACCCTTGCGTGGGAACGAAGCCGATGCTCAAAGGTCTGGCAATTTTCGGGACCGCGATGGCCGCCGTGGCGGCACTCGGCGGAATCTTCAATCCGTCGCGCGGCGACACGCGCGCGTGGTACGACCAGCTCGCGAAGCCGGCGTTCACGCCGCCGGATTGGGTGTTCGGGCCGGTGTGGACCACTCTCTATGTGCTCATCGCGATCTCGGGGGCGCGGGTGTGGAGGGCGGATGACAGCCGCGAGCGCACGATCGCGTTGCGGCTGTGGGCCGCGCAGCTGGCGTTCAACGGGGCGTGGAGCCCGCTCTTCTTCGGGGCGAAGAAGCCCGGGCCGGCGCTGGCGGACATCGCGCTGATGCTGCTGACCATCGTCGCGTACATCGCGGTCAGCCGGAAGAGCGACAAGGCGGCGGCGTGGTTGTTCGCGCCGTATCTGGCCTGGGTCGCGCTGGCGACGGCCATCAATGCCGAGGTCGTGCGGTTGAACGACTGAGGCGGAAGTTCGGGCGTGACGCCACACTAAGCAGACCGGACTCATTCCGCCGCCAACGCACAAGGGAACGACCGGGGGCCTCCGGCGGGCCGACGCGGTCGGCAGCGCTTGTCATGCACGTGCGTC
>DASUSL010000397.1:0-5414 GCA_036375135.1 Thermoanaerobaculia bacterium | reverse complement strand
TCATGGAAGTGATCGAGCGCACGAAGACGTGGGACGACACCGCGGTCCTCGTCACGGGCGATCACGGCAACACGGAAGTGCACACGCAGATCCGCCCGAATCTCTGGCTGATCGACGCGGGGCTGCGCGGCAAGCGCCTCGAAGACGGTGGCTGCCGCGCCACCTTCCACGCCCTCGGCGGCTCGGCCTTCCTGCGCGCGGAGAGCGACGCCGAGGCCGCCGACGTGCGCCGCGTGCTCGACGCGCTCCCCTCCGCGATGCGCGCGCTGTTCCGCATCGTGGAGCGCGAAGAGCTGGATCTTCTCGGCGCCGATCCCGACGCGCCGTTCGCCCTCGCCGCCGCGCCGGGCTACGTCATCGACGATCGCGCCGAGGGGCCGGTGCTGCAGCCGAACCCCGGCATGAGCCACGGCCACCATCCCGACCTCCCCGACATGAACACCGGCTTCCTCGCCAAAGGCGCCGGCATCCGCGCGGGCGCCGTCGCGCCGCAGCTGCCGCTGACCGCAATCGCGCCACTCGTCGCGGAGCTCCTCGGCCTCGACTTCGACGCGCCGGATGGAGTGCCGATCCCGGGCCTGCTGGATTAAGCGGACCGCCGGCGTCCCCGCCGGCTGCCCGGGCGGCGTCCCGCCGCCCGCCCCGGGGGCGCCGGCGGGACGCCTGCGCGGCAGCCGGCGGGACGCCGGCGCTCCACTTCTTCCCAGCAACCGTGTCTCTCTCTTGCGCGGCGGATGCACTACACTTTCGCCCTTCGTTCCCATGGCCACCACCCCCAGACCCGAGATCTCGCCGGCGGAGTTGGAGACGCTCGTCCTCGACGTCGTGACGTCGGAGGGACGGCCGGTGACGGTGACGGAGATCCACCGCTCCATGCCGAAGGCATTGCGGCCGGCGGCAAAGGCGGTGAGCGGTGTCGTGAGCGCGCTCGCGGAGGCGAAGCGCCTCTTCCGCATCGGACGCCGCTACAGCGCGCAGCCCGACCGCACGCTGCACGAGCGCATCGTGCGTGCAGTCGCGGACGAGGCGCTCACCGCGACGGAGCTGGCGAAGAAACTGCGCGCACCCGCGGGGCGCGTCCGCGACGCCATCCGCGACCTCGTCGAACGAGGCGAGCTGCACGCGTATCCGAAGCAGCAGCGCGTCATCCGTTACGGCGCGCATCCGCCCGGCGCGGCCGACCTCCTCCGCCCCGAGCTGGCGAAACTCCTCGCCGCGGCGGCGAAGCTCGGCATCGGCGAAGCGGAAGCGAAGCGCGCACTGCGCGAGCTTCTCGGCGGCACGCCGTCGGCGGACCCCATCGTGACCGCCATCCGCGAGCTCGAGTCCGACGGCGCGCTGGTCTACCTTCCCCATCTGCGCACCGCGCTCGCAGCCTCGTTCAACGACAAGCCGTCCTTCGACCGTGCGGTCCTCGGGCTCCTCGCGCGCGGCACGGTCCAGTTGCAGTCGCATCCCACGCCTTCCCTGCTCGGTGCCGCGGAACGCGACGCCATGATCGAAGACGGCCGCGGCGGCTACTTCAGCGCCATCGGCCTCCGCTGATCGGAGACCTCATGCACGAAGCCCTTCAGACGTTGCGCCGCACGCTCCGCAACCCGTTCCTGCAGAACCGCGTCGACACGGCCTGGGACGCGCGCTCGATCGCCTCCGACGTCCCGGCCATCAACGGCGACGCGTTCCAGCACGTGCTGCGCACCATCGCCGACGTGCGCGCGTCGCGGCAGTCGCACGGCCTGCTGCTCTACGGCGAGCCGGGCTCCGGCAAGACGCACATGCTCAACCGCGTGCGCCACTGGATCCAGCAGGACGAGCACGCGTGGTTCGTCTACGTGCTGCCGATCACCGCGCCCGATCGCGTGCATCGCGACATCCTCCAGGCCACCGCGGGCGACATCACGCGCGGCGCGCCGGAGACGCACGGCATCACGCAACTGGCCATCGCCGTGGCGCGGCTCTTCATGAGCGACGTCCACGCGCCGATCCGCGACATCGCCGCGTGGTGGCATCGCGTCATGGAGGAATACCCGGCCGGCGACACGCTGGCGGACTACCTCCTCCGCCACCTCGACATCTTCATCCTCCCGCTCGGCCTCGACGGCTCGGTGGTGCGCGTGGTCGCGCAGTTCCTCGCCGGCCGCCATCGCGCCGCCGCGCGCGACTGGCTCCTCGGGCGCTCGCTGCCCGAGGAGACGCTGGAGACGCTCGGGGTCGCGTTCAGCCTCGACGAGGAGTCGACCGCGCTGACCGCGCTCTCCACGCTCATCCGCCTCGGCGGCGAGTTCTCCACCGTCGTCTTCGCCTTCGACCAGATCGAGGGACTGCAGATCGATCCCGACGACCGCACCGGACTGCTCGCGTATGCGAACGCGGTGACGCAGCTCCTCGCGCTGCACGAGAACGTGGCCGTGGTGACGTGCGCGCAAGTCTCGTTCATCGAGACGCTGGAGCGCATCGTCGGCCGCGCGTTCTTCGACCGCATCGCGGAGCGCAAGTCGGCGCTGAAGCTCGTCACGACGGCCGAGGCGATGACGCTCGTGCAGCAGCGCCTGCGCGGCGACACGGACGTGGAGCAGGTGCGCGTCTTCGAGAAGGCGGGCAACGCGGAAACGGTGTGGCCGCTGACGAAGTCGCAGATCGAGCTGCTGTCGATCCCGAGCGTGAGCGCGCGCAGATTGCTGATGGGGTGCCGCGAGTTGTTCGAGGCGTGGCAGACGTCGGCGCCGTTGCGGGAGCGGGACGCTCCCGCGGCAGCCGGCGGGGACGCCGGCGCTCCACTTTCCCTGGAGGACATCTGGGAGTCGACGCTGGATGAAGAGCGCGAGCGGCCGACGGTGCTGATCGACGACGGGGTGATCATCGACGGACTCGTGCGCGCCGCGTCGGGTGAGCGCGCGACGAAGATCAAAGACGTCGACGTGCTGCTGAAGCGCGACGGAAAGACGATCGCTGTCGCGGTCTGCAACGGCGAGAACCTGACCAGCCTCGCCTCGCGTCTCAAGCGCCTCGGGCAGCTCAACGCGCAGAAGAAGTTCGACGAGCTCGTGGTGGTGCGCGATCAGCGGCTGCCGGTCAAGGCGACGGCGAAGGCCACGCAGCAGCGTCTGCGCGAGCTCGCCGACTCGGGCGCGCGCGTCGTGCGCCTCACCGCCGAGGCGTATGCCGCGCTGGCCGCGCTGCGGCGGTTGCTCGCCGACGCCGCGGCGGGCGATCTCACACTCGACGGCCGTCCGATCAAACCCGACGAGTTGAAGGCGTGGCTCGCGCAGCACACGCCGTCCGCGGTCGACGAGGCGGTGCGCGCGGTGACGGGCGATGCCGCCGACACGGCCTCGCAGCAGGAGCTCGCGTCGCGCGTGCAGGAGCTGCTGGTCGGACGCTGGATCGTGCCGCTCGACGCCATCGCGCGGGACGCGAGACTCTCCCTCGACGACCTCCGCGACGTGGCCGCGCGCGAGAGCGCGCTGTTCGGCGTCATCCGCGGCGAGCAGGACCTTCTCTTCCTCCGCAGCAGCGCCATCGAGCGAGCCTGATCATGACCCGAATCGTCAACGTCACCGAAGTCCGCAACAACGTCTACTGGGCCGCCGGCGGTCCGCGCTCCGGCGGCGACGGCACGCGCGCGCTGCCGCTCCTCGGCACGCTGTTCCATCAGGCCTACGCCGGGCTGACGGGGAGCGACGAGCGCGTGAACCTCGTGCGCCCGCTCGAGCGCGCCGACGCGACGCGCGAGTCGTGGCGCCGCGAGCTCGCCTCGCACGCGTACGCGTGGCACGTCGCGCCGCGGCTCGAGGAGCATCAGTCGGAGTTGCAGGGCGAGGCCGCCGCCGTGGCCGCGTACTGGGAAGCGGTGCGCAACCTGACCGGCTGGCTCGCCGACCTGGTGTGGGAGCAACGCAACGCCGGGCGCAGCGTGTCCGAGGCGCGCGAGGTCGTGTTCGCGGACACGGAGCGCGAAGTGAGCGTGAGCTTGACGGACGACGCGTGGAGCGCGCCGGTGACCGTCACCGGCCGCATCGACGCGCTCCTCCGCCAGCCGCAGACCGGCGCGCTCTGCGCGCTGGAGTTGAAGTCGGGACGCACCGCACCCGAGGCCGACGTCTGCCAGGCCGCGATGTACCGCCTCCTCCTCGAGACGAACGACGTGGCGCTGTTGTCGTTCAAGCCGGAACCGCACGAGCAACGCTTCGAGTCCGATCAACTCAAAGAAGCACAGGCCAAACTCAAGGCACTCATCGGAAAACTCGCGGGCGTGAGTGGAGGACAGGCAATCCTGCCTGTCCACTCCGGCCCGGACAAAACGGACAGGCAGGATTGCCTGTCCTCCACCGACACCGGCAAAAAGATCATCGACGCCCTGCACGAGGGTGGCGTGCGCGTGAAGCTCGACGGCCAGCCGCTGGCGGGCCCCGCGTTCGTGCGCTACTTCGTCGACACGGAGCCGGGCGTGCGTCCGGATCGCATCCCGCAGCTCGCCACGATGCTCTGGACGCGCCTGAAGACGCACGAGCCGCCGCAGATCTCGATCGCGCGCGGCCGCATCGTGATCGACGTGGAGCGCGAAGACCGGCAGACGGTCTGGTGGCGCGACCTGCGGGGTCAGCTCGCAAAGCCGTCGAAGGGAGGGACGTCGCGCTTCCCGGTCGGCGTGGCCATCGACGGCTCGCTGCACTGGGCCGACTTCGCGAAGCCGCAGGACTCGCACATGCTCGTCGCCGGCACGGCCGGCAGCGGGAAGAGCGAGTGGCTGCGCGCGGCAATCGCGAGCCTGCTCGCGCAGAACACGCCCGCCACACTGCAGCTCCTGCTCATCGATCCGAAGCGTACGGCGTTCCATGCGTTCGAGGATTCGCGCTCGCTCTACGCGCCGGTGGTCTATCCCGACGACACGGAGATCGCGCCGCTGTTCGAAGAGCTGATCGAGGAGATGGAGCACCGCTACCGCGTGATCAGCGAGGCGGGGCTGCCGGACCTCGGCGCGTACAACCTCGCGCACGAGCCTCTTCCGCGCATCGTCTGCTTCTGCGACGAGTACGCGGACCTGATCCTGGCCGACCCGAAGCAGCGCAAGGAGATCGAGCGCCTCGTCGGCCGCCTCTCCGCCAAAGGACGCGCCGCCGGCGTGCACCTCGTCTTCGCCACGCAACGCCCCGACCGCAACGTGGTCACCGGCGTGATCGACACGAACCTGATGGCGCGCGTCTGCCTGCGCGTGGTCAAGCCGGCCGAGTCGCGCATCGTCCTCGGCGGCGAGCCCGGCGCCGCGACGCTCCTCGGCCGCGGCGACCTGCTGTTCAAGGACCTCGGCGCCCCGGTGCGCCTGCAGTCGCCGTTCGTCACGGACGAAGAGCTGGCGGAACTGCTCTAGCGGACCGCCGGCGTCCCCGCCGGCTGCCCGTGGCGGCGTCCCGCCG
>DASUSL010000396.1:0-5142 GCA_036375135.1 Thermoanaerobaculia bacterium | reverse complement strand
CGTCGAGCACCTGCTGCTCGCGCAGCAGGCGATGGGCGATGTACTCGTCGATGAGCGCCACCGCGTCGTCGCGGATGGGGCCGTGCGCGGGATAGATGCGCTTCGGATTGCGCGCGCGCAGCGTCCCCAGCGAGCGGAGGTAGTCGCCCATGTGTCCGTCCGGCGGAAAGATCGCGGTCGTGCCGGTGCCGAGGACCGTGTCGCCGGTGAAGAGATCGCCGCCGGCCGTGAGATAGCAGACGTGCTCGCTCGTGTGTCCGGGCGTGTGGATCACTTCCACGTCGACGCCATCAATGGAGATGTGTTCGCCGCCGCTCACGCGCTGGTCGACGTCGTCGAGCACGTCGCGCGGCGCGATGATGCGCGCGCCGGTCGCGGCTTTCAGCGGTACGGCGCCGGGCGCGTGATCGCCGTGGCGGTGCGTGATGAGGATCGTCTGCAGTCGCGGCATGGCCTCGCGGATGAGCGCGAGGTGCGACTCGATGTTCGGACCGGGATCGAGCACCGCGGTGTCGCCGAGGAGATAGGTCTGCGTCCCGTCGAGCGTGAACGGTCCGGGGTTCGGTGCGGTGATGCGGCGGATGTTCATGTAGGGTGGGCTTCAGCCCGCCTTCAGTGTCGGTTTGCCGTCGACCAGCACCGGCTCGATCGGCTCGATGGTCGCTCCGCGCCGCGACTCCAGCAGCGCGCCGACGCTCTCGAAGCCGGCCAGCGCCTCGAGGTTCTTCCGCGTCGGGAGCACGACCTGCAGATCGCGCCGCGCCAGCGCGTCGGCGGGAGCGATCCACATCCACTCGACGATCTCACGCCCGTCGATCGCGATCGCAGTGTCACGCGGAACGGCAGCAAGAAAGAACCACGTGTCGAAGCGCTTCGGCAGTCCGACCGGCGTGATCCAGCGCGACGTGGCCACGAGCGACTCGGGATCGAGCACCACCCCCGCTTCCTCATGTGCCTCGCGCGCGGCGGCCTGACGTGTCGTCTCTTCTCCGTCGACGACACCGCCGGGAAACACCCACGCATTCGGCATGAACGACGCCCCGCCGTGGCGGCGCAGCAGCAGCACTTCCAGCGGCGCGTCGCGGAGCACAATGACGCTCGCCGCGGGGAGCGGCGTCAACACTGCCCCTGCCATCCCACCCACTCCTCACCGCCCGGTCCGCGCTCCTTCTTCCAGATCGGCACCGTCTCTTTGATGCGGTCGATCATCATGCGGCACGCCTCGAACGACTCTTTGCGATGCGGCGAGCAGGCCACGATGGCGATCGACGAGTCGCCCACCACGAGGTGGCCGAGGCGGTGGACGACGGCCAGTGCGACGTCGGGGTAGCGCGAGGCGATGTCGCGCACGATGAGCTCCATCTCCTTCTCCGCCATCGGGCGATAGGCGTCGTAGAAGATCGACTCCACCGCCTTGCCGTGATGGTGATTGCGCACCACTCCTTCGAAGAGCACGTACGCGCCGTCGGAGGGACGCATCACGCTCTTCACGAGCGCATGCGGGTCGATGGGATCGTCGGTCAGGTAATGCACTTGCGCGAGTCTATCCGACGTGCGAAGAGCATGCGGAAGCCCTGGGCAACCAGCGCTGCCGGCCGTGCCGGCCTAACCGCCCGCGACCGGAGGGATGAAGGCCAGCTCGTCGCCGTCGCGGAGGACGGTCTCGGGCGTGGCGTAGGTTTCGTTGATGGCGATCATCGGCGGCTGCGTGTAGTCGCTCAGTTTCGCGTACTCCCCGCGCAGCGACTGCCACACGTCGTGCGCGGTCGTCCCCTCGACCAGCGCCAGCTCGCGCTGGTCGGTGCCGGCGATGTCGCGGAGGACCGCAAAGAAGAGGAGGCGCACCGTCATCGCCCGCATTCTATCGGTAGAATGGAGCGCTCCATGTTCACTCCCGAGACCATCGTCGCCGAAGCGCTGGAGACGCACCCCAAAGTGCGCTGGGTCTTCGCCGCGTACCACCTCGGCCACTGCGCCGGCTGCGGCATGGCCGGCGACGAGACGCTGGGACAGGTGGCCGAGGGATATCGCATCCCGCTGGATGCGTTCCTGCGCGACCTGAACTCGCTGCACGACGCATGACCTGGGCAGGCTTCGCCTGCTCATCGACAGGCTGAAGCCTGTCGTACGTTCTCAGAAGCGATAGCGCAGCCCGACCGTGGTGTGCACGTTGTGCGGGCGCTCAAGCCTCCAGCCGGGCGACGACGGAAAGTCCTCGCGGTCGAACGGTGAGCTCGTCACCACATCAGTAATGTTGCCTTCCACCGCGAAGCGGTCGCTCACCCACCACGCCACGCCTCCGCCCGCCATCAGACCGAGCTCGCCGCTGCTCTTGTCGACCGGCGTGATGCCGGAGACGTTCTGCCGACCCTCGACGCGGTAGAGCGCGTACGCCGGTCCGCCCATCAGATGGAAGCGGAACGCGCCGCGCGGGTTGATGCGGAAGACGAGCGGGAGCGTGAAGGTCGAGACGTCGACCTCGCCCGCCTCGAGCTCGCGTCCGTCCTCCTCCCCCTCCTGTTCCACCGCCAGCGGCGCGCGCGTGAACGTCCCTTCCAGGCGCACGGCCCAGCGCGGGGCGAAGGAACGCTCGAGGTCGACGGCGAGGCCGGCCCGAGTTCCGGCAGAGAGCGTCAGCGTCATCGTGCCGACCGGTCCGCCGGCGGCGGGCCGGACCGTGCGCTCGACGAAATCGCCGAAGACGAAGGGGCCGCTATGGATGCCGGCACTCCAGTTCTGAGCGGCAGCGGGAAGGGTGGAAACGAGCAGAATGGTAAGAAAGGGGAAAAGTCGGCGCATCGGTAAATGTCAGATTTGCAACCGTCCTACCAGCGGTGGAAAAAGTTTCCCGCGAAAATGGTAGCCGCCTCCATGCGCTTTTTTTCACAAGCAATCGGCGTATCCCGCTTGATTGCTGCATTTAAGATGGTTGCGGCCGCTGGGAGGATCACTTTCCCGACGGATTCGCCGCGAATTTCCAAAGTTGGCAGCGTCCTAGCAATGGTGGAGAGCACGATGAATCAGGTTTCGAATTGGACCTCGAAACCCCACTCGCGCGGGTCCCTTCAAACTCGCCTGCGCCAAGTGGCTGCTGCGGGCTCCCTCCTTGACTATTGGACCGATTTTGGACGATTACTCACTTAGCTTCCTTGAACCCCACCAACTAGCCGCAGCAGTCCAGCTCTGATGTACCACAACGGACCCGAAAGGGTCCGTTAGTGCTTTATGGGCATTCGATAGAATTCGCGCGCCAATGGCCAAAACCAAACGCCCGAGCCTGTTCATCATCGACGGCTCCAACAACGTCTACCGTTCCTACTACGCCATCCGCCACCTGACGAACTCCTCCGGCTTCTCCACGAACGCCGTCTACGGATTCACCACCGTCCTGCGGAAGCTGATGAAGGACCACGACCCCGACTGCATCGCCGTGGCCTTCGACGAGGGACGCGAGACCGCCCGCACCACCCAGTTCGCCGACTACAAGAAAGACCGCAAGCCGATGCCCGACGACCTCGTCGTGCAGATCCCGCTGGTCTACGAAGTCCTGGAAGGCTTCCGCATCCCGGTCATCCGCTCCACCGAGTGGGAGGCCGACGACTTCATCGGCTCGCTGGCCTGCACCGCACGCGACCGCGGCTACGACGTCGTCATCGCCACCAGCGACAAGGACTTTTTCCAGCTCGTCGGCGACGGCATCCGCCTCTACCACACCGGCCGCGAGACGATGTACGACGCCAAAGGAGTCGAAGAGGCGTTCGGCCTTCCGCCGGAGAAAGTCGTCGACGTGATGGCCATCTGGGGCGACGCCATCGACAACATCCCCGGCGTCCCCGGCATCGGGGAGAAGGGCGCGAAGGGACTCATCCAGCAGTTCGGCTCCCTCGACGGCGTTTACGAGAACCTCGATCAGATCAAGAAGGCCGCGCAGCGCAAGACGCTCGAGGACAACAAAGACAAGGCCTATCTCTCGAAGGAGCTGGCCCGCATCAAGTGCGATCTCGATCTCGACATCGACTTCGCGACGCTCGCGCGCACCGACCCCGACCGCGCCAAGCTGCACGACATCTTCTCGCGCCTCGAGTTCGCGTCGCTGATGCAGGAGTTCCTCCCCGAGGCACCTCCCGCGCACAAAGACTTCCGCATCGCGGCCACGGCCGAGGAGGTGCGCGCGCTGGTCGAAGGACAGGAGGCCGTCGCGGTGTGGCTCGAGCCCGAAACGATGGAAGGCTTCGACGCGCCGATGGCCGCGTCGCTCTCCATCAAGGCATCGGAGTCGCTGCTCGTCCCGATCCGCAAAGATCTCGGCGGCACGCCCGAGTTGCACGACGCGCTGCGCGAGCTCTTTGCCAGCGACCGCCTCTTCGTCGCCTACGACGCGAAGGCGCAGTCGCGCCGCCTGCGCGCCCTCGGCTGGCCCGTGCCGTCGCGCTGGGACGACGTGATGCTCACCTCCTACGTCATCAACCCCGGCCTCCCCAGCCACGCCCTCGGCAACATCGCCCGCGACCGCCTCAAGCAGGACATCGGCACGCGCAAGGACGTGCAGAAGACCGCGCCGCTGTTCGAGCTCGATCACGAGATCGGCTCCTCGCCCCTCGGCGCGTACCAGCAATACCTCGGCGAGAAGACCGACGTGATCGTCGCGCTGCGCGACGTGCTCACTCCGGAGCTGCGCCGCGATCCAGCGCTGGTCGACATCTACGAGCGCATCGAGCTGCCGCTCTTCCCCGTGCTGGCGGCGCTCGAAGAGCGCGGCATCCGCGTCGACGTCGACCTGCTGCGCGCCATGGGCAAGACCATGGGCGACACGATCGCCGAGCTCGAGAAGCGCATCTTCGAAGAGGCGGGGATGGAGTTCAACATCAACTCGCCGATGCAGCTCGGGCACATCCTGTTCGAGAAGCTGCAGTACCCGGTCATCAAGAAAACGAAGACCACCAAGAGCTACTCGACGAGCGTCGAAGTGCTCGAAGAGCTGGCCTCGCACGGCTACGCGGTGCCACAGCTGATCCTGCAGCATCGCGAGCTGCACAAGCTGAAGGGGACGTACATCGACGCGCTGCCGCAGCTCGTCGCCGCGGACGGACGCGTGCACACGACGTTCAACCAGGCCGTGGCCGCGACGGGACGCCTGTCGTC
>DASUSL010000395.1:0-2334 GCA_036375135.1 Thermoanaerobaculia bacterium | reverse complement strand
CGCCCCGCTCGTCGACCTCGGCCTCTACGTGCAGACGCTCTTCGGCTTCCAGCTCAGCGGCTTCCTGCTCTTCGCCGCGCTGGCCATGGTCATCCACGTACTGATCAACCAGAAGTACGTCGGCAACGTCGTGGCCATCCTGGCGTACGTCACGCTGCAGATGGCGGGCGAGCTCGGCGTCGAGCACCACCTGCTGCGTTACGGCAGCGCGCCCGAATGGACGTATTCGCAGATGAGTGGCTTCGGACCGCAACTGACGGCGTGGAAGTGGTTCACCTTCTACTGGTCCGGCTGGGCGCTGCTGTTCGGCGTCGTGACGTATCTCTTCTGGATGCGCGGCGAGGAGCGCGGACTGCGCACGCGGCTCACGTTCGCGCGGCGCCGCCTGACGCGCCGGCCCGCGACGGTCGGCGCCATCGCGCTGGCCATCATCGCCGGTGCCGGCGGCTTCGTCTTCTACAACACCAATGTCCTGAACCGTTACTACACCGACGCGGAGCACGACCAGTGGCGCGCCGGGTACGAGCGCCGCTACGGCAGGTACGCGTCGCTGCCGCAGCCGCTGCTCGCCGCGACGAAGCTGCACGTCGACTTTCATCCGCGGCGCGGCAGCGCCGAGATCCGCGGCAGCTATCGACTCGAGAACCGCACGAAGACCGCCATCGACACGATCCATCTCGTCGTCAGCCCGAGCGCGGAGACGAAAGACGTGACCTTCGACCGCGCGTCGCGCGTCGAGTTGCACGACCAGGAATTCGCCTATCGCATCTACAAACTCGGCAAGCCGCTGCAGCCGGGCGAGTCGGTGAACATGAGCTTCGCGCTGCGCCACGCGCCGCGCGGCTTCACCAACTCCGGCCGCAACGCGGCGGTCGTCGAAAACGGCTCGTGGTTCCAGCATCGCGCCGAGCAGGCCCACGGCGCGCGGCAGTGGCTGCCGTTCGTCGGCTACCAGACCAGCCGCGAGCTCTCCAATCCCGGCGCGCGCCGCGAGCTCGGACTGCGCGAGCGGAAGAACATTCCGTCGCTCGAGGATGTCGCCGCGCGCAGCGACCAGCAGGGACGCGAGAAGATCGCGCTCGAGACGATCATCGGCACCGACGCCGAACAGACCGGCGTCGCGCCCGGCGAGCTGCGCCGCGCGTGGAGCGCGAACGGCCGCCGCTACTTCCACTACGTCACCGACGCGCCGATCACCAACAGCTACGCCATCTACTCCGCGAGGTACGCCGTGCAGCGTGCGAAGTGGAACGACATCGACATCGAGATCCTCCACCACCCCGCACACACACACAACCTCGGACGCATGCTGCACGGCGTGCGCGCCTCGCTCGACTACCACACGAAGCACTACAGCCCCTACCCGCACCGCCAGCTCCGGCTCGTCGAGTACCCGAGCACCGGCAGCGGCCTCGGCCTGACGTCGTTCCCCGGCCTGATCGAGTACTCCGAGGCCTTCGCGCTCGTGCGCCCCGAGGACGATGCGCGGAAGATCGACTTCCCGTTCGCGGTCATGGGTCACGAGATGGGGCATCAGTGGTGGGGCCATCAGCTCATGCCCGCGCTGGTCGAAGGGGCGCCGGTGCTCAGCGAGAGCCTGGCCTGGTACAGCGCGATGATGGTCATCGAGGACACCCTCGGACGCGACCATCTCATGCGCCTCGTCGACATCATGCGCAGCCAGTTCCTGGCGCCGCACATGACCGCCGAGGTGCCGCTGATGCGGACCTTCGACCGCTTCGACGCGTACCGCACCGGCCCGTTCGCCATGTACGCGCTGCGCGAGTCGGTGGGCGAGGAGAAGGTGAACGCCGCTCTGCGGACGATGCTTCAGAAGTACGACGCGGCGAAAACGCCGTATCCCACGACGCTGGATCTCTATCGCGAGCTGCGCATGGTGGCGCCCGCGCCGCAGCACGCGCTGCTGAAGGACCTCTTCGAGGAGATCACGTTCTGGAATCTGCGCACGAAGAAGGCGACCGCGCAGCCCGCGGGCAACGGCGCGTATCGCCTGACGCTGGAGCTCGAGGCGGAGAAACTGAAGGGCAACGCCCTCGGCAAGGAGAAGCCGGTGCCGATGCGCGACTCGATCACCGTCGCGGCGGTCGATGCGGCGGGCAAGACGATCTACCGGCAGCAGCACGTCATCCGCGACGGCTCGCAGACGATCACCATCGCCGTGCCGCGCAAGCCGGCACGCGCAGGGCTCGATCCCGACCACGCGCTGCTCGATCGCAAGCCCGAGGACAACGACGCCCAAGTGCAGATGTAGGGCGCGCCTCAGCCCGCCGACAATGTGGGGCGGGCTTCAGCCCGCCGCGAGTGGGGGGGGGT
>DASUSL010000394.1:0-10619 GCA_036375135.1 Thermoanaerobaculia bacterium | reverse complement strand
GGGACGATCGTCGCCCCACGTCTGCCGCCAGTCGGGAAAGTCGCCGCCGCTGCGGCGGAAGAGTCCCGCGCCGGCGCTGCGATGCGTCGCGTACGTCACGGCGATGGTGGCGTCGTAATAGAGAAAGGTGTCGCGCGTGGCCAGGAAGCGCGACATGAAGCAGGAGTCGGGTCCGGTGGAGTGGCAGACGTCGCCGAAGCGCGCCACGAGGTCGTGCAGCACCGCGCGCGGCACGAGACAGTTCGCGAGGACCGGCAACGCGTTTCCCGGCTCGAGGATGCGGCCCGCGGCGATCAGCGCGGCGACGCGAGCGGTCCGCACCTCGAAGACTTTGCCGGTCCATGGCGGCTGCCACAGGCGGCGCGGCGGCGGCTCGGTGGTGATCGAGTCGATGGAGTAGCTGACCAGCATGCCGGGATGCGACGCGGCGGCCGCCGCCATCGCCTCCCACGCCTTCGGCCTGGAGAGCTTGCGGTCGTAGTGCAGCGTGACGTGCGTGGCGTCGGAGCGCTCCATGGCCTGCTGCACGCCCCAGTTCCAGCTCGCGCCCATGGAGAGCTCGCGCTCGGGTCGCAGGTAGTGCACGCGCGGCTGGTCGCGGCAGAACGCGCGCAGCTCGTCATCGGCGGCCGTGGAGTTGTCGGAGACGAAGATCTCGAGCGCGCAGTCCTGCTCCTGCAGCGAGCGGACCGCGGCCATCGCCAGCCCCGCGCGGTTGCGGGTGGGGATGACGGCCGCGATCTTCATCGCGTGACGACCTCCGGTTCGAGGATGGTCAGGTCGCCATGCTCGTCTCGCCGGCGATTCGTGTATTTCAACGCGTACTGCAGCGCGCGGGACTCGTCGGGAAACGCGAAGCCGCTGACGGACGATGGCGGGATGCCGAAACGATCGGCGAGGAACGTGCGCACCACCTGGCGGACGCGTTCGCGCAGACGGTACGGTGCACGGACGACGAGGGGCTCGCCGCCCTTCCACCCATGCTCTTCGAGAATGCGCCGGAAGTGCGCGCGCTGCCCGGGCATCTCGACCCACTGCAGCGCCTCGCCGAGATGGTCCACGTACGCCGCGCGGTCGACGGGAGGGAGACGCTCTCCGGTCTCGCGGCGGACGAGCTCGTACTCGTGGTAGAGCATGTTCTGTCCGAGGTTCAGGCCGGGGATCGGTGCGGCCTCGAGCCACGCCCGCTGGCCCCACGTCTTCTGAAAGTCGGCGAAATCGCCTCCCTGCCCGCGGAGATATCCGACGCCGGCGCTGTGCCCGAAGCCGTAGAGGATCGTCAATGGGCGATCGAGGTGCAGGTAGCGGTCGTGGAGCGCGACCAGGCGCGAGGTGAAGCACGCGTCCGCGGCGGTGCTGTTGCAGATGCTGCCGAAGCGGCGGGAGATCGACTCGAGCACGGCACGCGGCACGACGCAGTTCGACAGGATCGGCATCACGTGCGCCATCTCCGGCACGCGTCCGGTGACGATCAACTCGACGATGCGTGCCGTGCGCACGCCGAAGACGCGCCCGCTCCAGTCGACCTGCCAGACGCGCAGCGGCGGCGCGAGGGCGGAGATGTAGTCGCTGGAGTAGGTCACCACCAGCTCCGGCCACCGCGCCGCGACGTCCGCCATCGCTCCCCACGTCATCGGCTTCGAGTACTTGCGGTCGTAGTGCAGCGTGAAGTGCGTGGCGTCGGAGCGCTGCATGGCCTGCGTCAGCGCCCAGTCCCAGTGTCCGGCCATCGGCAGCTCCTCGTCCGGACGCAGGTAATGGACGCGCGGCTCCTCGCGGGAGAACGCGCGCAGTGCGTCGGGAGAGGTGGAGTTGTCGGAGAGGAAGACGTCGATGGGGCAGTCCTGCTCGAGGAGCGAGCGGGCGGCGGCGATCGCGAGCTCCGCGCGGTTGCGCGTCGGGATGACGGCGGCGAGCTTCACCGCGGCGCGACCTCTGCCGGCTCGAGCGCGGCGAGGTTCGGGTTCTGTTCCCGGAACGGCCTGGGCTCGGCGAGATGGCGCACGGTTTCCTCGTCGGTGGCGAACGTCGGTCGCCGGCCGACCGGCGACTGTCTCCCGCGGAACGGCGCCAGCAGCCGCGAGGCGATGCGGCGCACGAGCGGACGGCGCTGCTCGCGCCAGCCGTGCCGTTCGAGCTCGGCGCGCATCTTCGCCCGCCACTCGGGATTCTCGATCCATGCAAGGGCGCTGGCGAGCTCGCGCAGATACCCCTCGAAGTCGATCCGCGGAAACCGTTCTTCTCCCTCTGCGCGCTGCACGAGCACGTACTCGTGAAACATCACGTTCTGGCCGAGGGGGAGGCCGGGGATCGGCGCGGCATCGAGCCACGAGTCGTTGCCCCACATCTTCATCCAGTCGCCGTACGTGCCGCTGGTGTCGCCGCGGAAGTAGGCGAGGCCGTTGCTCTTGTCGGAGGCGTATGCGCTGACCAGGGCGCGGTCGAGGTGGCGATACCGTTCCTCGACCGCGCAGAAGCGATAGGCGAAGGCGGAGTCGGGCATCGCCGAATCGCAGATGCTGCCGAATCGCGCCCGCATCCGCTCGAGCGTGGCGCGAGGCGTCACGCAGTTCGAGAACACCGGAAAGGCCTGCTCGAGGTCGCGGAGCGTTCCACGCGCGGTCAGCTCGAGGACTCGACGCGTGCGGATCTCGTAGAGCTTGCCGCTGCCGGCGTACTCCACGGCCAGGCGTCCCTGCGGCGCCGGGAGCGCCAGGTCGCAACCGTACGTCACCGTCATGCCGGGGTCGCGCTCGCACGCGGTTGCGAGTGCGCGGAGCCCGCCGGCCTTCCACACCTTGCGGTCGTACTGCACGCCGACGTGCGTGACGCCGTCGCGGGCCAGTGCCTGTTCCGCCGCCCAGTTCCAGTGAGGACCCATGCGCAGCTCGTGCGGCGGACGAAGATACGCGACGCGAGCGTCGGCCGCGCGGCGGCAAAAGTCCGCGAGGCGGCGTACCTCTTCCTCCGATGAGGAGTTGTCGGAGACGACGACCTCCACGCTGCACCCTTCGCCGTCCTGTGCGAGCAGCGAGCGGATCGCCGCGATGGCCAGCTCGGCGCGGTTGCGCGTCGGGAGCACGAAGGTGAGCTTCATGCGCGGAACGGTACCTCGACCGGCTCGAGCGGTGCGATGGCCGGGTTCTGCTCGGTGAACGGACGCGGCTGGAGAAGGTAGTGCACCGCTTCGTCGTCGTTCGCGAACGTCGGTAAGGACGGCGCCGGCGGTGCCGGCGGTGCGGGGCGGATCTTCTGGCGCACGCGCGACAGGAGCCGGCGCCAGAGCGGACGCTCGTCTTCGCGCCAGCCATGCCTGCGCAGGACGCGGCGCATCTCCCGCTGCCGCTCCGGATCGTCGATCCAGCGCAGCCCGTACGACAGCTCGCGCAGGTATCCCTTGCGGTCGATCGGAGGAAACTGCTCCTCTCCCACCACGCGCTGCACGGCACCGTACTCGTGGAACATGATGTTCAGGCCGAGGTCGAGACCGGGGATCGGTGCGGCATCGAGCCAGGGGCGGTCGCCCCACAACTTCAGCCAGTCGCCGTAGGTCCCGCCGGCGTCGCCGCGAAAGTAGGAGAAGGCGTTGCTGAATTTGTAGCCGTGTGCGATCACGGCGGCGCGGTCGAGATAGAGGTAGCGCTCCGCGACCGCGGTGTGGCGATAGGTGAATGCGCCGTCGGGCGTGGCGGAGTCGCAGATCGTGCCGAAGAGCGCCCGCACCCGTTCCAGCGTCGCGCGCGGCACCATGCAGTTGGAGAGCAGCGGATACGCGTATCCGAGCTGGTGCACCATCCCGCGGGAGGTGAGCCGCACGATGGCCGCGCTGCGGATCTCGTACAGCCTGCCGGTCACCGGCATGGCCCAGGCCTCCACCCCGCTCGCGGTCTGCAACGCGGCGTCGTACGCCGCCACGACCGTCAATGCCGGATCGGCCGCGCACGCCGCGGCGAAGACACGCAGCTCGCCCGGCTTCCACAGTTTGCGGTCGTACTGCGTGCCGAAGTGCGTGGCGTCGGAGCGGGCCAGCGCCTGTTCGAGCGCCCAGTCCCAGTGCTTCGGCATCGGCAGCGACTGGGGCGGGCGGATCCAGGTCACGCGCGGATCGCCGAGCGAGCGGCAGTGCTCCGCGAGCTTCCGCGCCCCTTCCTCGGTCGACGAGTTGTCCGAGACGATGAGGTCGAGTGCGCAGCCGCCCTCCTGGGACAGGATCGACTGGATGGCGGACATGGCCAGCTCGGTGCGATCGCGCGTGACGAGCACGAGGCCCAGTTTCATCCCGCGGTCACCCGCCGCAGCACGCCGCCGCAGAACGCCGAGCTCCACTCGGTCAGCGCGCTTTCGTTGAAGAGGAACGGCGGCTGTTCGAGGACGAACTCGGGATGCGTGCGCGCGAACTCGCGCGCGGCCGCGTTCGGGTTGTCGCTGCCCCACTGCTGCGCCACGCCGCGGGCGCTGCCGGCCGCCAGCTCCATGCCGCGGCCGTCCATGGCGATGACGTACGAGCCTTCGCCGACCAGCGGCGCGTACGCCTCGAGCTCGGCCAGCACGTGCGCGCGCGTGTGATTCGAGTCGAGCATCACCAACACGGTTTCTCCCGGTTTCACCAGCGCCTTCACGGCCTCGATGGTGGAGGGAGCGATGGAGTCGGCTTCGATGAGCGTCGTCAGCGGCGCCAGCGGATGCGTCTCGATGGCCACGCGGTTGTGCTTGCGGATCTCGACGTCGACGCCGATCACGCGCCCGCGTCCGAGGGCCTTGCAGAGACTGGCGAAGAAGATCAGCGAGCCGCCGTGCGCCACGCCCGTCTCCACGATCACGTCGGGTTGCACGCGGTAGACGAGCTCCTGCAGCCGCATCAGGTCGTCGGCGAACTGGATGACCGGCCGCCCGAACCAGGTGAACGTGTATTGCTGCTTGATGCGCATGGCCGCGTCGAGCCACGCATCCGAGAGCGCGGCGAAGCCCTCGGCGCTGTCGATCGGCATCGTGCGGCCGTCGACGCTGATCGTGCCGTTTTCGCGATCGACTTCGATCATGCGCGGCTCCCGAGCAGCGACGGCAGGTCTTCGAGCAGCCGCGCCGGCGTGAAGCCGAACTCCGTGCGCGCGCGGCTGTTGTCGAGACGGGGGAAGACCACCGGCGGCGCGTCCGGCAGCACCGACACCGTGCAGCCGGTGAGCCTGGCGATGGCCTCCGTCACCTCGGCGTTGGTGAGGTTCTCGCCGCCCACCACGTTGTAGATCCGCTCTTTGCCGCGCAGCGCGATCTGCACCAGCAACGCAGCCACGTCGCTCACGCTGATGTAGTCGCGCTCGGAGCTGAGCGCGGTGCGCAGCGTGATCGTCCCGCGGGTCGCCGCCTCGTCGAGAATCATGGTCAGGAAGGTGTCCTTCTGTTCCGGGCCGTAGACGTTGGAGAGGCGCGCCACGCGTCCTTTCGTGCCGAGGGAGAGGACGATCGACTCGCCCGTGGCCTTGGAGAGGTTGTAGATGTCCTCGGCCTCGAGCGGATTCACCACCAGGTCGTCGTCTTCGCGCGCCATCCCTTCCTTGCGGAGGTAGAGCCGCGTCGAGGAGAGGTAGAGCAGCGACTGGAACGTGCAGTTGCGCACGACGTCGAGGAGCTTGCAGACGTGCGCGTCGACGGCGTCGTACGGGCGCTGGCGAAAGTCGGCGGTCAGGCCGATGCAGTAAATGACGTGGCCGAGGTCGCGGCCGGTGAGGTCGGCGCCGCGCGGCGGCGCGTCGAGCTCGGCGCCGCTGCGCCGCAGGTGGCGCACCACTTCGGAGCCGACGAATCCCGTGGCGCCGAGGACCGTGATCACAGGCCGCCTCGGGGATGATGCAGCTTCGGATCGCGATGCAGCAGCAGCTTCGAGCTGACGTTCGGCACGATGGCGAACTGCTCGCCGTCGAGGAGCGACGTGTCGCGGATGGCCAGCAGGTTCAGGCCGTGCGGCGGCCCTTCGAGATACGCGGTCTCGACCGGCACCAGCTCGACGGGACGGCCGCTCAGGTCGTAGTTCGACTGGAAGTCGCGGATGGCGAAGAGCGTGTAGCCGAAGGAAGTCAGGTAGCGCGCGATGTCCGTGTTGTGCAGCCCCTGCGTCCAGTCGACGTAGGAGCGGTGCACTTCGAACACTACGTGCGGCGCGTGCCGCGACAACTGCTCCTCCGCGCCGCGCAGCACGTGCAGCTCTCCTCCCTCGAGGTCGAGCATGATCAGGCCGACGCGGTCGATGCCGTTGGCCCGCGCGTACGCGTCGATGGTGGTCGTCGGCACGCCGCTGTCGGCGGCCACGGTGCTCGCGTACGCGTCATCGCCGACGAACTGCAGGAACACCCCGTCCTCGGACCAGAGCGCCAGCGGATGCACGCGCACGTTGTCGAGCGCGTTCAGCGCCGCGTTGCGCTCCAGCATCGCCGCCATCTCGCGGTTCGGCTCGAAGGCATGGCAGACGCCGCGGCCGCGCAGCGCGTGCGCGACGGGGATGGCCTGATCGCCGAAGTACGCGCCGCCGATGACGACGTGCTCCGCGTCCTTCGAGAGATGCAGCAGCAGCTTCGTGGTCTGCGGCTCCCAGACGTGATCGGGCGTCCCGGGGATGGACATCACGAAGTCGCGCGCGATCTTGGAGCGGTAGGGGAACTCGAACACGAGTCCGTTGCTCAACTCCTTGCGCACGACGTCGAGCGAGGCGTGCAGCGCGTCGACGATCGGCCCCGTGACGTCGTCGCGCACCGTGGTGAAGCGGCGCTCGGGGTGCGACTCGAACTGCTGCAGCGCGGCGATGATGCGCGCGCGCGTCTCCGCGTCGGCACCGACGGTCTTGAGCGCCTCCTCGGCGGTCATCGCGAAAGCTCCGGCCAGGTGCGGTCGCGGTCGGAGATCAGCGTGGCCTCGAGCGGCCAGCGGATGCCCAGCAGCGGATCGTCCCAGCGCGCGCCCGCCGCCGACTCGGGGTGGTAATCGCGCGAGATGAGGTAGCTCACCTCGGTCGCGTCCTCCAGCGTCTGAAAGCCGTGTGCGATGCCCTCGGGGATGAAGATCATGCGATGGTTGTCCTGCGTCAGCTCCACGCCGTACCAGCGTGCGGCGGCGAGATCGGCGATCACGTCGAAGATCGCGCCGCGCGTGCAGCGCACCAGTTTCGCCTCGCCGTGCGGAGGCCGCTGGTAGTGCAGCCCGCGCACGGTGCCGCGGCGGTGATTGAACGAAGTGCCGGCCTGCATGACATGCGGCAGCAGCGTGCGGAACGCGTCGTCGCTGTACGTGCGGGCGAAGAAGCCGCGCTCGTCGTGATGCGGCTCGAGCTCGATCACGTATGCGCCCGCGATCGGCGTCTCGACGAATTTCACGCCAGCACCTCGGTCAGCGGCACGGGGATGACGAACTGCCCGCCCCAGTCGCGCACGTGCGCCATCTGTCCCATGATCTCGTCGCGGAGATTCCACGCCAGCACGAGCACGTAGTCGGGCTTCGTGGCCGCGAGCTCCTCGGGCGCGTGAATGGGGATGCGCACGCCGGGGACGAAGCGCCCCTGTTTCTGCGCGCTGCGGTCGACGGTGTAATCGATGAGGTCCGTGCGCGCGCCGCAGTAGTTGAGCAGCGTGCTCGCCTTCGCCGGCGCACCGTATCCGGCCACGCGCTTCCCCTTCTCGCGCGCGCCGATCAGGAAGCGGAGCAGCGACCGCTTGCAGGCGCGCACCGACTCGTCGAAGCGGCGGTAGGTCTCGAGGCGGTCCAGCCCGAGCTCCCGCTCCTTGCGCAACACAGCAGCAGTGGAGGACAGGCAATCCTGCCTGTCCTGCGTGTCCTGACCGCGCGGGTCAGACGGGACAGGCAGGATTGCCTGTCCTCCACCTGCATCGCGATGGCGGGCGTAGACGCGCAGCGATCCTCCGTGCGTCGGGATCTCCTCCACGTCCACCACCTGCAGCCCGTGCGCGTCCAGCACCTTCTCCACGGTCATCAGCGAAAAGTAGGAAAAGTGCTCGTGATAGATCGTGTCGAACTGCACGTGCCGCACGAGCTGCAGCAGGTGCGGGAACTCGATGGTGATCGTCCCCTGCGGCGCGAGCGCGATGCGCAGCCCTTCCACGAAGTCGTTCAGGTCGGGCACGTGCGCGAGCACGTTGTTGGCGATGAGGAGGTCGGCGCGGCCGGCGATCTCGCGGGCGGCGGCGGTGCCGAAGAACGTCGTCCAGGTCTCGATGCCGCGCTCGCGCGCCACCGCGCCGACGTTCGCGGCCGGCTCGATGCCGAGCACCGGGATGCCCGCCTCGCGAAAGTTCTGCAGCAGATAGCCGTCGTTGCTGGCGATCTCGACGACCTGCGACCGCGCGCCGAGGCCCAGGCGCGCGGTGATGGCGCGGGCGTAGTCGCGCGCGTGCGCGAGCCAGGAGTCGGAGTAGGAGGAGAAGTAGGCGTAGTCGCTGAAGAGGTGCTCGGGCGTCACGAGCGACGGCACCTGCACGAGAAAGCAGCGTCCGCAGACCTGCGCCACCAGCGGATAAAACGGCTCGGCCTCGAGGAGCTGATCGGGATGCAGGTAGGCGTTCGACAGCGGTTGCACACCCAGGTCGGCAAAGACTTCGGACAGGGTCGCGCCGCAGAAGCGGCAGGGGATCATGCGGGGATCAGCTCCATGAACTGCTCGATCTGTTCGACGGTGAGATCACGCGCGCTCTTATACCAGTCCGTCGTCCACGCGACCACGCTTTCGGCGCCGAGCAGCGGCTTCCACTGCAGCCACTGCCGCGCACGCGCGCTGTCGAGGGCGAGCAGCGGCTCCTCGTGCGGATGCACGCCGCCCGTCACGTGCCACGCGGCGCCGCCGCCCCAGCGCGCGGCCATGGTGTCGGCCAGCCAGCGCACCGAGCGCGCCTCGCGCGGATCGGGGCCAAAGTTGAAGGTCTCGGGGAGGTCGCCGCGCTCCCACGCGTACTCGGCCGCGCGCAGGTAGCCGTGCAGCGCGTCGAGCACGAACTGCCAGGGGCGCGTGGCGTCGGGATAGCGGATCGCGGCGGGCGTGCCGGCGCGGAAGGCGCGCACGAGATCGGGGACGAGACGGTCTTTCGCCCAGTCGCCGCCGCCGATGACGTTGCCCGCGCGCACGCTGACGATGCGCGGTGCGTCTTCGCCGCGGAAGAACGACGCGCGATACGAGGTGATGACCAGCTCCGCGCACGCCTTGCTGCTCGAATACGGGTCGTTCCCGCCGAGCGGATCGTCCTCGGTGAAGGCGCGGCCGGCACCGGAGTTCGCGTACGACTTGTCGCTCGTGGCCATCACCGCCACGCGCACCGAGGGGAGGGAGCGGATCGCCTCCAGCACGTGCACGGTGCCGGTCACGTTCGTGGTGAACGTCGTCACCGGCTCGTCGTACGAGGCGCGCACGAGCGCCTGCGCGGCGAGGTGCACGACGATCTCCGGCGCGGCCTCACTCATCGCCGCCCGCAGCCGCGCCAGATCACGTACGTCATCAAAACGCAGGTCAGGCTTCAGCCTGGCCCCCCGGGCGTCAGCCCGGCCTCCATCGTCGATCGAATACCCCGTGACGTCCGCGCCCAGCATGGTCAGCCACCGCGTCAGCCACGTTCCCTTGAATCCCGTATGCCCCGTGAGGAAGACGCGACGCCCGCGCCAGAAGGCTCGGTTCATCGCCACACTTTCCACGGCGCGCGGCCGGAGGCCCAGAGCTCCTCGAGATGGTTCTTGTCGCGCATCGTGTCCATCGGATGCCAGAAGCCGGCGTGGCGGAAGGCGGAGAGCTGTCCGTTGCGCGCCAGCGTCTCCATCGGCTCGCGCTCCCACGACGTGTCGTCGCCGTCGATGAGGTCGAGCACGGACGGCTCGAGCACGAAGAAGCCGCCGTTGATCCAGCTTCCGTCGCCCGGCGGCTTCTCGGCGAACTCGCGGATCTTGTCCTCGTTGATGTCGATGACGCCGAAGCGGCCGGGCGGCTGCACCGCGGTCAGCGTGGCCTGCGTCCGCTGCTCGCGGTGAAAGGCGATCAGCGCGGTGAGGTCGACGTCGGCGACGCCGTCGCCGTAGGTGAAGCAGAACGTCTCCTGGTCAACATGTTGACGGACGCGCCGGAGCCGGCCGCCGGTGGCGCTGGCGTCGCCCGTGTCGATGAGCGTGACCGTCCACGGCTCGGAGCTGTTCTGATGCACCTGCAGCTCGTTGCTGCGCAGGTTGATGGTGACGTCGGAGCTGTGCAGGAAGTAGTTGGCGAAGTACTCCTTGATCGTGTAGCCCTTGTAGCCGAGGCAGACCACGAAGTCGTCGATGCCGTGATGGGAGTAGTGCTTCATGATGTGCCAGAGGATGGGCCGCCCACCCAGCTCCACCATCGGCTTGGGACGGACGACGGTCTCTTCGCTCAGGCGCGTGCCGAGTCCACCGGCGAGGATGACTGCTTTCACGGCCGCGTATGTTCTGCGAAGCGGCAGGTGAAGTCACGCGCGGAGTCCCTCTCCCCGCCGGAGCGGAGAGAGCGGTTCGGGGATGCGGTTCCTTCTTCCCGGCGATCTGCGCTTCGGGTTTCCGGCGGCGACGGTGCCGGCGTCGCGATGGCGTCGTGAACGTCGTGCGCCTTTGCTATCCTCCCC
>DASUSL010000393.1:0-5555 GCA_036375135.1 Thermoanaerobaculia bacterium | reverse complement strand
AGCGTGCGGCCCGGCTATGCCAACCAGCGCTGCCGGCCGTGCCGGCCCGCCGGAGGCGCTTCCGTCGTCCCTGTTGCGTCTACGCCAGGAACACGTCGAACGCGCAGCGGCCGTTGCGTACGCGGCCGATCAAGTCGGCGTGCACCGATCGAAGCGGGTCCTTGTCGAGATACGGATCGCCTTCGAAATAGAGCTGCGTGGTGAGGGAGCGATGTCCTTCCGCGCTCAGCACGAAGTGGATGTGCGCGGGACGCATGAAGCCGGGCGAGCCGTACGGCGCGGGCTTCACCGTGCGGAACGAGAACGCGCCGTCGCTGCCCGCGCGAACGCGTGCGCGCCAGAGCTCGTCGTCGTAGTGGCCGTGGTGATCGGCCTGCCAGAGGTCGAGCAGCGCGTTCGGAATCGGCTTGCACGTCTTCGCGCTGCGCACCACGCCGTGCACCACGATCGCCTCGCCGCCGGGGCGCGCGAGGTCGGTCGTGAACGGCGCGTTCGGGCGCCAGTACGGCCCCTTCACCGCGCTCGACGTCACCCTGCACTCCTCGGCGGATGCCAGTCGCGGCCACACGGCGGCGCCGGCGAGAACGGTCAGGAACGTGCGGCGGTGCATGGCGACATCATGCGCCTTGTCGTATGGCGTGCGTGTGAACGAGTGATGAGAGAAGAGTGATGAGTGATGACTTTGAGGATTCGCGGACGCATCATCACCGGCATGCGCACAACACTGCTGGCCGCCTCTCTGCTCTTCGCCTGCCTCGCCTCCGCCTCGGAACGCGACGCGCTCGCCATGATCGAGCGGCGCGGCGGCACCGTCGAAGGCTCGCCGGTGACGAAGGTCGACCTGCACGAGTCCACGGTCACCGATGACGAGCTGGCGCTGCTGGCGGCGTTCCCGGAGCTGAAGCATCTCGACCTGCGCAAGACGACGGTGACGGACGCCGGCGTCGCGCACCTCGCGCCGCTGACGAAGCTGCAGCTCCTCAACCTCTTCCGCACGAATCTCACCGACGCCGGGCTCTCCTCCATCGCCGGGCTGACCCGCCTCGAGACGCTCTTCCTCGGCGGCACGAAGGTCACGAGCGACGGACTGGCCACGCTGAAGTCGTTCGGCGTGCTGCACAAGGTGAGCGTCTTCGACACGAAGGTGGACGACGCGGCGATCGTGCATCTCGCGGCGGTGCCGTCGCTGCGCGTGCTGCTGATCGGCAGGTCGGGCATCACGCCTGAAGGCGCGCAGCGCCTTCAGGCGGCCAATGCGCAGCTGAAGTTCACGGAGAAGTGAGCGTCACTTGTCGTTGTGGATCTCCACGAACTCGTAGATGTAGTTGCCCGTGCCCAGCGCGTCGGAGAACTCGCTGATGTACGCCCCCTTGTTGCAGGGCGCCGGCGCGCCGGTGCCGGGATTCGCGGTCGATGACGCGGTGCGGCTCCAGCTCGTGGAGCTGTTCGCGGCGCCGCAGCCGTTCGTGCGCTTGATCGACTCGCCGCCGGCGCTGGCCATGGCGATGGTCAGGCCGTCGACGCGCACGTTCGAGGCGTTGCGCAGGTCGTAGGTCTCGCTGCCGTTGATCTGCGGCATGGTGTCGGCGGCGTTGATGTAGATCACGTTCGCGCCGAGGGTCACGCCCCAGAAGGTCTGGAACTGCGCCTTCGTGGCGTTGCGGGCGATGATCACGTAGCCCTTCGACGGCACGGTCGTGCCGGCGGGGATCGCGTACGTGAGCGTGGCGTTGGCCTGCACCAGCGACCAGCCGCCGATGCTGGCCGGCGTGCCGTTGCTCACGGTCACGTTCACCGCGGAGGACGTAGTCACGTTGTTCGCCGCGTCGTACGCCTTCGCCGTCAGCGCGTGAGCGCCGTTGAGTGAGGTCGTCGTGTTCCAGCTCCACGCGTACGGCGACGACGTGTCGGTCGACTGCAGCGCGCCGTCGAGGAAGAACTCCACCTTCGTCACGCCGACGTTGTCGCTCGCGCTTGCGGTGACGCTGACCGTCGCGGAGACGGTGGCATTGTTCGCGGGTGCGGTGACCGAGACCGCGGGCGGCGTCGTATCGCCCGCCGCCACGGAGTCGTTGTGCAGCTCGATGAACTCGTAGACGTAGTTGCCGGTGCCGCTGGCGTCGGCATGTTCGTTCAGTTTGACGCCGCCGCCGCAGCCGGCGCCCGCGCCGCTGCCGGCGTTCGCGGCCGACTCGAGGGCGCTGTTCCACGATGTTCCACAGGGATCGACGCGCTGCATCGCGCGGGCGGCGGAGACGGGCTGCGACGCGGAGGGACCGTCGACGAGCGCGTTGGCGGCGTTGTAGAGCGAGAAGTTCTCGTCGCCGTTGATGACCGGCATCGCGCCGTTGGAGTTGACGAAGGTCACGTTGCTGCCGAGGGTCACGCCCCAGTAGGACTGGAACGCGGCCTTGTCGGCCTGGCGCGCGACGACGAGGTAGCCGTCGGCGGGGATGGTCGTGCCGGCGGGGAGGACGTACTGGCCGGTGGCGTTGGCCTGGGTGATCTTCCAGCCGGAAACGTCGGCGCTGATGCCGCCGCCGTTGCTGACCGTGACGCTCACGCCCACCGCCGTGCCGACGTTGTTCGCCGCGTCGTACGCCTTCGCCAGCAGCACGTGCGCGCCGTTCGTCGACGCCGCGGTGTTCCAGCTCCAGGAGTACGGCGAGCTGGTGTCGCTCGCCTGCACGACGCCGTCGACGAGGAAGTCGACGCGCGTGACGCCGACGTTGTCGCTGGCGGAGGCATCGACACTCACCGTCGCGCTGACCGTGGCACCCGCGGACGGCGCGGTGATCGAGACCGTCGGCGCGGTCGTGTCGCCGCCGCCGGCCTGGTAGGTGATCCACATCGGGGCGGACCAGAGGTCGTGGCCGTCGGCCTGCACGGCGTGGACGTAGTAGTAGTAGGTGCCGGAGGTGAGCGACTCCGTGAGCGTCGCCGTCGACGTATTCGAGTACGTGGCGTACGGCGCGGAGGGAACGCCGCCGCCGATCGTGCCGCGCCATACCTCGAGCGTGCTCACGCTCTCGCCGTCGGGGTCGTAGAGGCTGGCGACGAGCGTGGCGCCGCCGGCGGCGTTGAAGATCTCGCCCATCACGTGCGCGTTGTCGTTCGTCCGGAACACGAGCTGCGCGTTCGGATCCTCGGACGCATAGAAGCGGCGCGCGCGGTGCGCGGCGAGGAGACTGGCCTTCGTCAGCGACGGCGCGAGATAGACCGTGCGCGTCGGCAGGGCCATGCCGTAGTTGTTGCAGTGCGAGTCGTGGTCGGCGACCGGGGCCAGGTGAAAGCCTTTGTTCAGCGCCTCTTTCCAGCGGTTCGAGTAGTCGCTCGCGCCGACGTTCGTCGTGGCGCAGTCGGTGGCGTTCGAGAAGGCGAGGCCGCTGCGCACGGCGATGCCCTGCATGGCGTTGTCGGCGTTCGCGTTGAAGGCGAAGTTGTCGAAGTTGCCGGAGTCGGGGTGGTTGAAGATGCCGAGCGCGCCGGCGCTGGAGGGATTGGCCACCGAGGCCGCGTAGAGCGCGAGGTAGCCGAAGCGCTTCGGCGTGAAGACGTCGAAGTAGCAGTTCGTGCCGGGCGTGCACTCGGGATTCGGGCCGTTGCAGGTCGTGCAGCTTTCCCAGCCGAGGAGCTTCGGCGTCTCGAGCAGCGTCACGTGTCCCTGATCGCTGTTCGTGGAGACGCCCCATTCCATGCCGTAGATGCCGACGAACGAGCCGTTCACCGTGGCCGCGTTCGCGGCGGCGATCCCGTCCTGATACCGCTGCTTCACCTTCGCCTCGGTCACCGGCGGGTTGTTGTTCGCGATCGCGTCCTGGATCAGGTGGTTGTGCTCGTTGACCACCCAGAAGTCGAGGCCCGCGGTGTTGCGCGCGTAGCCGAAGACGTCCGCCGGCGCGAAGGTGCCGGTGCCGTACGAGTTGCCGCTGCTGCAGGCGTTCGTCGGATAGCCGCCGTCCGACCAGTTGGAGTGCGAGTGCGTGGAGCCGTAGTAGAAGTTGTACGGGAAGCCGCTCTCCATCGGCGCGTTCTGCTGCACCTGGCAGCTGGTGGCGTTCGCGGTGATGCGCAGCCTGCGCGACCCTTCCGCGCGCAGGTTGTAGTCGACGATCACCTCGTCGCTGGAGGCCAGCGCCTCGTCGGCGTCGAACGCGGCGTCGTACGTGAGCGCGGTCGGATGGAAGCGCGCCACGTACGTGTAGCGGTACTTGCCCGGGGGGACGGGGCGGCCGGCGTCGTCACGGCCGTCCCAGTAGAGCTCCGCGAGCGCCGCGCCTTCGACGCCGATGAAGGAGCGGCCGTCGAGGGTGAGCACGCGCGTGCCGTCGGCGACGCGGTCGATGCGGAGCTGCCAGAGCGCGCTGCCGAAGCGTCTCTCGTGCGCGGCGCGCTGGAAGGAGAGGATGGAGAAGAGTCGGACCGTGCCGAGGTCGCCGTGGTGCGCGGGAGAGAACTGATACGCGCTGGAGCCGATGGCGGCGATGAAGCCGGCGTCGCAGTCGTCGAACTCCTCGGCGGCGGATGCACTCGGACAGAGGACGGCGAACACCAGCAGGACGGCGGCGGTCAGGCGCATGAAAAACTCTCCTCTTAAATTGTGCGGGGAAAATATCACAAAAAAAGACAACGGCGGGACGGACCTGAGATCCGTCCCGCCCTTTCCGCGCTCGCGCAGGCAGGATGCGCACATGCCGCGGAAACCTGAGCTTTCCACTTTTTCAGGCTGGTAGCGTTACCACCAACCACTCCCCTGGGAAGCAAGGTGCGGACCATGGTCGGTTAAGTGACTGAAGACGCTGCACTTGCTCCGGTAGTGGCGCTACCTTGACCTCGGGCAATGGAGCGGTTACGCTGGCGGCACCGTGTCGTCCGATCAGGGAGAAAGCACTCAAACCTCGCGCATGCGCCTGCTCAATGCAGGAAAGACGCTGTTCGCGAAGAACGGCTACGAGCAGACGTCGACGGCGGCGATCGCGCGCGAGGCGGGGAGCTCGGAGTCGCAGCTGATCCGCTACTTCGGCGGCAAAGCGGGGCTGCTGGAGGCGATCTTCAACGACTCGTGGTCGGGGCTGAACCTGCGCGTGGAGCCCGTGCTCCAGGACGCGCAGCACGGCCGCGAGGGAATCCTCCGCCTGCTGACGATGATGGTCCGCGCCCTCGGTCAGGACCTCGACATCGCCTTCCTCTTTCTCTTCGAGGGACGGCGCATGCGCGGCCACTCCCCCGAGGTGCTGCTGTCGAAGGGCTTCCAGGAGTTCATGACCGCCGTGGCCGGCCAGATCGAGCGCGGCCGCGCGGACGGCTCGTTCCGCAAGGACATCGACACACGCGTGATGTGCTCGGCCATGTTCGGCTCCGCCGAAGGGATGATCCGCGACCGCATCCTCGTGCAGCGCAACCACGAGCCGGAGCAGCCGTTCACGGACGAACAGATCCTGACGACGTTCACCGCCATGGTGAACGGCCTCGCGCCCGTCTAGGAGTGCGGCGGCAAAGCCGCCGCTTTGGTGAGCGTGCCGAGCACCGCTCCGTTGCACCTTTACCAAAGCGGC
>DASUSL010000392.1:0-9247 GCA_036375135.1 Thermoanaerobaculia bacterium | reverse complement strand
ACTGAGTTCCCTTCTGCGCATTCCGGACCTGCTCGACGAGCTGTTCGAAATGCTCCGGCGTGTTCACGAAATCGATCTCGGTCGAATTCACCACCAGCAACGGCGTCTCGTCGTACCGGTAAAAGTAGTGAGAGTACGCCTCGCTGAGCTCCTGTAAATACGACGGCGAGATTGCTTTCTCGTAAGCCCGCCCACGCTTCTTGATGCGCTTCAAGAGTGTATCAAGAGAGGCCTGAAGGTAAATGATCAGATCCGGCTTCGGCACCTGCTCGTCGAGCAGGTCGTACAGCCGGTTGTAGATCATCAGCTCCGAGTCCTCCAGCGTCAGATGTGCAAAGATCTTGCTGCGCGGGAAGCTGTAGTCCGTCAGGATCAGCTCCGTGAACAGGTCACGCTGCGTGAACTGCCGCATCTGATCGAACCGCGAAAGCAGGAAAAAGAGTTCCGTCCGGAACGCCGCGCCCCGTTTGTCCTTGTAGAAATCGTCCAGGAACGGGTTGTCCGCGTCCTCCAGCACCTTGGTCCCGCGGAAACGCTTCGCCAGAAGCGAAGTCAGCGACGTCTTGCCGACGCCGATCGGACCTTCGATGGCGATGTGGCGCCAAGGGAGCGAGCTCACGGGGCGCAAGGATAAACGAAAGAGTGCTGAGTGCTGAGTGCTGAGTGCTGAGTGGGGCGGGCGGGACTCAGCACCCAGCACTCAGCACTCAGCACTCAGGATCTCAGCACTCAGCACTTCGTGATAGAACGCCGCACGATGCTAACCATCGAAGACTATCGGCTCGACAACGGCCTGCGCGTGGTCCTGAACGAAGACCACTCCGCTCCCCTGGTGGCCGTCAACCTCTGGTACCACGTCGGCTCGAAGAACGAGCGCGTCGGGCGTACCGGCTTCGCCCACCTCTTCGAGCACATGCTCTTCTCCGGCTCCGAGCACGTCGGCAACAACGAGCACTTCCGCTACGTGCAGTCGGTGGGCGGCGTCCTCAACGGAACGACCTTCTTTGATCGCACCAATTACTTCGAAACGCTTCCGTCCAACTATCTCGCGCTCGGTTTGTGGCTCGAGTCGGACCGCATGGGCTTCTTCCTCCCCGCGCTGACGCAGGAGAAGCTCGACATCCAGCGCGAAGTGGTCAAGGAAGAGCGCCGACAGCGCTACGACAACGTGCCGTACGGCACCGCCTTCGAGCGGCTGCTCCGCCTCGCCTATCCGGCCGACTACCCGTACCACTGGGCCACCATCGGCTCGATGGAAGACCTGCAGGCGGCGTCGCTCGACGACATCCGCGAGTTCTTCGGCACCTGGTACCGCCCCGACAACGCCACGCTGACCATCGTCGGCGATTTCGCCCCCGACGAGGCGAAGCGCCTCGTCGAGCACTATTTCTCCGACATCGCCTCCGGCGGCTCGTTCCCGCGCTTCTCCGCGGAGCGCACCGCGCCCGGCCACGAGGTGCGCGAGACGTTCCCCGACAAGGTGCAGCTCCCGCGTCTCTACCGTCTCTATCACCTGCCGAAGATGGGCGACCCCGACTGGGTGGCCGCCGACCTGCTCACCACGATCCTCGCCTCCGACAAGGCGAGCCGTCTCGATCGCGTGCTCGTGCACGAGCGGCAGATCGCGCAGGACGTGGCCACGTACGTCCTGCCGACCGAGGCCACGGGCATGCTGATGCTGCAGGCCACGGCGCGCGAAGGCGTGCAGATCGAGGAGATCGAGTCCGCCATCGACGAGGAAGTGTCGAAGCTCGCCCTCGGCGGCATTTCCGAGGATGAGCTCACGCGCGCGAAGAACCGCGCGGAGATCGAGTTCGCGCACCAGCTCGAGACGTTCGACTCGCGCGCCGACCTGCTGGGGATGTTCTCGACCTACTTCGGCGATCCGTCGATGATCCACCGCTGGCTCGATCCGTATCGCGCCGCGACGGCGGAAGAGCTCGCGCACGTGGCGCGCAAATACATGATTCCGGAGAACCGCGTGACCAGCCTCTTCATCCCAGAGTCCCCGTCCGACCGGAGCGCCGCATGAGCGTCGTCGACCGCAGCAGCGCGCCGCCGCCGGCGGAGCCGCGTCCGTATCACTTTCCGCACATCGCGCGCGCCACGCTGCCCAACGGGCTGCGCGTGCTGGTGGCGGAGAACCACAATGCGCCGCTCGTCTCGATGCGCGCGCTGATCCGCTCCGGCGCCGATCACGACACGACCGAGAGCGCGGGACTGGCCTCACTCACCGCCGATCTGCTCGACGAGGGCGCCGGCACGCGCGACGCCATCCGCCTGGCCGAGGACGTCGGACTCCTCGGCGGCGCCCTCGGCACGGGCGCGGACTGGGACGCGTCGTACATCTCGCTCGACGTGCTGGCGCGCACGTCGGAAGAGGCGCTGTCGATCTTCGCCGACGTCGCGGCGCGTCCGACACTCCCCGAGGATGGACTGGAGCGCGTGCGAGCGGAGCGGCTGAACGAGATCCTGCAGCAGCGCAACGAGCCGGGCGCCATCGCGGGCAAGCGCTTCTCCAACCTGCTCTACGGCACCGGTGCGTACGGCAACTCCGTCAGCGGCAACGCGGAGTCGATCGCGAGCATCACCATCGACGACGTGCGCCGCTTCCACGGACAGCACTACATCCCGAACAACAGCTCCGTGGTCATCGCCGGCGACGTCGACTCCGCGCGCACGATCGAGCTCGTGACGCGCGCCCTCGGCGACTGGCAGCGCGGCGGCGACGTGCCGCGGCCCGCGCCCGCGCCGCGCGCGATCGACGCCAGCCGCATCTACGTCATCGACCGTCCGCAGGCCGTGCAGTCGGAGATCCGCGTCGGCCACCTCGGCGTGCCGCGCACGTGCGAGGACTACTTCCCGCTGTCGGTGATGAACTCCATCCTCGGCGGCGTCTTCAACTCGCGCCTCAATCTCAACCTGCGCGAGCGCCACGGCTACACCTACGGCGTGCGCTCGCAGTTCGCGTTCCGCCGCAATGCGGGACCGTTCGTCGTGGCCGCGCCGGTGCGCAACGAAGTGACGCGCGAGTCGGTGTCGGAGATGCTCACCGAGCTGCGCCGCATCCGCGAGGGCGACATCGAGAACCATGAGCTGGACGAGACGAAGAGCTACCTCATCGGCGTCTTTCCGGCCAGCGTGCAGACCGCGTCCGACGTCGCCAGCCGCCTCGTGGACATGGAGCTCTACGGCCTGAGCGAGGACTACTTCGACCGCTACCGCGAGAACATCGCCGCGGTGACGAAGGAAGACGTGGAGCACGTCGCGCAGAAGTATCTCGACCCCGACCGCGTGCTGATCGTGGTGGTGGGCAACGCCGCACAGATCCGCGAGCCGCTGGGCGGGCTGGGGATGCCGGTGCACGAGATGGACATCGACGGCAACATGCTCGCGGTGGGTTAGGAAAGCGGACCGCCGGCGTCCTCGCCGGCTGCCCCGGCGGCGTCCTCGCCGCCGGCGGGGCGCCGAGACGGCGCCCCGGCAGCCGCCGGGACGGCGGCGCTCCCCACGACGATGCCTGCCGCGATCGCCTGGAACAGCAGCAACAGCATCGACACCCCATGCAGCGCGCCGAAGCGCTTGCGCACGGGATCGCTCCGATCGAGCGCCGAGATCGACACCGGCGACGACATCCGGATGGCGCGGATGCGCAGGTCGACGAACACCTGTCCCGCCGCGAGCAGCAGCGCGGCGAACAGCACGATCAACGTGAACCGCCGCGCATGCCGCAGCGTGAGCGCGAACAGCGCGAGCGGCGCGGCCAGGGCGATGTAGTGCCAGCGGGCGAGCATCGCCCCGACCACGTCCGCGGCCACCGTCGGATTCGGCGATGAGCGGAAGGCGGCGGACGCGGCGAGCATCAGAAAGAACGCGCTGCCCAGCCAGAGGGCGGAGATCAAGCGATGAACGATGAGAGATGAGCGATGAACCGCTCCGTGTCCTGCCCATTCATCGCTCATCGTTCATCCCTCATCGTTCATCCCTCATCCCTCATCCCACATCCCTCATGCCTCATCCCTCATCCCTCATCCCTCATTCCACATCCCTCATCCCTCATCCCTCATCGCTCATCACTCGCCGGATCGCCTCCTCGTACGGCGGGCGCAGCACGCCGCGGTCGGTGATGATCGCGGTGATCAGGCGCGCGGGCGTGACGTCGAACGCCGGATGCCGCACGGCCACGCCTTCCGGCGCGACGCGTTCGCCGAACATCTCCGTCACCTCGGCCGCGCTGCGCTCCTCGATCGGGATCGCCGCGCCGTCGGGACACGCGGGGTCGATCGTCGAGAGCGGCGCGGCGATGTAGAACGGCACGCCGTGCGCGTGCGCGAGCACCGCCACCGTGTACGTCCCGATCTTGTTGGCCGTGTCGCCGTTCGCGGCGATGCGGTCCGCGCCGACGATCACCGCGTCGAACGCGCCCTGCTGGAAGAAATGGCCCGACATGTTGTCGGTGATGAGTGTGACGTCGATGTTGTCGTGCTGCAGCTCCCACGCGGTGAGGCGCGCGCCCTGGAGGTAGGGCCGCGTCTCGTCGGCGAACACGGCCACGCGCTTCCCTCCTTCGATGGCGGCGCGGATCACGCCGAGGGCGGTGCCGTAGCCGGCGGTGGCGAGCGCGCCGGCGTTGCAGTGCGTGAGCACGGTCGAGCTCTGGCCGAGGAGCGCGGCGCCGAAGCGGCCCATGCGCATGTTCGCCTCGACGTCCTCGCGGTGGATGGCCTCGGCCTCGGAGACCAGGTGGTGATGGGCTTCCGACTGTCCTTCGCGGGCTGAAGCCCGCGCCACATGGAGCATGCGGTCGACGGCCCAGGCGAGGTTGACCGCGGTCGGGCGCGCGGCCTTCAGCTCAGCCGCGGCAGCAGCAGGATCCGTGGCCATGGCCATGCCGTACGCTGCCGCGACGCCGATGGCCGGCGCGCCGCGCACGACCATCGTCCGGATCGCCTCGGCCACCTCCGACGGCGTGCGGCAGGCGATCCACTTCTCCTGGCGCGGCAGCAGGCGCTGGTCGAGGAGCGACAAAACATGGCCGTCCCACTGCAGAGGCGTTACGTGCACGGACTTCGCAGGCGGAATCACCTCGATATACTAACGCCCCGGTTGGAGGCTGTAACTCATGGTCAAGGTTGGAGTAAACGGATTCGGGCGCATCGGACGCAACGTGGTGCGCGCGGCTCTGGAGAAAAAGTACGACATCGACTTCGTCGCCGTGAACGATCTCACCGGCGCCGCCACGCTCGCTTACCTGCTGAAATACGACTCGGTCCACAAAACGATCAGCAACGACGTGCGCCACAGCGAGAGCGCCATCACCATCGACGGCAAGGAGCTGCGCGTCTTCTCGAATCCCGATCCGGGTGAGATCCCGTGGGATCAGCTCGGCGTCGAGATCGTCGTCGAGTCGTCGGGGCGCTTCACCACGAAAGACAAAGCGTCGCGGCACCTCAAGAAGAGCGTCGAGACGGTCATCATCTCCGCGCCGTCCAAAGACGCCGACGCCACGTTCTGCATGGGCGTCAACGAAGAGCAGTACGACCCGTCGAAGCATCAGATCATCTCGAATGCCTCGTGCACGACGAACTGCCTCGCCCCCGTGGCCAAAGTGCTCCACCAGCGCTTCGGCATCACCATGGGAATCATGACCACCATTCACTCGTACACCAACGATCAGGAGATCCTCGACCTGCCGCACAAGGACCTGCGCCGCGGACGCGCGGCCGCGCTGTCGATGATTCCGACCAGCACCGGCGCGGCGCAGGCCGTCGGCCTCGTGCTGCCGGAGCTGAAAGGAAAGTTCGACGGCATCTCGGTGCGCGTGCCGACGCCGAACGTCTCGCTGGTCGATCTCACCTTCCACACCGAGAAATCGACGAGCGTGGACGAGATCAACGCCGCCCTCCGCGAGGCGGCCGACGGCGAGCTGAAAGGAATCCTCGCCTACTCCGACGAGCAGCTCGTCTCGATCGACTTCAACCACAACGCGCACTCGTCGATCGTCGACACGACTTTCACCCGCTCGGTCAACCCGCAGATGCACAAGATCCTGGCGTGGTACGACAACGAGTGGGGCTACTCGAACCGCATCCTGGATCTGATCGCCCACGTGGCGAACGTGAAAAAGGGAGCATTGACCGCGAAGTGATCACGATCCGCAAAGTCGAAGACCTCAACCTCACGCCGGGCGCGCGCGTCTTCTACCGCGTCGACTACAACGTGCCGCTCGAAGGCTCGGTCATCAGCGATACCACGCGCATCGAGGAGACGCTGCAGACGCTGCAGTTCCTCCGCGGACGCGGGGCCGCAGTCATCATCGCCTCGCACCTCGGCCGCCCCAAGGGGACGCGCAACGACAAGTACTCGCTGAAGCCGGTGCGCGAAAAGCTGGCCGAGCTCCTCGGCACGAACGTCCAGTGGGCGGACGACTGCGTCGGCGACGACGCGGAACAGAAGGCGAAAGCCCTCGGCGCCGGCGAGGTGCTGCTGCTCGAGAACCTCCGCTTCCACGACGGCGAGGAGAAGAACAATCCCGCCTTCGCCGAACAGCTCCGCAAGCTGGCCGACTTTTACGTGAACGACGCCTTCGGCGCGTCGCACCGCGCGCACGCGTCGATCGACGCACTGCCTCGCTCGATGCCGAAAGAGCGCACCGCGGGCGGCCTGCTCCTGTCGAAAGAGCTCGAGTTCCTGCAGAAAGTGACGAACATCGAGGAGCGCCCGTTCGTCGCGCTGATGGGCGGCGCGAAGATCGCCGGGAAGATCGAGCCGCTCGAGGCGCTGATCAAAGTCGCCGACAAAGTGCTCATCGGCGGCGGCATGGCCAACACGTTTCTGGCCGCGCGCGGCGTGCCGATGGGCGGCTCGCTCGTCGACAAGGAATCGATCGAGGTCGCGCAGCGGATCATGGAGACGGACGCGCGCGCGGAGCTCATCCTCCCCGTCGATCTCGTGGTCGCCGACTCGCTGGAGAATCCGACCGAGATCGACTGGGACGCCGACGTCGAGGACGGCTACACCGACGAGGAGAAGGCGTTCGACATCGGCCCGAAGACCATCGCCATGTACGAGGCCGAACTGCGCGACGCGAAGCTCGTCTTCTGGAACGGGCCGATGGGCGTCTTCGAAAAGGAAGAGTTCGCGAAGGGGACGATGGCCATGGCCAAAGCCGTGGCGAACACCGACGCGATCACCGTCGTGGGCGGCGGGGAGTCGGTGGAGGCGGTGAAGAGCTCCGGCTTCGCGGAAAAGATTACGCACATCTCGACCGGCGGCGGCGCGTCGCTGGAGTTCATCTCCGGTGCGTCATTGCCGGGAGTTGAGGTGCTTCGTGCCTAGGTGTCATCCTGAGCCGCGTAGACGGCGAAGGATCCCCTGCGGCGGCACGACCAGCGCGCATCCGCAGGGGATCCTTCGCTGCGCTCAGGATGACATGGTCTGATGGCCCAGGAAATCGAGATCAAGTTCGCCCTGAAGGACCGCAACGCCCTCGTGCGCAAGCTGCACGAGATCGGCGCGCAGCGTCTCTATGCCGAGACCTTCGAGGACAACATCGTGCTCGACCGCCGCGGCGAGCTGCGCACGAAAGGGACCCTGCTGCGCGTGCGCAAGTTCGGGCGCTACGCGATCGTCACGTTCAAGGGACCGGTGGGGTTCGAGGGCGGCGTGAAGACGCGCGAGGAAGTGCAGACCGGCGTCGAGTCGTTCGAGCTGGCCATCCAGCTCTTCGACTCGCTCGGCTACAAGCCGGTCTTCCGCTACCAGAAGTACCGCGAGGTCTGGCGCGTGCGCGACGTCGAGGTGGTCCTCGACCGCACGCCGATCGGCGACTACTTCGAGATCGAAGGGCAGCTCGACGTCATCCGCGGCGTGGCCGAGGAACTGGGGATGAACCCGGAGCAGGGCATCCGGCAGACGTACGCGGATCTGTACCGGCAGCATCGCCGCACGCGCGCGGACCTGCCCGAGAACATGGTCTTTCCGCCCGAGCAGTTGCCGTCCGCTTAGGAGAGGAACGATGAACGAGGAAAGAGGAAAGAGGCCGGCCACCCGCGCGCATCACGCGCGCGTGCATCGCTCTTCCTCTTTCCTCTTTCCTCCTTCCTCATTTCTCTGGAAATCATGAAAGGGATGATTCTCGCGGCGGGCTTCGGCACGCGGCTCCGCCCGATCACGCACACGCTGCCGAAGCCGATGGTGCCGCTGTGCAACCGTCCGCTGATCGCGTGGGCCATCGAGTCGTTCCACGCCGCCGGCGTGCGCGACCTGATCGTCAACCTGCATCACCTGCCGGACGTGCTGGAGCACTATCTCAGCGAGACGTACGAGCGCATCGAGCTCTCGTACGAGCGCGAGATCCTCGGCACGGGCGGCGCGATCCGGCGCGTGCGGCCGATGCTCGAGGGCGAAGAGGCGTTCTTTCTCGTGAACGGCGACACGGTGCAGTTCCCGCGCTGGTCCGAGTTGCGCGATTCCCTCGGCAACAACATCGCGGCGCTCACTCTGCGCCATCCGCCCGCCAACGACCGCTTCACGCCCGTCCATTTTGAAAACGGCCGCGTCACCGGATTCGGCGCGGGAACGGGCGAGGCGCTGATGTTCGCCGGCTCGCATCTCATCAGCACGCGAATCTTCAGTTACCTCCCGGACGAAGAAGAGTTCGGAATCGTCGACCGCGTCTACCAGCCGCTGCTCGCCGACGGCCGCGAGAGCATCGGCGGCATCGTCGACGACGGTTTGTGGTTCGACGTCGGCACGCCGCAGCGCTACCTCGGCGCGTCGCAGGGACTGGTCGCGGCCATGGCGCGCGGCGAGCTTTTACCGCCTCCGGGTTCTCACCTCGACGGCGATTCGCTCTTGCACGAGACCGCGAGCGGCCGCGTGAAAAACTCGACGGTGGGTGCGCGCAGCGTGATCCGCGGCGAGGTGCGCGACAGCATCGTCTGGGACGACTGCGTGATCGACGGGACGATCGAGCGCTGCATCGTCACGCATGGAGTTCGCGTGACGGGCCATCACCGCGACGAAATCCTTTAGGAGTGCGGCGGCACGGCCGCCGCTTTGGTAAGCGTGTCCGGCACCGCTGCGTTGCACGGTTACCAAAGCGGTGGCTGTCGCCGCCGCACTCCTAAAAGACTCCTAGGAGTGCGGCGGCACGGCCGCCGCTTTGGTTAGCGTGTCCGGGACTGCTGCGTTGCACGGTTACCAAAGCGGTGGCTAACGCCACCGCACTCCTAAACGCGTATCA
>DASUSL010000391.1:0-6395 GCA_036375135.1 Thermoanaerobaculia bacterium | reverse complement strand
CTTCTTCTTAGTATCGCGCCGCCTGAACTCCGTTCTCCCGAGCGGCCCCTCTCGGGTAGTTCTCTGGGGGCTGAGGGAGAAGCGGAGAAACGGCAGGGCAAGCTATAGGCGGGCCGACGCGGTCGGCAGCGCTTGTCATGCACGTGCGTCCCCAAGACCCGCGCTTCATGCGACAACCGTGAGGTCCGGCTATGCCAACCAGCGCTGCCGGCCGCGCCGGCCCGCCGGAGGCCCTTCGTCGTCCCCTCGTGTTGGCGGAGTGAATGCGGTCTGCTTAGTAACTGTGCTCGTCCAGCACCACCACTCCCATGAACTGGCGGTAGATCCAGATCGTGTAGCCGACCACGAACGGCATTCCCGCCAGCGCGATGACCAGCATCACCTTCAGCGTCAGCATCGACGACGACGCGTTGCGAATGGTCAGGCTGTTCGCGAGATCGTCCAGCGACGGCACCATGAACGGGAAGAGTGCCTGTCCCATGATGCCGATCAGCGCTGCGATCGACAGCGACGACAGCGCGAACGCGCGCGTGCCGGTCACGAACGGCCAGGCCGCGGCGGCGAGCACGAAGACCACGGGCGCGATCCACGTCAGCGCGCCGGCGTAGTTCGTCCAGAGGTGCGGCGCCTCGATGCGCGAGTAGAACGTCGCCACGAGCCACAGCGCCACGAACGCGACCCACGCGAAACGTCCGGCGCGTGCCGCACGCGCGCGCAGCGGGCCGTCGGTGCGGAACGACAGCCACGACGCGCCCTGCATCACGAACATGGCCGTGGAGAGCAGGCCGACGGTGAGTGAGAACGGGTTGAGCAGGCCAAAAAATGTGCCGGCGAACTCGCCGTCCGCGCCGATCGGCACACCGCGCAGGACGTTGCCGATGGCCACGCCGAACAGCAGCGCGGGGAGGAACGAGCCGAAGGCGAAGGCGCCGTCCCACGCGGCGCGCCACCGCGGCGCCTCGACCTTCGAGCGGAACTCCAGCGACACCGCGCGCAGCACGAGCGCGGTCAACAGCAGCATCAGCGCGAGGTAGAAGCCGGAGAACACGGTCGCGTAGACCTTCGGAAAGGCGGCGAAGATCGCGCCGCCGGCGGTCAGCAGCCACACCTCGTTGCCGTCCCACACCGGGCCGATGGAGTTGAGCAGCACGCGGCGCTCGCGGTCGTCTTTCGCGATGAACAGATGCAGCATCCCCACGCCGAGGTCGAAGCCGTCCAGGATGGCGTAGCCGGCCAGCAGCACGCCGATCAGAAGAAACCAGGTCAACTGCAGATCGAGCATGACGTCCTCCAGCACTAGTACACCGGCTCCGCACTGAGCGGCGGGGCCACGGCCGGCTCGAGCTCCGGCAGCGGCTCTCCCTCGGGGCCGTGCACGACTTCGCGCCGCAGCAGATGGATCCATACCGCGCCGAGGAGGAGATAGATGACGCCGAAGAGCGCGATCGACGTCACGATCTCCGGCGCGAGGACCACCTTCGACACCCCCTCGCGCGTCCTCATCAGGCCGTAGACGATCCACGGCTGGCGTCCCATCTCCGCGGCCAGCCAGCCGAGCTGAATGGCCAGCGTCGGCAGCGCCAGGCCGCCCCAGAAGATCGCGCGCAGCACGCCGCGCGACCGCTCCAGACGTCCGCGCCAGAGCTGCACCAGCGCGACCAGCGCGATGAGCAGCATCAGGTTGCCGATGATGACCATGTTGTGGAAGGAGAGGAACGTCACCGGCACCGACGGCCACTCGTCGCGCGGGAACTCGTTCAGCCCCTGCACCGGCGCCTGGAAGTTGCCGAAGGCGAGGAACGAGGTGAGGTTCGTGATCATCAGCTCCGGCGCGTCGCGGCGGCCCTGCTGCGACGGCGGGAGCGCGAAGAGGATCAGCGGCGCGCCGCGCTCGGTCGAGTAGAGACCTTCCATCGCCGCGAACTTGGCGGGCTGCGTGCGCGCCACCTGCTTCGCGTGGCGGTCGCCCGTGGCGAAGACGAGCACCGTCGACAGCAGCGCCACGACGAGGCCGAGCTTCAGCGACGCGCGGGCGACGTCGGTGCGCCGGCCGCGGAGGAAGTACCACGCCGCGATGGCGGCCATCAGGAACGAGCCGCACACCCAGGCCGAGGCGACGGTGTGCGTGTAGCGCGGCAGCGTGGAGGGATTGAAGACGGCGGCCATGAAGTCGGTCAGCTCCGCGCGTCCGTTCGCCACGCGGAAGCCCGCGGGCGTCTGCATCCACGAGTTGGCGACGATGATCCAGAACGCGGAGAGGGTCGCGCCGAGCCACACCATCACCGCGGCGAGCCAGCGCACGAACGACGAGATGCGCTTGCGCCCGAACAGCAGCAGGCCGAGGAATCCCGACTCGAGGAAGAACGCCAGCACGCCCTCGGCCGCCAGCGGCGCGCCGAAGATGTCCCCGACGAAGCGCGAGTAACTGGCCCAGTTCGTCCCGAACTGGAACTCCATGACGATCCCCGACGCCACGCCGACCACGAAGTTGACGGCGAAGATTCTCAGCCAGAAATCCGACATGCGGCGGTACAGCTCTTTGCCCGTCCGCCAGCGTGCCGTCTCGATCAGGGCGATGAGAAACGCCAGCCCGATGGTGATCGGCGGGAAGAGAAAGTGGAACATGATCGTGAGCGCGAACTGCGCGCGCGCCAGGAGAACGGCATCCACGGGACACCTCCGCCCCTATGGAACCGGAAAGAAGCGAGCCGGCGCGGTGCCACGCGTCACTGCGACACAGCGCCTCTCCTTCAGGAGTGCGGCGGCGACGAGCCGCCGCTTTGGTAACGGTGCGGCATCGCTGCGGCGGATCGGAAAGCGGCGGCTCGTCGCCGCCGCACTCCTAAATCACTCCACGGCGTTGGCGATGACTCGGGCGAAGGCTTCCGCGGCGGAGTCGCCGACGCGGTAATCCTCGGGCGGGAGCTCGTAGCGGAAGATGACGCGGCCGCCTTTGCTCACCGTGGCGATCGCGGAGCGGCGTTTGCGGCCGATGCGGCCGGTGCGCTCGTTCGTTCCTTCGAAGCGGACGATCACGTCCGCCTCGCCGTCGAAGTCCATGTCCGGAAGCTGGTCGCGCATGGCGCGATAGAGCTCGTCGCGCATGGCGCCGCCGCGGAGGGACATGCTCTTCGTGCCGCGGAGGTTGCGGCGGAGGTTCTCCAGCGCGCGCTCGTTCGCCGCCTCGTCGTCGCCGCCGTCGACGTAGCGCGGGGCGGAGGCGAGTCCGGCGCGGCCGTCGCCGTCTTCCCTCGTCTCGGTGCGGGCGGGCGGCGTCTGCACGGGCGGCACGACCTCGGCCACCGTGTCGGTGCGCCGCGGCGGCGGCTCCTGGCGCGGCTCCTGGCGCGGCTGCGGGACGACCGGCGGCGGAGCGACGGTCTGCGTGACCGGAGGGGCGGTCGTCGACAGCGGCAGGTCCGCCGTGCCGCTCGTCACCGTGACCGAGGCCTCGGCGATCTGCGGCTGCTGCGTGGCGGTCGTCGCCGTGGTCGCCGTCACCGCCGGCGGCGCGGCCGTGGTCGTCGTCTCGGCCACTTCCGGTTCCTTCTTCCCCGGCCAGAACATCACGGCGCCGACGACGGCCACGACGATGAAGAGGATGAAGATGATGATGAACAGCGGCAGCATCGACCCCTGCTTCGGCTGCTGCAGCGGGAAGGCGGCCTGCTGCGTCGGCGCCAGCGGCTGTTGCGGCGGCAGCGGCGTGAGCACGGTCGGCGCGGAGTTGGGCGGGGGGAGAGGCGGCGGAGTGTGCTGCGCCGTCTGCTCCTGCGTGAAGGCCGTGGCGCGCTTCGTCTGCTCGCCGGGCATCGTGCGATTCACACGCATCGTCGAGTCGCTCGGGAGCGACACGGTCAGCTCGTCGACTTCCGTCGGCAGGCGCAGCTCCACCACTTCCAGAGCGGACGAGAACTCGCGCGCCGTGTTGTAGCGGTTGTTGCGGTCGCGCGAGAGCGCCTTCTCCAGCACTTCCTGGATCGCCGCGGCGCCGAGCAGGTTCGGCGGCAGCGACACCGTGGGCGCCTCCTGCGGCCGCGCGTGCAGCATGAAGTACTCGTGCGGCGACTTGGCCTCGTACGGCGGCCGTCCGGTGAGCAGCTCGAAGAGCACCATGGCCATCGCGTAGATGTCCGCGCGCCCGTCGATCTTCTCCCCGTCGGGGATGAAGCCGAGCTGCTCCGGCGCGGCGTAGCGCAGCTTGCCGACGAAGATGCCCGTGCGCGTCTGCGACACCGCGCCCGCGTCGTCGACCTTGGCCACGCCCATGTCGATGATCTTCACCGTGTCGTCGGCGGTGATCATCAGGTTCTCGGGGCTGATGTCGCGATGGACGATGCCCGCGCGATGAATGGCGTCGAGGCCCGCCAGCGCCTGCTGGATGATGTGAATGGCCTGCCGCGGGGGCAGCGTGCCGCGCGCGCGCAGGCGCTGCGCCAGGTTCTCGCCGTCGATGTACTCCCAGACCATGTAATGCGAGCCGTCGGGGAGGGAAGAAAAATCGTGCAGCGTGGCCACGTTCGGGTGGTGCACCTTCGTGGCCGTGCGCGCCTCGCGAAGGAAGCGGTCCTTGGCGTCGGCGCTGCCGGAGATGTTGGCGTGGATGACCTTGATCACGCGCGGCGCGCCGAGGTGCGTGTGCACGGCCTTGAAGACCGCGCCCATCCCGCCGGCTCCGAGCGGCGCCACGATTTCGTACCGGTTGTCGAGAATGTCGCCGGGATTCACGCGGGCATTTTACCTGCTGGCGAAACGGGTCACGGCCTCGTAGTACCGCGCCGCCTCGAAGAGCGGGATCTCGCAGTGCCCCGCGTGCGAGGTGAACATCTCCTTCGGCACGGTCAGGCCGTCGTAGAGTTTCTTCCCCAGCGCGTACGGAATGACGGCGTCGCGCTGCCCGTGCAGGACGAGCACGGGAGCGCCGGCCTCGTTCAGCCACGCGGTCGTGCGCATGGCGAACGGCGCGGTCCAGCCGAGAGGCAGCGGGCGGTAGAGCGCGTTGCCGAGGTCCTTCAGCGACGGGAACGAGTTCTCGATGATCACCGCCCGCACGTCGCGCTTTTCCCTGGCCACGTACGCCGCGTACGGCCCGCCGATCGATTCGCCGTAGAGGGCGATGCGCTTCGCTCCCTTGCCGCGCACGTAGTCGTACGCGGCGATGGAGTCGCGGAAGCTGCCCGACTCGGAGGTGCGTCCCTCGCTGCGGCCGAAGCCGCGGTAGTCGAAGACGAAGACGGAGACGCCGCGCTTCGCGAGCTCCGCGGCCATGTCGGCACGATCGGTGAGGTTGCCGGCGTTGCCGTGGAACCAGATCAGCACCGGCGCGTCGGGCTTCGCCGCGCGGAACCACCACGCGTGCAGGCGCACGCCGTCGCCGGCCTCGAAGTAATGATCTTCGCCGCCCATGTCCCAGCGGCCGGTGGGGTAGCGGTCGGGAAAGAACATCCCCGTGCGGCGGAGGAACTGCGCGAAGAGCAGGATCGCGACGAGAAGGACGAGGAGGAAGACGAGGACGCGGGTCAGCATGACCTTGGGATGCGACGGGCGGGCTGAAGCCCGCCCCACATTCTCACGCCGTCAGTCTCTCCCAGTCGCCCTCGGGCGCATCGGCGGCCAGCGCCAGGCCGCCGTCGGAGCCGATGAACACCGGGTCCTGCATGTAGCGCACTTTGCCGCCGCCGACCGTGCGCAGCACTTTCTCCAGCGCCTCGGGCAATCCGCGAATGAGGCCGCCGCCGCCGGAGAGGATGATGTTGTTGCGCACGCGGTCCTGGAACTCCGGCTCCACGCGCGAGAGCAAATCGAGCATCGTCTCCGCGACGGGCGGCACGAGCGCCTCGCACGCGGTCTTCATTTCCGCGGTGATGTCGAGGTCCGTCGGCACGCCGCGCACCGGCGCCTGCACGACCACGTTGCGCCGCGAGTCGCCGACGAAGCTGTACTTCTCCTTCCACTCGCGGACCATGAACACGGTCACGTTCGCGGCGGGGTAGCGCTCCTGAATGAGCTTGAGCAGTTGCGTGTCGACCGAGTCGCCGGCGACGGTGAGCGTGCGCTGGTCTTCCTCGGTCGGATAGCGGCCTTTCATCACGCAGAAGTCGGTCGTGCCGGCGCCGATGTCGATGATCATCGTGTGCAGCAGCGCGTCCAGTCCGTACGCCACGGCGAACGGCTCGGAGACGATGAGCAGGCTGTCGACGATCCCCTTCATCGCGTTGCGGAGGTACTGCTTGTTCGTGCGCAGCGCCGCGGCCGGGACGCCGACCACCGCGCGCACGCTCGTCGCCGCCTGATGCCCGTTCACGCCGACGAGGCGCAGCAGGTGGCGCAGCAGCTCGCGCACCGCCTCGACGTCCTTGTCCGACCCTTCCTTCAAAAGGCCGCGCTCGAGCGGG
>DASUSL010000390.1:0-20726 GCA_036375135.1 Thermoanaerobaculia bacterium | reverse complement strand
CTCGCCTGCGCGCCGGGAGCGGCGGCGGGACGCCGCCGCGGCAGCCGCCGGGACGGCGGCGGTCCGCTGATCACTTGCGGCCCCGCGCGATGTCCCAGCAGTCGAGGACGAGCAGCAGGTTCATCAGCCCCGCGGTGAGCGTGAACGTGCGGCCGTATTCGAAGGTGATGGAGGTCATGCTGCCGTGCGGGCCGGTCGCTTTGCCGATGAAGTAGAGCGCGCCGGAGCCCATGGAGGCGAGGCTGGCCAGCGTGGCCAGCAACTGGCCGCGGGAGGTGGCGAAGTCGTAGAGGCTGCCGTCGACGGCGAGGCCGATGGCGAACATGCCGACGACGATCGCCGAGAACGCGAGGGCCAGGGCGCGGCGGCCGAGGAAGAAGTGGCCCGCGCCGGGAACGGCGTACGCCAGCACCATGGCCACCACCGCGCGCTTCATGCGCCGAGGGTTTCTCCGCGGATGTCGCGGAAGTGCGGCGCGAGCTTGTCGTACGTCGCGTCGAGCTCCTCGGGGACGAGCCGCGTCTTCGCCGTCACGGTCATGAAGTTCACGTCGCCCGTCCAGCGCGGGACGATGTGCACGTGGTAGTGATCGGGCACGCCCGCGCCGGCGATCTGTCCGAAGTTCATCCCGACGTTGAAGCCGTCCGGGCGATAGACATCGGAGAGGATGCGCTGCGCCTCGGCGGTCAGGCGGATGAGCGCCCTCAGCGAGCGGTCGGCGGAGTCGAACAGGCGCGCGTCGTGCGCGACCGGCGCCACCATCAGGTGGCCGTTGGTGTACGGGTAGCGGTTGAGCATCACCAGCGCGTCATCGGTGCGCGCGAGCGTCAGCGTGCCGCGCGTGTCGTCCGAGGTGGCGGCGGCGCAGAAGATGCAGCCGGCCGGCTGATCGCCTTTGGGGGTGGTCAAGTACGAGAATCTCCAGGGGGTGAAGAGGACGTCAGTCACTCGCGCGAGCTGCCTCCGCGGTCTCCGCCGCTTCCGCCTCGGCCATGGCCTTGTTGATCAGCTCCTTCAGCTCCTTGCCGGGCTTGAAGTACGGGATCTTCTTGGACGGCACTTCCACCTTCTCGCCCGTCTTCGGATTGCGTCCGGTGCGCGACTTGCGGCTGCGCAGGCGGAAGCTGCCGAAGCCGCGCAGCTCGATCTTCTGGCCGGAGCGCAGCGAGTCGACGATGGAGTCGAAGACGATGTTGACGATCGTCTCGGCCTGCTTCTTGGTCAACTGGACGACGCGCGCCACCTCGTCGACCAGCTCGGCCTTGGTCATCACGCCGGCGCCGTTGTCGTCTGTCGCGACGTGCTCTTCTTCAGGACCGTCGTCTTCGTGATCGAGCTCGAGATCATCGTGTTCGTCCAAGGTCCCCTCCTCCTACATCCACCTGTACAGGAATTGCGGAATGCGCCGGTTCATCACTTTCTCGACCAGCGCGCTGGCGCCGTCTTCGGTCAGCAGGTCGATCAGACGGGCGTCACGGCGGCGCGGCCAGATGCGGGCCGGCTCGCCTTTGATGCCGCCCGCCGCACCCGCGGCGCGCACGGCATCGTCGATGGTGCCGATGCGGTCGACGAGCTGCAGCGCGAGCGCCTGCTCGCCGGTGAAGACGCGGCCGTCTGCGATTTTGTTCAGTTCCCCGGCGTCGAGTTTCTTGCCGCGTCCCTGCGCGACGTCGCGCACGAACTGCGAGTGGAGCTGCGTGACGATGCCTTGAAAGTACTGCCGCTCGGCGTCGGTCAGCTCGCGGTACGGCGAGCCGGCGTCCTTCAGCGGGCCGCTGGTGATCGTGTTCGGCTTCAGCTTCGCCCACGACACCAGCTCCTTCATGTCGAACCACTGCAGGATCACGCCGATCGAGCCGGTGATGGTGCCGGAGTTGGAGATGATCGGATCGCAGGCCGAGGCGATGTAGTAGCCGCCCGATGCGGCCACGCTGTCGAGCGAGGCGATGACCGGCTTGCCGTCCTCGCGGATCTTGCGGATGGCGGAGTAGATCTCCTGCGACGGGGCGATGGCGCCGCCGGGGCTGTTGATGCGCACGACCACGGCCTTGACCGTGTCGTTGCGCGCGTATTTGTGCAGCAGCTCGAGCGTCTCGCGCGCGTCGAGGATCTCCCCTTCGATCGGGACGATGGCCACTTTCTCCGCGGCGAAGGAGAACTCGGGATCGGTGTCGCCGGTCATGGCGATCAGCGCCAGCAGGAAGAAGCCGGCCACGACGAGGAGACAGCCGCTCAGCGCGCCGAAGAAGAACATCCCCGCGCGCGATTTGCGCGGCGGCGGAGGGGGTGTGGCGGGCGGTTGCCAGACGGGCGGAGCCGTCGCCGCCTCACTGGACGGCGTCGGTTCAGCAGTCGGAGGCTCGAGCTCGGACATGGTGGCCTCAGCTCTGCTGCGGGTTCGGCTGCGGAGTGTCGTCGGGCGCCGGCGCCGGCGACTCGTGCTGGCTGCGCTCTTCCTCGGTCAGCGGCTCGACGTCGCGCGTGGTCAGTCCGATCTTCCGCTCGTTCGTGTCGATCTTGATGATGCGCGCGCGCAGCGGCTCGCCGATGTGGAACGTCTTGTCGAGCTTCTGACGCTGGTCGCGCTGCACCTCGGAGATGTGCGCGAGCCCTTCCACGCCGTCGGCCAGCCGGATGAAGAGACCGAAGTCGGTGATCTTCGAAACGGAGCCGACGATCTCGTCGCCGAGGTTGTGCGCCTTGGCGAACGTGTCCCACTCGTTCGGCAGGAACTCGCGGATGGAGAGCGAGAGGCGCTGGTTGTCGCCGTCGACGTTGATGACGCGCGCCTTCACCGTATCGCCCTTCTTCAGCACCTCGGACGGATGCTTCAGGCGGCGGTGCCACGACATGTCGGAAATGTGAATCAGCCCGTCGATCCCCTCTTCCACTTCGACGAACGCGCCGAAGTCGGTGAGGTTGCGCACGCGCCCTTCGATCACGGTGCCGACCGGATAGCGGTCGGCGATCGTGTCCCACGGGTTCTGTTCGAGTGCCTTCAGCGAAAGCGAGATGCGGCGGTTGGGGATGTTCACGTCCGCGACCACGGCCTCGACTTCGTCGCCGATGTTCATCAGCTTTGCCGGATGGCGGATCTTCTTGGTCCACGACATCTCGCTGACGTGGATCAGTCCCTCGACGCCTTCCTCGAGCTCGATGAACGAGCCGTAGTCGGTCAGCGAGACGACCTTGCCTTTGACCTTGCTGCCGAGCGGATAGCGCTCCTGCACGTCGGACCACGGATCGGGCGACTTCTGCTTGTAGCCGAGGGAGACGCGCTCGGAGCCCGGGTCGAACTTGAGGACGATCACCTCGATCTCGTCGCCGACGTTGAAGTACTCGGACGGATGCGTGACGCGGCCCCAGGAGATGTCGGTGATGTGCAGCAGACCGTCGACGCCGCCGAGGTCGACGAAGACGCCGTAGTCGGTGATGTTCTTGACGATGCCGTGCGTGAGCTCGCCCTCTTTGAGGCGGGCGAAGGTGGTGGCCTTGGCGGCGACCTGCTCCACTTCGACGATCGCCTTACGCGACAGCACGACGTTGCTGCGCTTCTTGTCGAACGAGACGATCTTGAACTTCATCTCGTGGCCGCGCAGGGCGTCGAGGTTCTTGACCGGCTTGGTGTCGATGAGCGATCCGGGGAGGAAGGCCTTGATGCCGCCGACGTCGACGGCCAGGCCGCCTTTGACGCGGTCGACGACGCGGCCGTTGATCGCTTCGTCGGCTTTGTACGCGGCCTCGATGTCGTCCCAGACGCGCATGCGGGCCGCTTTCTCCCGCGAGAGGGCCACGTAGCCGGAGGAGTCTTCGAGACGCTCGATGAAGACTTCGATCTCGTCGCCGCGCTTCACTTTCACGACGCCGTCGTAGCCGGTGACTTCGTTGACGGGGAGCAGGCCTTCGGACTTGTAGCCGATGTCGACGACGACGTCGGAGGGGGTCACTTTGAGGACGCGCCCCCGGATGATCTCGCCCTCGGTCAGCGTCGGTTTGCTGTAGAGGTCGAGAAGCTCGTCCATGCCGAGGTTCTCCAAGCCGTTGGAGTCCGCCTGACGCGGCTGGATGGGTTTCTTCGACTCGTCATTGGACGCCATGTACTGGGGAACCCCCTACGAAATTCTTCAACAGCCTGCACGGCGATGCCGACGGGCCTCAATCGACGCTAAGTTGTTGATACACGCCGAAATCGGGAGTGTAATGGCCGCGCCTAAGTCCGTCAAGAAATGGCAACGTCTCGCTTCGTCTGCGCTCGCCAGGTGAAAGGGAAAAGAGGAAAGGAAAAAGGTCGCTTCGCGTGCTGCGCGATCCCGCCGGAACGCACGCGAATGTGGGGCGTGGCTTCAGCCCGCCCTCTCCTTCCGACCGCGTCGCCCCCCCGGAGCCCCCGGTCGTCCCCTCGTGCGTTGCCGGAGTAAGTGCTCAGGTATGGCGCACGGTCCGCACGATGGCATCAACCACTTCGTCGATCGTCAGATCGGATGTGTCGATGACGGTGTAGGACTCGTCATAGGCCAGCGGGGAGTCGGCGCGGGTGGAGTCCTGTTCGTCGCGGAGCAGCGAGTCGGCGAGGACTTCGTCGAACGCGGCGATCTGCCCTTTGGCGATCATCTCTTCGTAGCGGCGCAGCGCGCGGACCTCGGGGCGGGCGGTGAGGAAGAACTTGTGCGGAGTCTCGGGGAACACCTTCGTCCCGATGTCGCGTCCCTCGAGCACGCCGCCGTTGCGGCGGCCGAGCTCCTGCTGCAGGCGCACGAGCACGCGGCGGACGCCGGAAGCCGCGGATACGTGACTGGCGGCCATGCTGATCTCCGGCGTGCGGATGAGGCCCGTGATGTCCTCCCCTTCCAGCAGCACGCGCGGCGGGTCGCCGGGGACGAACTCGATGGTGGTGCGCGACGCGAGCTCTTCGAGCGCGCTCGCGTCCTGCACGTCGACGCCGCGGCGCACGGCGGCCAGGCCGATGGCGCGATACATGGCTCCGGTATCGATGTGCGGAATGTCGAGCGCGCGCGCGACGAGCTTGCTGGTGGTCGACTTGCCGACGCCGGACGGTCCGTCGATGGCAACGATCAGAGGCATACCTGTGGCGCGGGCTTCAGCCCGCGTACCGTTTGGCGGGCTGAAGCCCGCCCCACATTCATCACCCGCGACCTCTGCGCGAGGCGGCGCGCTTGGCGGGAGCGGCTGCTTTGCGCTTGGCGGGAGCGGCGGCTTTGCGCGCGGGTTTCTTCGCACCGGCGGCAGGCTTCTTCTTCGCGCCGCCGGTGGTCGCGGCAGGCGCGCGGCGCGGCTTCGGCTTGGCCGGCTCCTGCATCGTGGCCAGCATCTTCACTTCCTTCGTGGTCAGCTCGCGGTAGTCGCCCGGCGTGAGGCGCGGGTCCGAGAGCGGCCCGATGGCCACGCGGCGCAGCTTCGACACCGGATGCCCGACCGCCTGGAACATCTTGCGGATCTGCTGCGTGCGGCCTTCGCGCAGCTTCACCTCGAACCAGGAGTTTCCTTCCTCGTCGCCGCGGCCGGTGGTCTTCATCCGCGCGATCTCGCACGGGAGCGTGCGCTTGTTGTCGATGGTGATGCCGCGCTCGAGCTTCCCGATGATCCGATCCTCGGGCACGCCGCGCACCTTGACGTGATACGTCTTCACCGACCCGTGCTTCGGATGCGAGATCTTGAAGGCCAGGTCGCCGTCGTTGGTCAGGAGGATCAGACCCTCGGAGTGGAAGTCGAGACGCCCGACCGGATAGATGCGCTCGCGCACCCCTTTGACCAGATCGATCACCGTGCGGCGCCCCTGCGGGTCCGCGACCGTGGTCATGACCTCGCGCGGCTTGTAGAGAAGGATGTAGCGGTGCTCTTCCGGCTTGGTGATGAGCTTCCCGTCGACCTTGACGTGGTCGCTGGTGGGATCGGCTTTGGTTCCGAGCTCGGTGACGACCTTGCCGTTCACCGTGACCCGCCCCTCCCGGATCATCGTCTCGGCTTCGCGTCGAGAAGCGAAACCGGCATGCGCGATGATCTTCTGCAGTCGCTCGAGTTGCATCACTCTTCGTTCGCTTCGCCGCCCGCCGGCGATTCTAACTGACTTTCTTCAGAGGCAACGGAGGGTTGTTCTTCCAAAGTCGTGCCGCCGTTCTCCGGAGCGGGCGATTCTTCGATGATGCCGTCGCCCGTGTGCTCCGGCGCGGCGTGGATCGCGGCCACGAGATCGTCGTTGATGTTCTCGCCGATGAGATCTCCGAACTCCTCGAGCCGCGGGAGATCGCGGATGTCGTTCAGGCCGAAATGCACGAGAAAGTCCTTCGTGGTGCGATAGAGGAACGGGCTGCCGACGACGTTCTTGCGTCCGGCCACGCGGATCATGCGCCGCTCGAGCAGCGTGCGGATGGCGCTGCCGGAGTTGACGCCGCGGATCTCGCCGATCTCCGGCGCGGTGATCGGCTGGCGGTACGCGACGATGGCCAGCGTCTCCAGCGCGGCGAGGGAGAGGCGGTTCTCCCCTTTCTTGGCGAAGTACTTCTTGAGCACGGAGTCGTGCTCGGCGCGCGTGGTGAAGCGCCAGCCGCCCGCGGCCTGCTCGAGGGTGAAGCCGCCCACGTGCTCGTCGAGCACGCGCTTGATCTCTTCGAGCTGCGTGGTCACGGCCTCGCGCGTCTCGTCGAGCGACTCGGCCAGATCGTCGACGCGCGTCGGATCGCTGCTCAGAAAAAGAATGGCCTCGAGGGCGGCCCGCAGTTCGTTCGGTTCCATTGCCATGACTACGAATTATCGAAGAGCGAGAACGTCTCTTCGGTGATCTCCTTGTCGGTGCGGTTCATGAGGATCTCGCCGAAGATCTCGCCCTGCTGCAGGCCGATGCCGCCGAGGCGCACCAGCTCGAGCATTCCGAGAAAGACGGCGATCAGCTCGTTGCGGTCGCGTCCTTCCAGGAACCACTGCAGGCGGATCGGACCCTTCTCGGTCAGCTTCGCGTAGATCTCGCGCATCTTGTCCGAGACCTTGTGCTGCACGCGGTGCAGCTCGATGGCCTGCGGATGGTTCTGGCGATAGCGCACCAGCGCGGTGCGGAAGGCGTCGATGAGGTCGAAGAGGCCGACGTCGGTCATGTCGACGTCCGTCTGCTCCTCCGAGCCGGGAGGCGGCACGCGCGGCCGCGCCCACATCCCCATGCGCACGACGTCGAGCTCCGCGAAGGACTCCGCGACGGCCTTGAAGCGCTGGTACTCGAGCAGGCGGTCGACGAGCTCTTTGCGCGGATCGTCGCCGGCGTCCCCCTCGGCCGACTCGTCGCGCGGCAGCAGCATGCGCGACTTGATGTTGATCAGCAGCGCGGCCATGTAGATGTAGTCGGCCGCGATGTCGAGATCGAGCTCGGTCATCGCCTCGAGGTAGGCGTTGTACTGCTCGGTGATGAGGACGATGGGGATGTCGTAAATGTCGATCTCGTGCTTGCGGATCAGGTGCAAAAGGAGATCGAGCGGCCCGTGAAAGGACGGGATGGTGATTTTGTAGGCGGAGTCATCGCGCTCCGCTTCCTCCGTCATCGCGGGCCCCGCGGAGGGCGAAGGCGCCCCTGCCTCGCCCGGCGCAGGAGGTTCTTCGCCGTCTTCGCGGCTCAGAATGACGGGCTGTTTCTCTTCCTCGCTCATCGCCGCAACTCGGGGTAATGGATCTTCATCGCCTGACGCACGAGCGTCAGCGTCTCGGCGGCGCGCTCGCGCGCGCGGGCGCTGCCGTCGCGCAGCGTGTCCCACACGATGGACGGGTCGCGGTCGATCTCTTCACGCCGCGCGCGCATCGGTGCGAGCGCGGCGATGATGATGTCGGCCAGCAGCTTCTTGTCCTGCACGCAGCCGATCTGCGCGGTGCGGCACTCGTGGTCGACGCGCGCGATGGTGGCGTCGTCGGAGAAGAGCTGGTGGAACTGGAAGAGATTGCAGATGTCGGGATTGCCCGGATCGGTGCGGCGCACGCGGTTCGGATCCGTGAACATCGTCGAGACGAGCGTGCGCACCTCGTCCGCGCCGGCGGTCAGCGGAATGGTGTTGCCGTACGACTTCGACATCTTCCGCCCGTCCAGTCCCGGCACCTTCGGCGTCGGCGTGAAGAGCGGCTGCGGCTCGGGGAAAACGGGGCCGTAGAAGTTGTTGAAGCGGCGCACCACCTCGCGCGACAGCTCGAGGTGCGAGGCCTGGTCCTCACCCACCGGCACGTACGCGGCGCGGTAGACGATGATGTCGGCGGTCTGCAGCAGCGGATAGCCGAGGAAGCCGTAGTTGTTGAGCTCTTTGTCCTCGAGCTGCTGCTGCTGGTCCTTGAACGTCGGCACGCGCTCGAGCCACGGCAGCGGCGTGACCATGGAGAGCAGCAGATGCAGCTCGGCGTGCTCTTTCACCTCCGACTGCAGGAAGAGCACGGTCTTCTTCGGGTCGATGCCCGCGGCGAGCATGTCCGCCGTGGCCTCGAAGGTGGCCTGATGCACCTTCGACGGATCGGCGTAGTCGGTGGTCAGCGCATGCCAGTCGGCGATGAAGCAGTAGCTGGGATAGCGATCCTGCAGATCGACCCAGTTCTTGATCGCGCCGAAGTAGTTGCCGAGATGCACGCGGCCGGTCGGACGAAGACCGCTGAGAACGTACTGAGGTTGTGGATTCACTGAGAGCTCACGAGGCCTGCCGAAATGACGGCGCAGTTTAGCAGGTTACGTTTTGCCGACCCCATGAAAGCCGCCGCGCTGCTGCTGCTCCTCGCTTTCCCTCTGTCGGCGCAGACTCCTTCACCGCTGACGTTCACTTCCACGGAGGTGACGGCGCCGGTGGTGCCGGGCGGCTCGGCGGTCTGGTTCAACATGCACGCGGACGACCGCCGCAGCGTGGCGCAGATCGACTTCCGCACCGACTCGGATGCCGACGGCTTCGTGCAGTGGCAGCGCAACCCGGGGACGATTCCCACCTTCCGCAGTATCTGGACCGCGGTCGACATGACCTCCGGGCGCCTCATGGCCGGCCGCCCTCCGGGAGTGATTCCGGCACAGAGTCCCTTTCCTCCGAAGGCGTTCCTGCGCGACGCGGACGGCAACTTCTCGAACCTCGTCATCGACCTCTCGAAGATGAGTCTCGAGTGGGAGTACCTCTATCTGTTGTGGGTGCGGCCCGGCACGGGCGCGTGGTACGTGGAGGCGGCCGATGCCGATCCGCCCACGGATCGCGACCGCTCCTTCAACGACCTGCTGGTGCTGCAGGCCTCGCAGTTCGAGCCGGTCGACACGGTGGCCACGCCGGCGGGCTTCGTGGCGGGCGACCTGCTGCTGGCCATCGACGTCGGCGCCCAGTCGTGGTTCGGCGACACGGTCGACGCGCACCTCGCCGAGAGCGGCGGTCCGGGAGTGCTCTCGGCCTACGCCTATCACAGCTTCGGCGAGGCGGGCACTCGCCCGGTGGAGATTCACGTGCTGCGCCGCGAAGGGTCGGACGGCACCGTCTCGCTGCGCTACGCGACCGAGAACGGTACCGCGCTCGCGGGGGTGCATTACGAGGCGGTGGCCGGCACGCTCACGTTCGGTCCGGGCGAGATCGTGAAAACGATCGCCGTCCCGAAGATCAACGACGGCACGTACTCGGGCGACACCTCGTTCAAAGTGAACCTGACCGATCCGGCGGGCGCGCCGATCAGCGGGCCGGCCTCGTTCACGTTCACCCTCGTCGACGACGACCCGAAACCGCAACTGAGCATCGTGGGCGGCACGACGGTGCAGGAAGGAGGCCCCGGCACGTACGAGCTGCCGATGCAGGTGCGGCTCACCGGCGCCACGCGCCTGCCGGTCACGGCGACGTGGACGGTCTCGCCCGATCCCGGCGCGCCGAACGGCGGCACGCTCGTCTTCGAACCGGGCGAGACGGAGAAATCGATCACCTTCCGCTACGCCGGGAACACGCTTCCGGGGGCCGACCGGACGTACACCGTCTCACTCGACGCCGTGCAGAACGCGATGTCCGCCGCGGCGGCACAGATCAAGGTCATCGACGACGACTACGCCACGCTGTCGGTGAACGACGTGTCGGTGAACGAAAACTCGTCCTCGGTCTCCGTCGCCGTCCAGCTCAGCGCACCGGGACATCCGGTGACGTTGAAATTCACGACCGTCGACGGTACGGCGACGGCAGGCGTCGACTACGAGGCACGCTCGGGAACGCTGACGTTCAACGCCTCGTCGAGCGTGCAATTGATCTCGATCCCGATCCTGCGCGATCTGCTGCTCAGCGAGCCCGATGAGACGTTCGACGTCGTGGTGTCGGAGGTCACGAACGCCACCGTGGTCCGCGCCCGCGCGACCGTCACGATCGTCAACGCGGAGCCGCCGCCTCCGGGCGTGGTGCTGGACAACTGGGCCGGCCTCGAGTCGTCCGACGCCACGTTCGTGCTGCGCATCGGCACGCCGTATTTCCGCGACATCACGGTCGTGGCCACGACGCGCGCGACCGGCACGACCGCGAAGCCGGACTCCGACTTCGTGCCGAAGTCGCAGACGCTGACCATCCCCGCCGGCCAGACGTCAACGACATTTGTCGTCGACCTGGTCGACGATGCGGTGGCCGAGGAGCGGGAGGTGTTCGCGGTCGATCTCACCAACCTGACGAACGCCACGTACGGCTGGGAGAAGTTCGCCGTCGGCTCGATCTACGACGACGACGGGCCGATGCTGACGGTCGACGACGCGACCCTCGTCGAGGGCGACTCCGGCACGAGCACGATGCGCGTGCGCATCCACCTCAACATGACGGCGGCGGCGCCGGTCCGTGCCGGTTACCTCGCGCAGAACGGGACGGCACTCATCGACCGCGACTTCCTCCGCTCCGGCAGCACGCTGACGTTCAATCCCGGCGAGCGGGAGAAGTTCATCGAGGTGGCGATCCTCGGCGATCGCAGCCTCGAGCCGGACGAGACGTTCACGGTCGTCCTGTCGTCGCCCGAAGGCGCCAGCATCGCGCGCGGCACGGCCACGTGCACGATCGTGAACGACGACGAGGCCTCCCCGTCGAAGCGGCGCTCGGCGCGTCACTGAACCAATGGCTTGAGCCGCTCGCGGTCGACCCACAGCAGGAAGAGGTTCATCGCCAGCAGCACGGCGTTCACGTACGGCGTGCCGCGCCACTGCAGGGAGATGGTGACGACGAGGATGTTGACGAGCATCGGCACGAGCATGACCGCGCCGAGGAGCGCGAAGCGCTGCGAGAGGAGCAGCGCGCCGATGAGCAGTTGCGACCACGCCACGAACTGCGCCCACAGACTGAGGCCGTATTGCGCGAGACGCTCCTCGAGCCAGACCGGTCCGATCAGCCCGGGCGTGAGTCCGTGAGTGAGCTTCCCCAGCCCCGCGGAGAAGAAGATCAGGCCGAGGAAGACGCGGATGCCGATGACGGCGATTCGCTTCAAGGCTTCTCCGCGATCGGTGCGCCGAGGACGCGCTGCAGCGCCTCGAGCGTCTTCGGCTCGAAGCCGAGGTAGATCGCCAGCACGTTGCCGCTGCGGTAAAAGTGCGGCTGCGCCATCCAGGAGACCTGCACGCCCTCGATCTGGCCGTCCGGCGAGATCTTCGCCGCATCCTGCTGCGCGGCGGCCTCGCTCGGGTAGGTGTAGAGCTGCAGGTCGCCCCCTTCGATCGAGTAGACGCGGCCCTTCGTGCCGAGGAACGGCTGTTCGACTTCGCCGCCGTCGGTGACGGTGAGGCCCGCGGCGCGGAGGTCGTCGACGAGGGAAGTGTTGGCGGTGGTGCAGGCGGTAAGCAGGAGAACGATCGCAAGAAAGCGCATGACGCATTCTAGGAGTGCGGCGGCGACGAGCCGCCGCTTTCTGAGCGACGCAGCGAAGGTTGCACCCTTACCAAAGCGGCGGCTCGTCGCCGCCGCACTCCTAGACTAATCGCGCTCCGTGGCGGCGGGGACGGGTACGCCGAGGAGCGCGCGCGCCACTTCCTCCGCCCGCGCGAGATCCGCGGCCGCGACCTCCATGGCCAGGTCGCGCGCTTTCTCCATGTAGGCGTAGTCGCGGAGGATGTGGCCCATGCGGAACTTCATGGCGCCGGACTGCCTGGTGCCGAGGAACTCGCCGGGGCCGCGGGTCTCGAGATCGGCCTCGGCCACCTCGAATCCGTCGCGGGAGCGCTCGAAGGCGCGCAGGCGATCTTTTGCGTCTGGTGCAACTTTCGTTTCATGCAAAAGCACGCAGTACGACTTGCGCTCGCCGCGGCCGACGCGTCCGCGGAGCTGGTGGAGCTGGGAGAGGCCGAAGCGGTCGGCGTCGACGATGAGCATCATCGAGGCGTTCGGCACGTCGATGCCCACCTCGATCACCGTCGTGGCCACGAGGATGTCGATCTCGCCGCGCTTGAAGCGACCCATCGTCTCTTCCTTCTCGTCGCTCTTCATCCGGCCGTGCATCATGGCCACGCGGCGGTTGGGGAAGCGCTTCTTCGTCTGCTCGAAGCCGACCGTGAGCGGCTTGAGGTTCGACTTCTCCGACTCCTCGATGATCGGGTAGACGATGTAGATCTGCGCGCCGTCGTCGATCTCCGTGTCGATGAAGTCGTACACGCGCTCGACCTCCGGCGCCTCGCGCACCACGGTCTTGATGCGCTGGCGGCCCGGCGGCAGCTCGTCGATCACCGACAGCTCCAGATCGCCGTAGATGGCCAGCGCCAGCGAGCGCGGAATGGGCGTGGCGGTCATGACCAGGATGTCCGGCATCTCTGCCTTCGAGAAGAGCTTCTGCCGCTGCTCGACGCCGAAGCGATGCTGCTCGTCGACGATGGCCAGTCCGAGGGACTTGAACTGGATGCGCTCCTCGAGGAGCGCATGCGTGCCGACCACGAGCTGGATGTAGCCGTCGCGCAGACCGGCGCTGAGCGTGCGCCGCTCCCCCGCCACCATCGAGCCGGTGGCGCGGGCCACCACCAGCGAATGGTCAACTAGTTGACGAATGCGCTGGTAGTGCTGCTCCACCAGGATCTCGGTCGGCGCCAGCAGCGCCACCTGATGCCCGTTGCGGATCATGACGATGGCCGCGATCAGCGCCACGATGGTCTTGCCGCTGCCGACGTCGCCCTGCAGGAGGCGATACATCGGACGCGTCGAGCGGAGGTCGTCGACGATCTCTTTCAGCACACGTTTCTGTGCAGTGGTGAGCTTGAATGGGAGAACGCGCTTGATCTCGTCGCGGATCGTGTCGTCGACCTCGATGCGCCGCGACTTGGCCGCCGTCTCCTCGCTGCGGCGCCGCACCTGCAGCGCGAGCTGCAGCGTGAAGAACTCCTGCAGGATGACGCGCAGATGCGCCGGCGAGCGGCTCGACAGAAAGTCGGGCGACAGCTCGGGAGGCTCGTGGAGCGCGCGGATGGCGCTCTGCAGCTCGACGACGCCGAGCCGCGCCCGCAGTTCCTCGGGCAGCGGATCCGCGAGCTGCGGCAGCGTCTCCAGCGCCGCGGCGACGATCTTCCGCAGCGCCTTCGGCGGGATGTTGCCGACCTTCGAGTAGATCGGGACGATCGCTCCTTCTTCTTCCTCGTTTCCCTCGAACTTTTCCCAGTCAGGGCTCTCGATGGTGACGGCGCGGCCGCCGCCCGCGCGCGGCGCGCCGAAGACGGCCAGCCGGTCGCCGCGCTGGATCTGGTCGGCGAGATAGGCCTGGTTGAACCAGATCAGCTTCACCGAGCCGGTGCCGTCGTCGAGGATGGCCTCGAAAAGGCGCATGCGCTTGACCGGCGAGACGCGCGCGACCGCGGAGGTGACGCGGCCGCGCAGCAGCACGGGCGTGTCGAGGGAGCGGCCGAGGTCCGCGATGCGCGCGGGATGGCGCCGGTCTTCGTAGCGGAAGGGAAAGAAGTAGAGGAGATCGCGGACGGTGGTGATGCCGGCGTTGCGCAACAGCTCCGCGCGGCCGGGGCCGACGCCTTTGACGTACTGGAGCTCGGTGTCGGGGGTGATGGGCGGCACGATGCGTATTTTCGCCGAAGGTGCGGGGGGCTACGCGGGGAAGAGTCTCAAAGTCGCAAAGGGTCAGAGTCTCAAAGTCGCAAAGTCTCAAAGTCGCAAAGGGTTTCTTTGAGACTTTGCGACTTTGAGACTCTGCGACTAATCAAACACGGCCTTCATCGAAATCAACCCGATCTTCACCAGATCGCCGTTGTGCACGGTCACGGGGACGCCGGTCGGAATGCGCTGGTCGTTCACGTACGTGCCGTTCACGGTGCCCACTTCCTCGAGCACGAGGTACTCGGTGCCGGAGCGGATGATCTTCGCGTGGCGGCGGGAGACGGAGCGGTTGGTGTCCACAGGGGTGAGATCGATGTCCGGGAGGATGCCGGTCACCGGGTCGGCGCGGCCGATGGTGGTCTCGTCGCCGTTGCTGAAGAAGAACGCGGTGCCGGTGGCGACGTCGACGAGGCGGTGGCGTGTGGCCTTCTCCGCCGGCGCGACCATGGTGCCGTCGAGGGCGGAGGCCTGTTCGATGTCGACCTCGCGGCCGGCGAGCTTCTCGAGGAGCGTGTTCGCCTCGCGGAGGCGCTTCGAGTATTTGCGGATGATGCGCACCGCCACCTCGGGGTTGCGGCGGAGCATCTCGTCGAAGCGCGAGCCGTTGATGGCCACGAGCTTGACGTCGGTGACGGCGCGAGCGTCGGCGGTGCGCGGCAGCGCCTCGAGCACGGCCATCTCGCCGAAGAAGTCGCCCTTCTCGAGGCGGGAGAGGACGTGTGCCTGTCCGCCGAGGTGCTTCACGATCTCGACTTCGCCGTCGGCGATGATGAACATCTCGGTGCCGAGGTCGCCCTGGGCGAAGATGATCTCGCCGGCACTGTAGGAGAGCTGCGAGTCGCGGACCGGATCCTTGCCGGAGCCGCCGCCGGTCGTCTTGAAGACGGCCTTCATCGGAGGTGGGACCTCATCAGGCAACGGCGGGCTCGCTGATCGTCAGGCGCATGTCGGTGGTGCTGAGGCGAACCTTCGTCCCGATGGGCATGAGCAGATTGTTTCCATGATGACCAAAGGGGAGGTTGCGTACGACGGGGATGTTCAGGGAGCCGAAAGTATCGTGCAGCAGAGAGAGCATTTCGGGCTCTTCCCCACAGTCTTTCAACGCTCCAATGACCACTCCTCGGATTCGCGGCATTCTGCCAGACAGCCGTAAGTGGGTCAACATACGGTCGATGCGGTAGACCGGCTCGTCGACGTCTTCCCAGAACCAGATTCCGCCGTCCAGCCAGAAGTCGTACGGCGTCCCCATGAGCGCCGCGGTGAGGGCGAGACAGCCGCCGAAGAGAATGCCTTCCGCGTCGCCGTCGACCATCACCTGCTCCCGCGTGAAGTCGTAATGCAGCGGCGCGTCGCCGCGCAACATCGACCAGAACCACTCCTCGTGCTGCGGCGACATCCCGTTGCGGAAGTCGAGGTTGAGCATCGGCCCGTGCAGCCCCGCGACGTTGCACTGCGTGGCCATGGCCTGATGGATGGCGGTGATGTCGGAGAAGCCGACGATGGGACGCGGGTTCGCGGCGATGGCGGCGTAGTCGATGCGGTCGAGGATGCGCATGGCGCCGTAGCCGCCGCGCGCAAAGAAATAGGCGTCGTATCGAGGATCGCGGAGAAAGCGATTGAGCTCGTCGACGCGCTCGTCGTCGGAGCCGGCCAGGTAGCCGCGGTGGCGATGGGCGATGTTGCCGGCCAGTGTGACGCGGTGCCCGCGCGCTTCGAGGACGCGCGCGCCTTCCATGATGTTCTCGAGCTTGGAGGGTCCGGCGGGGGCGAGTACGGCGATGTGGCTGTTTGCGCGGAGCGCACGAGGTTTCGTGAGCATGGGGGCGCATCGTAACCGACGAGAGATGAGCGATGAACGCTTCCGTTCATCGCTCAGCACTCATCGCTCGGAAATGCGTGGAGCGGACCTGTAAGCCGAATTCTGTTCCTCTTGCGAGGCGAAGATCATTCGTCTGCCGCTCGCATTACTGCGGCGGTCGAGCAACCTACCCGAACGCTCAGACGGACACGGGCGAGTCCATTGCGTCCCTATTTGGTCTTGCTCCGCAGGGGGTTTGCCGTGCCGTCGACACTCACGTGCGACGCGGTGCGCTCTTACCGCACCGTTTCACCCTTACCTCGACGCTCTTGCGAGCGCCGGTCGGCGGTTTGTTTTCTGTTGCACTTTCCGTCGCGTCACCGCGCCTGGCCGTTAGCCAGCCTGCTGCCCGTTGGAGTTCGGACTTTCCTCGACGCTTTCGCGCCGCGATCCTCCGGTCCGCTCCACGCACCCAGGCATAACAGGTCGTGTCGGCAAATATTCTTGCAGCTAATTGATGCTGTTTAAAACAGTTAGAAAGAATGTCGGCATGCCGACATCAAAATTTCAGGCGATTTTTGGGATCGGAAAAGTACGCGTCCCAGTCGTCGGAGACGGACTCTTCACCACTCCCCGCCTCTTCCATCTGCCGGATGAAGACGTTGGGCGCGACCACCTCAACGTCCCGCCGCCGCACTCTCGCGGCAAGGCCGCGGTCGCTCGTGACGACGCTCCAGCCGCGACCGTGCGCCGCCCGTTCCGCGATGAGCTCGTCGGCGCTGCGCGGCGCACTGAACGCGACCGTGACGTTGCCGAGGTGGCGGGCGAAGCTCGGCGGCTCGGGGCCGTCGAAGATGCAGGTGACGCGGGTGCGTTTGGCCCGCGCGAAGCTCGCCAGCAGACGGACGAGCCCGCGCTTTCCCTCCTCACCCTGGCGATCGACGCGCATCGCTCCGAGAACGTTGCTGCCGTCGATCAGCCAGGGCATGGGGAGCTACCGGGTGATGGCGCGCACCGCGGCGTTCGGGTCGCGCAGCGCGGCCGGGACGCTGCCCATCGCCTGCGACGCTTCCGCGCGCGTGGCGAAGCGGCCGTAATTGATGCGGTAGCAGGAGCGGCCCTTGATGGTCTGCGGCACGAACCACACCTGGCCGCCGCCCTGGCGCATCGCCTTCTCGACGTTGGCCGGGTCGCAGAGGATCTGGATCTGCACCGTGAAGTTGCCCTGCGGATTCGCGGCGAAGTCGCGCGCCATCTCGTCGAGACGCGTGTTGCCGCCGCTCTTCGGGATGACGGCGGGGAGCGGCTCCACGGCCGTGGTGGTCGCCGCCGGAGGCACGACGGCCGGAGCGGTCGAGGTGATGGTCATCGGCTGCGGGGCGGGCGCAGTGGCCGTGTTGGGAGCCGTCGTCGCACCGGATGTCGTCGTGGTCTGCTCCGCCGGCGCCTCGACGATCGTGCCGGTGTCCGCCGGCGTCGCTGCCGGCGCGACCGGCGCATCGCCCTGCACGGCCGGCGGCGTCACGGGACGGCGCTCGGCGACCTGCGGCTCCGCGCGCTTCTGCAACCACACCCACGCCGCGTATCCGCCCGCCGCGGCGATGAGGATCACGAGCAGCGTGAGCCAGAGCGCCGTGCGTTTGCCGCCGCCGCTCTTCACCACCGGACGCGCGGCCGGCTTCGCGCCGTAGACGGGCGGCGGGAGGGGTGGCGGCGCGGCGGTGGTCGCGCGCTGGGCGGTCTCGAGCTGCGCCTCGTCGAAGCCCCACTGCTCCTCCGCGGGCTCGGCGGCCGGAGGGACCGGAGCCGGGATCGGCGTGACGACGGTGGCCGGCGGCGGCGTGTCCCACGCCGGCATGCGCGAGGTCTCGGCCGGAGTCCCGATCGCTTCCTCTTCTTCTTCTTCTTCTTCGTCGTCCCAGGCCGAGCGCGTGGCCGGCGCCGGCGGCTGCAGCGGCGACGACATCGCCGCGGTCTCGTCGGCGTCGAAGGTCATCACGTCGTCCGCCGGGATCTCGAGCGTCGGCTGCGGCACGACCTGCGTCGTCGGATCGTCGAGCTCGAACGCCGGTGCATTGCTCAGGTCGTTCCACGCATCCGAGGCATCGGCGGCGATGTCATCGGTGGTGAACGAAAACTCAGGTGTTACTTGAGGTTTAGAGAGGATGCCCAGCGTTGCGAACGCGTGCAGGAGCTTGTAGACGTTGAACGCGTCCTTCCCGGACGCCGCCGCCACCTCGGACGCATTCCGCGTCCCATCCACCTGCGCCACGATCGCCTCGGCATCCTCGTTCAAGCCGAGGCGGCCGAAGACCTCGTCGAAGTCGCTCGTCTTGGCGAACACGGCCGCGCCGCCGTCGAGCTCGCGCTCGAACTTCTGGCGGTCCTGCTCGGTGACGATGAGCTCGACCAGCAACTGCGGCAAGGGGAAGAGCGTCCCCTCGTCGCGCTTGGGCAGGTAGTCGGCGACGATGGTGAAGGAGCCGCCGGTCCAGGCGGCGATCGAGCGGATGACGCCGACGACCTGAACGCGCCGGGCCCAGGTCAGCTCCTTGCGCGTGATGTAGCCGAGGTTCAGCATCGCGTCGCCGAGGGTCTCGGATTCCTTGCGCCGCGCGAGCGCCTGCTTCACGTGCTCGCGCGAGACCTTGCCGGCGCGCATGAGGATCTCGTCGATCGAGTCGGCGCGGTCGTTGGTCGAGGCCGACAGCACGTCGCCGCCCTTGAAGTAGATGATCTTGATGATCCCGTCGTTCTCGAAGCGGATCGCCCCGGTGAACTGCTCCCGCCACAGCTCCACGAGCCGCTCGATGAGATTGATCTCGCTGATTTCGCCTTCCAGCATTCCCCCGCCTTACATCCGTACGTTTTGGACCGGCGCGGATTATCGCATGTGGGGCGGGCTTCAGCCCGCAGCACGTGCGCGGGCCGGAAGCCGGCGCCACATCACACGTGCAACTCGTCGTAAAGCCCCTGCCCCACCTTCCGCCCCAGCACATTGATCAGGTCCTGCGCGGATGCCTGCTTGATCGCGGAGACCGACCCGAAGCGCTCGATGAGGAGGCGCTTGCGCTTCTCGCCGATGCCCGGCAGGTCATCGAGCTCGCTGCGGAGGGTGCGCTTCGAGCGCCGGCGGCGGTGGGAGGAGACGGCGAAGCGGTGCGTTTCGTCGCGCACCATTTGCAGGAGCTGCAAAGCGGGATCGTGGCGGTCGAGGCGCAGAGGCTCGTCGCGGTCGGGGACGTAGATCTCTTCCTCGCGCTTGGCCAGGCCGGCGATCGGGATCTCCTCGACCCCGAGCTTGTTCAGCGCCGCCAGCGCCGCGTTGAGCTGTCCGCGCCCGCCGTCGATGAGGATCAGGTCGGGCAGCGGCTTCTGGTCCTCGAGCAGGCGGCGGTACCGGCGATCCACCGCCTCGGCCATCGAGCGGAAGTCGTCGGCGCCGATCACCGTCTTGATGTTGAAGATGCGGTACTGGTTCTTGTCGAACTTCCCGCGGTCGAAGCAGACCATCCCCGCGACCGAGTCGGTCCCCTGGATGTTCGAGATGTCGAACGACTCGATCTTCTGGATCTCGCGCTGCTGCCAGCCGCCCGCCTCGCCGAGGAGGTGCCCAAGACGCTGGGCAGCAATGGCCAGGCGATCCTGCGTCGCCTTGCGGAAGCGCGACTCGTGCGACAGGCGCGCGTTGCGGTTCGCCAATTCGATGCGGTCCACGCCCTTGCCGCGCTGCGGCACGCGCACCTGCGTCTTGCGGTTCGCCTGCGACGTGAGCCAGTCGTCGAGCAGCTCCGTGTCGTCGACCTCGAACGGGATCAGGATCTCGCGCGGGATGAAGAGATTGTCCTGGTAGTAGCGCTGCAGGATCTCGGAGAGGAAGTAGCCGGGCTGGTAGTCCCCCACCTTCTCCCAGAACAACTCGCGGCGATCGACGACGCTGCCGCCGCGGATGACGAAGAGCTGCACCGCGACGTCGGTGCCTTCCTCGTACAGGCCCCACACGTCCATGTCCTCGTCTTCCGCCGAGGCCACCTGCTGCTCCGCCTGGACCCGCTCGACGGTGCGAATGAGGTCGCGGTAGTACGTCGCCACCTCGAAGCTCTCCTCCTCGGCCGCCTTGTACATGCGCGCGCGCAGGCGGTCCTGCAGCTCCTTCGACTTGCCGCTGAGAAAGAGGACGACGTCGTCCGCCATCTCCAGGTACTCCTGCCGCGTGGTCAGCCCGACCACGCAGGGGCCGAGGCACTGGTGCATGTCGTAGTAGAGACAGGGGCGAGTCAGCGCGTTCCTGCCGTCGACGATGTCGAGGTCGCAGCTGCGCAGCTTGAACTGATCCGCGACGAGCTTGAGGATGCGTCGCGCCGTGCCGGCGAAGAACGGTCCGAAGAAGAGGTCGCCCTTTTTGCGGTCGACGCGTCGCGTGAAGACGACGCGCGGAAAGTCCTCCGACATCGTGACCTTGAGATACGGGTAGCTCTTGTCGTCGCGGAGGAGGACGTTGTAGCGCGGCTGGTGCGCCTTGATGAGGTTGTTCTCGAGGAGGATCGCCTCGAGCTCGTTGTTCGTGGTGATGAAGTCGATCGCGTCGATCTCGGGGATCAGCGCGTTGGTGAGCGGGTGGTTGCGCGTGCCTTTCCCGACCACGTACGAGGTGACGCGGTTGCGGAGGTTGCGCGCCTTCCCGACGTAGATGACCTCGCCTGCCGAGTTCTTGTGCAGGTAGACGCCGGGACGCTCGGGGATCTCTTTGAGGCGCGCCTTCAGACGCTCGGCGCGAGTGGACGGCATGACCTCGGAAGAACAAGCTCGCCCTGGCGTGTCATCCCGTTTAGGAGTGCGGCGGCGACGAGCCGCCGCTTTGGTACGGGCGGGGGTGTCGCACGACCGGTACAAAAGCGGCG
>DASUSL010000389.1:0-10132 GCA_036375135.1 Thermoanaerobaculia bacterium | reverse complement strand
AGGGGTTGCGCGTCGCGATCTTCACGACCTCCTCGCCCGGCGAGCCATACGCGATGTTCGTGCGCACGCTCGCCGCCGCGCGGGAGATCCGCTATCCGCACACGACGTATCTCCTCGACGACACGCGCGATCCGCGCATGCGCGCGCTGTGCGAGGAGATGGGGGCGGTGCATCTCGAGCTGCTCGACGTCCCCGGCGCGAAGGCGGGGAAGATCAACGCCGCGCTGGCGCGCACGTCCGAGGACTTCATCCTCGTCCTCGATCCCGACCACATCCCGTTCCCGAACCTCCTCCACCGCGTCCTGGGGCACTTCGACGACGCGCAGGTCGGCTTCGTGCAGGTCGCGCAGGCGTACGGCAACGCGGGCGAGTCGTTCGTGGCGCGCGCGGCGGCCGAGCAGACGTTCGCGTTCTACGGCCCGATCATGCAGGGGATGCACGGCACGGGGACCGCGGTGGCCATCGGCGCGAACTGCACGTTTCGCCGAAAAGCGCTGGAGTCGATCGGCGGACACGGCATCGGGCTGGCCGAGGATCTGGTCACGTCGATCCGGCTGCATGCGAATGGGTGGAAGTCCGTGTACGTGCCGGAGGTCGTCTCGCGCGGCCTCGTGCCGTCGGACCTCGACTCGTATCTCAAGCAGCAGTTGAAGTGGGCGCGCGGCGTGTACGACGTCCTGTTCCGCGAGTATCCGCGCGCGTTCCGCTCGCTGACCGGCTATCAGCGCATCTCGTACTTCATGATCGGCAGCTACTACCTGGTCGGCGTGACGTCGGCGATCTTCCTGGCGGTGCCGCTGATCTACCTCCTCATCGGCGCGCAGCCGGCGGTGTTCCTGCTCAGCGAGTACATCGCGCACGCGCTGCCGGTGGGGCTGTTCGGCGCGGCGGTCTACTTCTTCGCGCAGCGCTGGCTGTGCGATCCGCGCCGCGAGCAGGGGCTGCACTGGCGCGGCACGCTGCTGAAGATCGGCTCGTGGAGCATTTATCTCTACGGCCTGGTGCTGGCGCTGTTGCGCGTGGCCGTGCCGTACATCCCGACCGCGAAGACGCGCCGGCGGACGCGGTTCTGGCACCTGGCGCGGCTGCCCGTGGGCGTGCTGGTCATCAGTTTGCTCGCCATTCTCTGGACGGCGTACCGGCAGCTCTACGTCATTCCGGAGTCCGAGGTGCTGATCACGACCGAAGTGACGCTGGGAATGGTCACGTTCGCGTTCATCAATACGGTGCTGATGAGCGGGCGGCTGTACGCCGCCTGGGTGGACCGGGAGAAGAAAGAGGAATCGTGAAACCGAAGAGCCGCTACAAAGTCGCCTTCTTCGCCCTCGGGTGGCTGATCCTGGCCGGCGTGCTGTTCCAGATCTTCATCGGCGCCGGCTTCCAGCGCATCTTCGCCGCGGCGGACGAGCGCATGAGCCGCATCGCGCAGTTCTTCTCCGACCGGCAGGGACGCGCCATCCGCAACGCACGGCAGACCTCGCGCAGCGATTACCTGCAGCCGATGCACAACACGCTCAATTCCATGACCGCATTGCGCGCGCCGCAGACGATGCTGTTCGGCGTCTACGACGGCGGCTTCCCGAACACGTTCGCGGGGATGGAAGAGCTCGAGGCGAAGATCGACTACAAGTTCCCGATCATCTCGTTCTATTCGGCCTGGGGCGACAAACCGACGCAGCAGTTCCCGATGCGCATGGCGGAGACCATCCACCGCATGGGCAGCGTGCCGATGATCACCTGGGAGCCGTGGGTGGTCGACTTCGACGCGCGCCGCCGCACCAACCTGCCGCCGGTCACGGAGCGCGAGTACGGCTCGCTGGCCGCGATCGCGAAAGGGGAGTACGACTTCTACATCGTGCCGTGGGCGAAGGCGGCGGCGGAGTACAAGCGGCCGATCTTCCTCCGCTTCGCGCACGAGATGAACGACCCGTACCGCTATCCGTGGGGACCGCAGAACGGCAACCGTCCGCAGGATTTCATCGCGGCGTGGCGGCACGTGCATCTCATCTTCCAGAAGATGGGGGCGACGAACGTGCTGTGGGTCTGGTCGCCGCACATCTCGATGCCGTGGTTCGAGTTCTATTACCCCGGCGCGGAGTTCGTCGACTGGATCGGCACGGGCGTTTTGAATTACGGGACGATCGCGTCGTGGTCGCGCTGGTGGAGCTTCCACCAGATCCTGGAGAAGTCGTACCCGGAGCTGCAGCGCATGCAGAAGCCGATCATGATCTGCGAGTTCGGCTCGCTGGCGCAGGGCGGCGACATGCCGGAGTGGTACCGCCAGGCCTTCTACCACATGACCCACACGTACGGCCGCGGCATCCGCGCGGTGGTGTTCTTCAACCAGCCGAGCGACGTGACGATCTCCCCGCAGTACCCGCTGAACTGGAGCGTGACGCAGAACGCGAAGGCGACGCAGGTGGTGGCGGGAGAGATCGCGAAGATGAGCGGGATGTAGGAGCGCCGGCGTCCCCGCCGGCTGCCTGTGGCGGCGTCCCGCCGCCACTCCGTGCGGGCCGCAGGCGAGACGCCTGCGGAGACAGCCGGCGGGACGCCGGCGGTCCACCTGTCTCGTCGTCTGTCACACTTTTCCTCCCTCCACGACTCTGTCAGCGGAGGAAGAAGTGATGACGACGAACGCTCTCGAATCGGATGTCCTGCTCGCGCGCGGCGGCGATGAAGCCGCGTTCCGGCGGCTCGTGGATCGCTGCGCGAACACGGTCTGTTCCATCGCCCTGGCCATCGTGCGCAACGTCGACGCCAGCGAAGACATCGCACAGGAAGTGTTTCTCGCCGCGTGGACGGGGCTGAAGCAGTTGCGCAGTTCGGCCAGCTTCCTGCCGTGGCTCCGGCAGATCACGCGCAATCGGGCGCACCAGTGGCACCGCACGCATGCGCGCGAGGTGAGCGACGACGCCATGCTCGCCGCCGCCGTCGACGCGCGTCCCATCGTCGCGGACCGGCTCCTGGCCGACGAGAAGAGCCGCGTCATCCTCGACGTGCTGGACGACCTCGGCGAGGAAGCGCGCGAGGTGCTGCTGCTCTACTACCGCGAAGATCAGTCGGCGAAGCAGGTGGCGATGCTCCTCGGCATCAGCGAGGCCGCCGTGCGCCAGCGGCTCTCGCGCAGCCGCGCCGCCGTGCGCGAGGAAGTGCTGCGCCGCTTCGCCGACTCCGTCGCCACCACCGCGCCGGGCGTGGCCTTCACCGCCACCGTGGCCACCGCCATCACCCTCGCCGCGCAGAACGCCGCCGCGGCGACGTTCGGCAGCGTCGCCGGCGGCGGCCTCTCGCTTCTCGGCGGCGCCTTCGGCTGGGCGGGAGTGCTCCTGGGGATGAAGGCGCTCGGCGCGCCGTTCGACGAAGAGGAAGCGCGGCGGCTCCGCCGCTTCCGCAACGTCGTGCTGCTCGCGATCACGCTCGGTGGCCTCGCCGTCGCGGCGAACAGCGCATCGGCGCTGCGGCTGCTGATCGCCGTGCAGTCGCTCTATCTCGTGCTCGGCCTGTTGTACGCCGTGTGGCTGCCGAAGATCCTGCAGCGGCGGCGAACGGTGTTGCGCAAGATGATCTGGCGCGCTGCGGCGGCGGCCATCGCGGGGGCAGTGGTGATGGCGGCGCTGGTGATCCTCTAAGCGGAGCGCCGGCGTCCGCGCCGGCTGCCGCGCGGGCGTCTCGCCCGCGCGCTCGAGAGTGGGGGCGGGACGCCGCCACGGCAGCCGCCGGGACGGCGGCGCTCCGCTACAAAGCCGCGGCGCGGGGGACGCGGCCGGGGCGTTTCTCGAGCCACCGCTCCGCGAACGTCGCCGCGTCGAGCGGCCTGTCGATGAGAAAGCCCTGGATCTCGCGGCAGTCGTGGCCGGCCAGGAAGCGGCACTGCTCGTCGGTCTCCACTCCTTCGGCGATGGTGCGCAGACCGAGGTGGTTGGCGAGCATCAGCACGGCGGTGATGATCCACTCGTCGTTCTCGCCGCTGATCAGGTCATTCACGAAGCTGCGGTCGATCTTCACCGTGTCGACGGGAAAGCGTTTGAGGTAGCTGAGCGACGACTGGCCGGTGCCGAAGTCGTCCACCGCCACGGCGATGCCCATCTTGCGCACGTGGCGCAGCATCTCCAGCGCGCGCTGCGACGTCTGCATGGCCACCGTCTCCGTGATCTCCAGCTCGAGGCGCATCGGAGCCATGCCGGTCTCGGCGAGCACGCGCTCGATCATCCCGACGAAGTCGCGCTGGTAGAACTGCCGTGCCGACACGTTCACGCCCATGCGCGGCGGCGCGGTGCCGGCCTTCTGCCATTCCACCATCTGCAGGCAGGCCTTGCGCAGCACGATCTCGCCGAGGAGCGTGATCAGGCCGCTCTGTTCGCAGACCGGCATGAAGCCGGCGGGGCTGACCAGCGTCCCGTCCGGCCGCTGCCAGCGCACCAGCGCCTCCGCGCCGGAGAGCACGCGCTTGTCGATGTGCACCTGCGGCTGGTAGTGCAGCACGAACTCGTCGCGCTCCAGCGCCTCGCGGAGCTGCTCCTCGAGCGAGAGGCGTCCGACGTTGCGCTTCCCGCCGCGGCTGGAGAGCTCGAGATCGTGGCCGCCCGCTTCCTTCACGCGGTACATCGCGCCGTCCGCGTGGCGGATCAGCGTCTGCGCATCGTCGCCGTCGCCGGGGAAGAGCGCCACGCCGATGCTCGGCGTCAGATACAGATCGTCGCGATCGAGAGTGAGCGGCTCGGAGAGGCACTCCAGGATCTTGCGCGCCACCGTCTCGGCCTGCGCCTCGTCGTTGTCGACGAGCAGCACCAGGAACTCGTCGCCGCCGACGCGCGCCACCGTGTCGCCGGCGCGCACCGCGCCGACCAGCCGCTCGCCGACCGCGTTCAGCACGCGGTCGCCCGTGGCGTGGCCGAAGGTGTCGTTGACCGACTTCATGTCGTCGAGGTCGAGGAAGAGCACCGCCAGCGAGCTGCGTGCGCGGCGCGCCTGCGCCAGCGCGACCTCGAGGCGGTCGAGGAACAGCGCGCGGTTCGGCAGTCCGGTCAGCGGATCGTGGTACGCCTTGAAGGCGATCTCCTGCTCGACGCGTTTGCGCTCGCCGATGTCGAGCAGGATTCCCTCGAGCACCGGCGGCGTGCCGGGGATGCGGCGCACGTTCTCGAGCACCCACACCGGACCGCCGTCGCGGCCGCGCAGCTCCACTTCCTCATTGATGATGGTGCCCTGCTCGCGCAGGCGCCGCACCATCGAGTCGCGCTCGTGCGGATGCATGTACTCGATGCGCCCCGCCTGCAGCAGATCCTCGCGGGTCGAGTAGCCGAAGAGCTGTGCACAGGCGTCGTTGCAGTCCAGCAGCGTCCCGTCCTCGGTCGCGCGATACACGCCCGCCAGGTTGCGCTGGATGAGGAGGCGGTACTGTTCCTCGGAGGCCGCCAGCTCGCTGGTGCGCTCCTCGACGCGCGTCTCCAGCGTGCGGTTCCAGTCCTCGATCCGCTCGACCATGCGGTTGAATGCACGCGCCAGGTGTCCGACTTCGTCGTGCGACGACACGGCGGCGCGCTTGGAGAAGTCCCCCTCCGCGATCTCTTCCGTCGTCTCGACGATGCGCTGCAGCGGCCCGGTGATGACCGTGCTCAGCGCGAAGACGGCCACCGTGCCGACGAGGAAGGCGATCAGGGTGGTGAGGGCGATCGCGGCGCGGCTGTTCGCGGCGTCCGCGTTCGCCTCGGCCAGCGACAGGCCGGCGTAGAGCTGTCCGATCGTGCGGCCGTGCCACTGCACGGGGGCCATGGTCTGGTAGATCGTCGCGTCCGGCGTGAAGCCGCCCACGACCGGCACCGCCGCGGGACGGATCTGGCGTCCGCCCTGGAGCACGCGCTGCGGCGCGGCGACGGGCGTCATGGGGAGGCCGGCGTAGTTTGCGTCGCGCGCAACGAGGTCGTTGAAGCTCGCGAAGACCTGGCCGTTCCCGTCGACCAGCATCACGTACACCAGGTCGGGATTGCGGCGGAGGCCGGTCAGCGCCGCGGCCACGGCAGACTGATTCTGCTCGTGAAGTCCCTGCGCCACGCTGAACGCGGCCATGCTGGTCAGCGCGCCCGCTTTCCGCGTCACGGAGTCCACCGTCTGCCGGTGCAGCCGCCCCGGAAAATAGAGGTAGACCGCGAGCGAGACGATCGCCAGGAGCGAGGTCATCACTACGGCGATCTTTGTCCTGATGGACAGACGCGAGAAAATCATGCAGGCTTCAGAGTGTAAGCCGATAGCAAGAACAAATCCCGACCATGTCCCGCTCCCATCCGGCCACAGTCGCCGCCTTGCTGATCTCTGTCCTGTTCGCCCTGGCTGCCGAGGCGGCCATCATCCGCGGCACCGTCAGCACCGGTAACGTGCGCCTGCCCGGCATGATGGTCGAGGCGTACGACACGGCCGGTTTCCTGCGCGACTCGGACATCACCAACGCCAGCGGCGAGTACACACTGGCGGTGACGGCGGGGACGTACCGCGTGCTCGCGTACGACCCGCAGGGTTTGTACGCGACGTCGTTCCATCAGAACCGCGAATCGTTCGAGCAGTCGAACCCCGTCAGCGTCTCCGAAGGCTCTCCGGCAGACGTGCACTTCCAACTCGTCTTCGGCGGCAGGATCAGCGGCACGGTCACGGCCGCGAATGCACCGCTGGCCGATGCGGTGGTCGAGGTCTACAACCTCTCCGGCTCCCGGCGCGGCTTCACGCGCACGAACGCGGCCGGGCAGTTCTCGCTGGTCGTGCCTCCCGGCGAGTACCGCGTGTTTGCGTACGACGCAAACGACTTTTACGCGGGCGAGTTCCACTCGAACGCGCGCGCGTTCTCCGAGGCGAACGGCGTGCAGGTGCAGAGCGGAGGGACGTCGACCGTCGTCTTCGCGCTGGAGCCGGCCGCACACCTGAGCGGCAATGTGCTGGACGCGCAGACGCGCGCGGGCATCCCCGGGATGCAGGTCTACGTCTACACGGCCGGCGGCGCGCTGGTGGCGACGAAGACGACGGATGCGCAGGGACATTTCCGCTTCACGCTGCAGGCAGGGCAGTACCGCATCGTCTCGGGCGGCGGCGCGTACGGGCCGGCGTTCTGGGTGGAGGCGCGCTCGTTCGCGCAGGCCGAGGTGCTCACGCTCGGGCCGGGCGTCGACCGGCAGAACGTGCTCCTGGTCGCCGAGCGCGGTGCCACGATCCGCGGCGACGCCACCCTCGGCGCGTTCGTGACGGCGTACAACCTCGACGGCAGCGTGCACGCACGCACGCAGGCCGACTCGTTCGGAAACTACTCACTCACCGTCGCTCCGGGGCGCTACAAGCTGGCCGTGGAACCGCTCTTCCAGCACGCGGCGCAGTTCTACGGCGACACGCCGGACTTCGAGTCGGCGCAGGTGATCGCGATCATCGGCGGACAGACACTCACCATCGACTTCCACCCGCCGCGCGCGGGGACGTTCACCGGCTTCGTCCGCGACGCGCAGACGCAGCAGCCCCTCGGCGGCATCACCGTCGCGGCCTACGACGCGAACGGCGCACGCGTGGCGGAGACGATCACCAACGCCGTGTCGACGTACCAGCTCCGCGTGGCGCCGGGTGAATACCGCGTGGTGGCGTACGACACGCGGCTCGAGTACGCGACGTCCTATGCGCCTGCTCCGTGGCCGGTCGCCGTGGACCAGTCGGTGACGGTCGACTTCACGATGCGCCGCGGCACACGCGTCAGCGGCTCGGTGCTCCAGCCGGGCGGCCACGGTGCGGAAGGAGTGGAAGTGCTCGCGTTCGACCTCGCCGGCAACCAGGCCGCCGGCGCGACGACGGACGCCTCCGGCGCCTTCACGCTGGTCGTGGTGCCGGGCACGTACACGTTCGAAGCGCGCACACGCTTCTCGCGCGTGACGCACGGCCCGATCGACGTGGGCGGAACCTCGCCGGCGCTGATCGGCTTCACCCTCGAAGGCGGCGGCCGCCGGCGCTCGGCAAGACACTAGTGAGATAGCGAAGGTGGACCGCCGGCGTCCTCGCCGGCTGTCTGCGCAGGCGTCTCGCCTACGCTCCCGAGGCGTGGCGCCGAGACGGCGTCACAGCCGCCGGCAGTCCGCTGTAGGGCGGGCTTGCGCCCGCCCTACGGTGGAAGCGCTTACTGCTGCGCGGGCGGATTGGCCGGGGCCGACGTGCTGTCGGTCGTCGTCGCATCCGTGGCCGTCGCGTCGGTGGCCGTCGGCGTGACCGTGGCGTCCGTCGCGGTCAGCGTGGGATCCGTGGTCGGGGCAACGGTGGTCGACGTTTCGGACGTCGTGCTCGACTCGGTGGCCGTGACGACCGGCTGATCGGTGGTGGTGGCCTCGTCGGTCTTGCGCTCGGTGCATGCGATGCTGCCGGCAACCAGGAGGGCGACGGCGGCGAGTTTCGTGATCTTCTTCATTTGCGAACTTCTCCTTTCGTGATCTCAAGATCGGTCAGGAGTGGGCCGGAGTCTTGAACCGGCTCTGCGAGAGTTCTGGGAAACTTCTGGAATGCGGCTCGTCAGCGCGCGATGCCGGTGACCGCAAACGCTGCCCACTCTTCCACCGGCTGCCCAAGTGCGATGGCCTTCAGCTGGGCGGCACGCAGTGCGTCGGGAGCTGCGATGCCCTTCGCCAGTTCCTCGTGAAGCACGCGCATCAGCGGCGTTGCTTTGGCGTCGTCGATGTCCCAGAGCGTTCCAACCACTGCCGGCACCCCCGCCACCACGAAGGCCCGCGCGAGACTCGGTACTCCTTCGATGGCCGCATTGCGTCCTCTCATCGTGCTGCACGCCGCCAGCACGACCACCTGTGTCTTCGGAAACCGCATCTCTGCGATCTGCCGCTGCGTCAGTGCTCCATGGACCTCGGGCGAAGATGCACAGACCAGCGCCGAGGCTCCCGGTTCCGAGTTCCGCACGACCGCATGCCCGGCGAAGTGCACAACCTCGAATTCCGGCGCGAGTTTCAGGAATCGCTCGGCCGTGGCGTCATCCCGTTTGAGGATTTCTGCCCGGGTATAACTCCGTGCGATCCTTGACGCCTCGCGCTCTGACGCGCCAAGGGATCGAAGGTCCGGGAATGTGTCGCGCGGAATCGTAGGATTCGCCAGCACGAGAGCCGATGTGGGCGGCATGCCGGGTGCGTCGCGTTGCGACGTGAACACGAACACACCCGCGCTCGGTGCGACGGCGACGGTTTGCCGCTGAACGAGAAATGTGCGTGTCGTGCGGTCGAGCAACGCGCCGAATGCCACGCGCTGCAGCACGTCGTCAGGGACGAAGGTGATGGTGTCAATACCGCGCAATTCGAACTCGATCGGCCGGATCAGGAGGTCGTAGAGCCGCTCGCCGTCACCCGTGGCGTCGCGCAGCATCGCACGCGTTGTCGTGACGCTCCGAACGACGGCGCGGTTCCGGGCGATCGAGATGATGACGATGCGGTCGGGGAGGGACACGTATTCGATGACCGCTGCGCGGGTGCCGAGGTGCCGCTGTACGTCGGCAAGCTTCGCGGGCCGCTGCACGCCTGCGCCCATCTGTTCGAGCAACGCCCGCGCGCGCCCCCGTTCGACATAGGCCAGCACCTTTTCCGTAACGCCGTCGCGCCGGAGCTGCAGCGCGATCGCTTCCTCGAAAAGCTCCGCCGCGTCGTCGAAGAGTCCGGGGCGCATCGCCGCTTCGCTGACATGCGTGCGCTGCCGTTCCAGCTCCGCGATGCCGCGATCGAAGTCACTCGCCGCCGCGTGGAGCTTGTCCAGCGCCAGATGCGCACGGCCCCGCTGGAGGTACAGCTCGGGAAGGACGATCGGACGTTGCGCGCGATGCTGATAGTCGATTGCGGCCGTCAACAGCTCGACCGCACCTTGCGGCTCCTGTGCACGCATGATCGTTCCGGCGGCACCGTCGATGTCGGCGATGAGCTTGGACCGAACGTCAGCGTCAGACGAACAATCCGCGGCATCGCGGGCCGTGGCGATCGCCAGATGCGCGGACCGTGTGTTGAGGAGGCGATGCTCTATGACAGCCTTGCGTAGGAACATTCCGGCGTCCAATCGCTCGTCACGCGCGAGCGCGGACAGTTGTGCGTCGAGCCGAGTCACCGCCTGCGCTCGTTCCCACCGGCCT
>DASUSL010000388.1:0-2188 GCA_036375135.1 Thermoanaerobaculia bacterium | reverse complement strand
CGACGTTCACCAGCGGCCGCGCCGAGGCCACGGCCGACTTCGACCGCCTGGCCGAATGCGACGCCATCCTGATCTGCGTCCCCACGCCCCTCGGCGTGCCTCGCGAGCCCGACCTCAAGTACGTGCGCATGACCGCCGAGGCCATCGCCGCGCGGCTGAGGAGCGGACAGCTCGTCGTGCTCGAGTCGACCACGTATCCCGGCACCACGCGCGAGGAGCTGCTCACGCGCTTCGAGAAGCGCGGCCTGACCTGCGGCACCGACTACTTCCTCGCCTTCTCGCCGGAGCGCGAGGATCCGGGCAACGAGCGCTTCCACACCAAGAACATCCCCAAAGTCGTCGGCGGCATCGACGCGCCGTCGCTGAAGGCCGCCGTCGCGCTGTACCAGTCCGCCATCGACCAGATCGTCCCCGTCTCGACCGCGGAAGTGGCCGAGTCGGCGAAGCTGCTGGAGAACATCTTCCGCTCCGTGAACATCGCGCTCGTCAACGAGCTGAAAGTCGTCTTCGAGCGGATGGGGATCAACGTGTGGGAAGTGATCGAGGCCGCGCGCACGAAGCCGTTCGGCTTCATGCCGTTCTATCCCGGTCCGGGACTGGGCGGGCACTGCATCCCGCTCGATCCGTTCTATCTCGCCTGGAAGGCGGCCGAGCACGGGACGTGGGCGCGCTTCATCGAGCTGGCGGGCGAGATCAACACCGGCATGCCGCGCTACGTCATCGACCGCACCACCGACGCGATCAACGCGCAGGGCAAGAGCGTCCTCGGCGCGAACGTGCTGGTGCTCGGCATGTCGTACAAGCCGAACATCGACGACGACCGCGAGTCGCCCTCCTTCGAGCTGATCGAGCTGCTCCGCGACCGCGGCGCCGTCGTGTCGTACTGCGACCCGTACGTGCCGGTTACGAAGCGCGTGCGCAAGCACAATCTCGAGCTGACGTCCGTGCCGTGCACGGCGGAGGAGTTCGCAAAGTACGACGCGGTCCTGCTGTCGACGCCGCACGAGCAGTTCAAGGACCCGGCGCTGTATCGCGACGTGAAGCTGCTGATCGACACGCGCAACGCCGTGCCGCCGTCCGCGCTGCCGGAGACGACCACGGTCGTACGGGCCTGATGCGAGACGAGCGCGAGTCGTACGACGTCCTGGAGCGCGCGCTGGCCGCGGCCGGCGCGGACGAAGCGGACGCCGCGTTCATCTCCTCGGACCACAACATCAGCCGCTTCGCGAACTCGCAGCTCCACCAGAACATGTCGGAGGAGAGCGCGTCGCTGACGCTGCGCGTGATCGTCAACGGCGCCATGGGCGTGGCCACGACCACGAGCTTCGACGACGAGGAGATCGCGCGCACCGCGGCGCTCGCGCGCGAGGCCGCGAAGCATGCGCATCCCGTGCAGGACTTCAAAGGCCTCTACAGCGACGACGAGCCGCTGCCGCGCGTCGACGCCTTCGACGAGGCCACCGCCGCGCTGGCGCCGATGGAAAAGGCGAAAGCGCTGCGGACGATGTTCGACCGCCACGCCGACGTCCTCTTCGCCGGCGCCTACGCCACCGGCAGCGCCTCGGTGGCCTGCGGCAACACGCACGGCGTGCGGCGCTACACGACCATGACCGACGCCGATGCGACGGTGATCGCCATCGCGAAGTCGGGCTCCGGCTACGCCACGCGCCGCGAGCGCAGCGCGAAGAAGATGGACCTCCCCGAGCTCGGCGCCGAGGCTACGCTGAAGGCGACGCTGTGCGCGGAGTCGGTCGAAGACCTGCAGCCCGGCGCGTACGACGTCATCCTCGAGCCGCCCGCGCTGGCGGAAGTCTTCGACTGGATGAACATGATCGCCTTCACGGGACAGTCGTACGAGGACGGCTCTTCCTTCTTCGTGGCCAACCTCGGCAAGCGCATCCTCGGCGAGAACTTCACCCTCATCGACGACTCTCTCGATCCCTCCTTCCTCCCCTTCCCCTTCGACATCGAAGGAATGCCCAAGCGTCGCGTGGCGCTCGTCGAGCGAGGCGTGATCCGGACTCCGGTGCTCGACAAGGCGTGGGCGGACCGCCTCGGCCTCGCGCCGACGGCCCACGCGTGGAGCCTCGGCTCCCCCGAGCACGGCGCGGCGTTCCACCTCTCCATGGCCGGCGGCGACTCGACGCGCGAGGAGATGATCGCCTCCACGAAGCTCGGCATCTGGGTG
>DASUSL010000387.1:0-3676 GCA_036375135.1 Thermoanaerobaculia bacterium | reverse complement strand
GTCCAGCCCAACGCCGCCACCGAAGTCCGCTTCGACGCCGAAGCCAAAGCCGTGGGCGTGGCCCGCGTGCGCATGCGCGTGCAGATGGGCCGCGAGAACGACGCGTTCGAGGAGACGATCCCCGTGCGCGTGATGGTCTCGCCCGAAACCGTCGCCGCGTACGGCGAGGCCAGGCCGCGCGCCGAGGAGAAGCTGGAGATTCCGGCGGACGTCATCCCGACCTTCGGTGGCATGCAGCTCGACCTCTCCTCGACCGCGATGGTCGGCCTCGCGGAAGGGGCGCGCTACCTCATCGAGTATCCGTACGGCTGCGCCGAGCAGCGCTCGTCGCGCGCGCTCGCGCTGATGCTGGCCGCCGACCTCGGCGAGGCGTTCGAGCTGCCGGGCATCGACGCCGGCAAGGAGAAGGTCACCGTCCAGGCGAACCTCAACGAGCTGTCGAAGTTCCAGTGCTACGACGGCGGCTTCGCCTTCTGGCCGGGCGACTGCGCCTCGACCTCGCCGTACCTCACCAGCTCCGTGCTGCACGTCTTCCAGCGCGCGCGCGGCCTCGGCTACACGGTCAATCAGCAGATGCTCGACACGGCGTTCGTCTACCTCGAGCAGAAGCTGGCCGAGCCGCCGCCGACGAATGAAGGATGGATGCCGGCGTACAACGCGTGGCAGGCCTTCTCGATCAAGGTGCTGGCCGAAGGAAAGCGCAACGTCGACAGCCACCTCGAGCGCGTCTACGGCTATCGCGACCGCATGCCGGTCTTCGCACTGGCGTTCCTCGTCGATGCGTTGCAGTCGAAAGGCGAGACGAAGGGCGCGCGCGTGACCGAGCTGCGCCGCCGCATCAACAACTCGATCCTCCCCGAGGGGGGCCACGCCTTCGTCAATGAGCTCAAGGATCCGTACCTCTTGTGGCTCTGGAGCTCGAACGAGCGCTCGACGGCGATCGTCCTCGGCACGCTGGTGCGTGGCGGTCAGGATGAAGAGCTGGTCAAGCGCATGGTTCGCTGGCTGATGCAGGTGCGCAAGAACGGCCGTTGGGGGAACACGCAGGAGAACGCGTGGGCCATGGCGGCGCTCGTCGACTACTACAAGAAGTACGAGTCTGAAGTGCCGGACTTTGTCGCGAACGTCGCCCTCGGGACGGAGACGCTGTCGACCGCGACGTTCCGCGGACGCTCGACCGAGGCGCAGCAGCAGCAGTTCTCGATGCAGCAGATCCTGGCGAAGGGCGCCGCGGGGCAGCAACTCCCGCTCGTCTTCACGCGCGAGGGGACCGGCACGCTGCACTACATGCTGCGCCTGCGCTACGCCGCGAACGTGGCGCGCCTCGAGGCGCTCGACCGCGGCTTCCGCGTGGAGCGCTCGTACGCGCTGCAGAGCGGCGAGCCGGCCACGTCGTTCAAGGCCGGCGACCTGATCGAGGTGACGCTGCGCGTGCGCAACACGAAGGAGCGGCGCTACGTCGCCGTGAACGATCCGCTCCCCGCCGGCACCGAGCCGGTGGAGGCGTGGTTCGCCACGACGGCGCTCGCGCTGGCGGAGCAGGCGTCGCAGCAGCAGAGCAACGGCTGGGCGTGGTGGGAGCGCGGCGGCTGGGATTACACCGAGCGCCACGACGATCGCGTGAACGTCTTCGCCACGCGCCTCGGCGAGGGCGATCACCAGTTCCGCTACCTCGTGCGCGCCACGACGGCGGGCACGTTCGTCGCCGCGCCGACGTACGTCGAGGAGATGTACGAGCCGGAAGTGTTCGGCCGCACGGCCACGAGCGTCATGGAGATCAAGAAGTGAACGAAATTGCGGACCGCCGGCGTCCTCGCCGGCTGCTCGGGCGGCGTCTCGCCGCCCGGTTGCGGCGGCGCGACGCCGCCGCGGCAGCCGCCGGGACGGCGGCGGTCCTCTTGCTCCTCGCGTGGCTCCGCCTCGGTCCCATCGACCCGGCGCTGCTGCAACGCGACCAGTCCGTGACGATCACCGATCGCAACGGCGAGGTGTTGTACGAGTCGCTGTCGCGCGACGGCGCGCGAGGGGAGTGGCTGACCGCCGACAAGCTCCCTTCGCACGTCGTGCACGCGACGCTTGCCGCGGAAGACCGCCGCTTCTACAAACATCCCGGCATCGACCCGATCTCCGTGGCGCGCGCGACGCTGCACAACGTGCGCGCGTTCCGCGTGGTCGAGGGAGGCTCGACGATCACGCAGCAGGTGGCCAAGCTGCTCCTGCGCTCGCAATCGCGCTCGTTCTCGCAGAAGGCGAAGGAGGCCGTGCTCGCGCTGCGCCTCGAGCATCGCTTTTCAAAGGAAGAGATCCTCGCGCTGTACCTGAACCTCGCGCCGTACGGCAACCGCATCGACGGCGTGGCCCGCGCCAGCCGCGCGTATTTCGGCTGCGCGCCGGCGCAGCTCACCGCGGCGCAGGCGGCGTTCCTCGCGTCGCTGCCGCAGCGTCCGACCGCGTTCAATCCGTTGCGCGACCCGGAAAAGGCGCGCCACCGCCAGCGCCACATCCTCACGCGCATGCCCCTCGGCACGCAGGAGCGCGAGCGCGCCCTGCGCGAGCAGCTCCGCTTCACGCCGGCGGTGCAACCCGTCCTGGCCATGCACTACATCGAACACGTGGGCCGGGCTTCAGCCCGGCTGTCGATCGATGCGCCCCTGCAGCGCGACGTCGTCGGCATCATCCACGCGCAGCGCGAGACGCTCCTGAAGCACGGCGCGCACAGCGCCGCGGTGGTGGTGCTCGACAACAAGACCGGCCAGTGGCTGGCGTGGGAAGGATCGGGCGATTACTTCGGCAAGGAGTTCGGCGGCGCCATCGACGGCGTCACGACGCCGCGCCAGCCCGGCTCGACGCTGAAGCCGTTCACCTACGCCCTCGCGTTCGAGAGCGGCCACACCCCGGCGTCCATCGTCCCCGACGTGCAGTCGCACTTTCCGACCGCGGAGCAGGGCGTCGTCTACACGCCGCGCAACTACGACGGCCGCCATCGCGGACCGCTGCGCGTGCGCGCCGCGCTGGCGGGCTCGCAGAACATCCCCGCCGTGGCCACGCTGCACCGCCTCGGCCCCGAGTCGCTCCTGCGCCTCCTGCGCAATTCCGGCTTCACGGGCCTCGACCGCACCGCCGACTACTACGGTCTCGGCCTGACTCTCGGCGACGCGGAAGTGACGCTCGAACAGCTCGTGCGCGCGTACTCGAAGTTCGCGGTGGGCGGACAGTTCTCGCCGCGCACGCGCTTCTGGATCACCGACATCCTCTCCGATTCGAATGCGCGCGAGTACGCCTTCGGCAGCGGCGGCAGCCTCGATTTTCCGTTCCCCGTCGCGGTGAAGACCGGCACCTCGCAGGCCTACCGCGACAACTGGACCATCGGCTACACGCGCGACGTGACGGTCGGCGTGTGGGTGGGCAACTTCGACCGCGAGCCGTTGCGCGGCTCGAGCGGCGTCACCGGCGCCGCGCCGATCTTTCACGCGGTGATGCTGGCCGCGGTGAAGCGCGTGCGCGGCTCGCTGCCGATCGGCGACGTGACGCCCGTCGTCGAGCCGCCGGACGACGTCGAGGAGCTCGACATCTGCACGCTCTCCGGCGCGCGCCCGTCGACGTACTGTCCCGCCGTGCAGAAGGAATGGCTGCCGCGCCATCAGCCGGCGAAGTTCTGCTCGTGGCACCACGACGG
>DASUSL010000386.1:0-8876 GCA_036375135.1 Thermoanaerobaculia bacterium | reverse complement strand
GCGCTGCCGGCCGGGCCGGCCCGCCGGAGGCCCCCGGTCGGTCCCCTCCTCGCGTTCGTCGCCAGGGAAATTTGCCGCGGCGACCCTCTCATTACGGAAATCGTCCAGAGAGAGGTCTGCATGTCCGTGCGCAGTCTGCTGTTGCCGTGCGTTGTTCTCTTCGCCGCCGCCGCGAGTGGGGTCCCCGTCACCATCGATCCGAACGGATACGCCGGTGAGTGGGCGCTCGACGGGATCGCCAGGCCGCCCGGCGCCGTCACCGTCGACCTGGTGCCGGGGCGGCATCGCATCACCCAGCCGCACTCCGTCTACTTCGACGTCGACGCCGCGGGCAACATTGCGGTCATCGACGCCGACTCCGCCGACGGCGCGCCGAACCGGCTCACCTGGCGCACCTTTCCCGTCGCCATCGACCCCGGCGCGTACACCGGACCGTATCGCCTCGTGCTGCGCGAGCTCCGCGGCCCGCAGTCGCTCGTCCTCCCCGTCGGCCTCCTCGGCGTCACACTCGACAGCGGCTTTCAGTTCCGCCTGCAGCGCGACGGCAACATCTCCGTCCTCAACGGCGTTTCCGCGACCGGCGGTCTGCAGCGGCTGACCTTCAACACCGCGACCATCTCCGTCGACCCCGGGCGCTACGCCGGCCCGTACTCTTTCTGGGCCGGAGGGCACAACGACCAGCGCGGCGCGCGAAGCTTCGTCACCGTGGCCGGGCTGCCGACGCGCTTCCACATCGGCGAGTACATCCAGGCAAACGTCCACATGTTGACCATCCACGCCGACGGCACGATCGCCAGCACGCATCCCGGCGGCGCGTACGACCTCAGCGGCGCGACGATCCGCTTCCGCAACGCCGACGTCGCCTTCGCGCACGGCGACTACGACGGTGCGTGGAGCTTCGCCGCCGGCCCGCGCTTCCGGCAGAGCGGCAGCGCCACGTATCCGCTCGTTCCCGCGACGCGCTACGCGGTCGGCGCCTCGACCGCGGGAACGTTCTTCTTCGACCTCGACGCGAGCGGCCACGCCGGCAACGTCTCCCCCGCCGTCGCGGCCACGGCGGGCGGTGCGACCATCGCCTTCAACACCAGGAGCGTCGCCGTCGACCCGGGGCAGCACCGCATGGGATGGGCCTTCGAGCATGTCCCGTCGACGCGCAACGCCACGAGCGCGCGGCTGATGCCGGGCATCGGCTACTACTTCATCACCGGCACCGCGGGCCTCAAGCGCGTGGCGCTCGACGACGCCGGCCACTTCGTCACCAGCGAGCCGTCGCTCGCCGCAAACGGCCGCGTGCTCATCATCAAGAGCGTCCGTGTGTCGTTCGACACCGGCGCGTTCAATGGCGCGATCGGGTTCGATCCCGGCGGCTGGTTCGGCACGCAGCGGCTCTTCGATCTCGCCCCCGACTCCGACTACGCCGTCCATCTCCAGGGCATCGGCGGCGCGACCTTCCGCGTCGCCAGCGGCTGCAGCGTCACGCCGTCCAGCCGCGCCATCGGACCGTACACCGTCACCGCCACCTGCCTCGGCGACAGCGTGCCGCCGCCGAGCGTCGTCACCAACCGCGACGTCTCCGGCGCGTGGCGCTTCGAGCAGTCGCCCGCCGACTCCTCGTCATACGCGCACGCGGGCGCGTTCGCCGGGCAGCCGCTGTGGGACTTCGGCCCGCGGGGCTGGTTCGCGAGGTTCGGCGGCACCAGCCACCTGCGCGTCGCGAACCATCCCGCGCTCGAGCCGCAGATGCTCACCGTCGAAGGATGGATCCGCCACGCGGGTCATCCCGGCCACTATCAATACATCCTGGCCAAAGGCGCGCGCAGCGGCTGCGGCTCCGCGACGTGGGCGCTGAATACCGAGGGGGACGGCGGGTTGCGCGTGCGCCTGGGCAACTACCGGCTCGGGGCCGATCGCGCCTCCATCGACATCAAGCAGGACCCGACCTTCGTCGAGGGCGGCTGCAGCGGCAACGGCTGCCGGAAGGTCTTCGACGGCGAGTGGCATCACGTTGCCTTCACCTCGGACGGCCGCGAGCTGCGCTTCTACGTCGACGGCCGCGCCGTGACGACCGCGACCGGCATCTCTGCCGCGCCGCTCTACGGCTACGCCCTCGGCTACGACATGCCCGGCCACAACGACCTGACCATCGGGGCGTACGACGGCGATTCCTGCGACCTCCCGTTCCGGGGCGACGTCGACGAGGTGCGCGTCTGGTCGCGCGCGCTGAGCGCCGCCGAGGTCGCGGCGCGCGCGAACGGCGAGGAAGTGGCGGAGGAAACGTGTGCCGCGGCGGCGGCGACGATCGCCGATCCGGCGGTGGCCGGTGCGTGGAACTTCGACGAGGCGCCGCACGCCGATGCCGTCGACAGCGCGACGCATGGATTGCACGGCGTGGCCGGGACGACGACGGGACGCGACGACAGCGACCCGTACAAACTGTGCGGAACCGCGGGACGCGCGGCGCGCTTCAACGGCTCGCACTTCGTGCGCGTGCCGTACGCGCCGCAGCTCGAGCCGCGCACGCTGTCGCTGGAGACGTGGTTCCGCGGTACGACGCGCGGCTATCTCATCTCCAAGGGCGGCAGCGCCGGCTGCGAGTTCCCGTCGTACACACTGACCGGCGTTTCGGGCGAAGGGATTCAGTTCGGCATCCGCGACCGCGATCGTGCGTATGCCTCCCCCGCCGCGAGCTTCGCGGCGCTTCACGACGGCGCGTGGCATCACCTCCTCGGCACGTACGACGGACACGTGCTGCGGCTCTATCTCGATGGTGCCGAGGTGGGGAGCGGGCGTGCGGCGGAAAACGTGGAGATCTTCTACACGCTCGGCGCACACCGCGACCTCACCATCGGCCAGTTGCAGAACGGCTCGTGCACGATGGGCGTGGAAGCGGACCTCGACGGCGTGCGCGTCTGGTCGCGCGCGTTGACCGCGGAGGAAGCCGCGCTGCGCTTCCGCGGCCTCGAGCCGCCGCACTGCGTGCCGCCCACGATCGGTGAGATCCCGCCCGTCGTGGAAGGCTCGCCGATTACTCTCGGCGGAGTGACGCACACCTTCCGCGACGACGGCGTCTACACGGTCGCCGTGACGCTGACCAGCGGCGAGGGATGCAGCGTCACGCGCGACGTCGACGTGACGGTGACCAATGCCGCGCCCGTAATCACCGCCGCCTCCGTCGTCGCCACCACGCAGGCCACCGGCACCGTGCACTTCACCGATGCCGGCGCGGACGACACACACACCGTCGTCTGGTCGTGGGGCGACGGCACGACGTCGTCTGCGGCAACGCACGTCTACGCCGCCGCCGGCATCTATCGCGTGCAGGTCACCGTGACGGACGACGACGGCGCCAGCACGACCGCCGATGCCGGCACGGTCGTGATCGTCGACCAGGAGCGCGCCCTCACCGGCGGCGGCCGCATCGGCGACCTGCAATTCACCGTCGAAGCGCGCTACCTGCACGGCGCGCTCACCGGCCGGGCGAACTTCCGCATCGGCAACACGCGCTACGACTCGACGTCGCTCGACTGGCTCGTCGCGCGCGGCGGGGTGGCCACGCTCCAGGGCAGCGGCCCCGGCTTCGCCTTCACCCTCACTGCCACGGATGCCGGCAACGCCGACCGCATCCACCTGCGGATCTGGAACCCGGCGACGGGCGCCGTGCTCCACGAGACCGCGAACGCGCTTCTGAACGGCAACGTCACCGTGCACTAGGAGGCGCACCTTGACTTTCTGTACCGATCGGTCCATATTGTCGTTGCGATGGCACGACCGCGAGCATTCGATGAAGACACGGCCCTCCGCGCGGCCATGGACACCTTCTGGACCAAAGGGTTCGAGGCCACCTCCGTCACCGACCTGACCGCGGCCATGGGCATCGGCCGCTCCAGCCTCTACGCGGCGTTCGGCGACAAGGACGCCGTCTTCGCGCGGGCCATGGACCTCTACATGCGCGAGGTCGCGGCGGAGCGGGTGCGCATCCTCCGCACCGCCGTTTCGGCGCGGCAGGGAGTGCGCGACTTCCTCGCCCATCACATCCGCGTGGCCACCGATCCGCGCACGCCGGCGGGCTGTCTCGTCGTGAACACGGCGCTGGAGCTCGACGGCGTGGCGGAAGCGGCGGCGGAGCGGCTGACGTCGCGCTCGAAGGTCGTCGACCAGGCCATGCGCGAGCTGCTCGAGCGCGCCCAGGCCGCGGGTGAGCTCGACCGCTCCCTCGACGTCCGCGCGCTGGCGCTGATGCTGGTGGCGCTCTCGTACGGCATCCACGTCATGTCCCGCATGCACCGCGACCGGAAGACCCTGCAGTCGATTGCCGACGCGGCGCTGGCGCTGCTCGGCTGAAAAAAATTTGCGCTGTTCTGTACCAACCGGTTCATAACGAGAAGGAGACAGTCATGAACGAGAAGACCGCGTTGCTCATCGTCGATCCGTACAACGACTTCATTTCCGAGGGCGGGAAGCTCTGGCCGTATGGCAAGGAGGTGGCGGAGCGCATCGAGATGATTCCGAACATGCGCCGGCTGCTCACTTCCGCGCGCGAGGCGGGCGTGCTGGTGGTGTACGTGCCGCACCGGCAGTTCGAGGAAGGCGACCTGGAAGGGTGGAAGTTCCTCAATCCGTCGCACGCGAAGGCGAAGCACATCCGCCCGTTCCTGCGCGGGAGCTGGGGCGCGGAGTTCCATCCCGACTTTCCCCGCCAGGCCGCGGATTTTGTGGTGCAGGAGCACTGGCTGCACAACGGCTTCGTCGGCACCGACCTGGACATGCTCCTCCGCGCGCGCGGCATCGAGCGCCTCGTGATCTGCGGCATGCGCGCGAACACCTGCGTGGAAGGGACGGCGCGTTATGCCGTGGAGATCGGGTACCACGTCACGATCGCCAGCGACTCCACGGCCGCGTTCCGCTGGGAGGAGTGGCAGGCCACGATGGAGGCCAACGCCCCGACCTTCGCCCACGGGATCGCAAAGTCCGGCGACATCGTGGCTGACTGGTCCTGACGAGGGACGACGAAGGGCCTCCGGCGGGCCGGCGCGGCCGGCAGCGCTGGTTGCTCCGCCGAGAGCGTGCGTTCAGCGAAGCATTCAGCGCTGCCGGTCGCACCGGCCCGCCGGAGGCCTCCCGGTCGTCTCTCCACTCAGTGGACGATCAGCGCGTTGCCCGGCTCCGACGTGTCGTGCACGGACTCGTCCCACCCGACGATGTGCCAGCGCGTGTTCGTGGCCGTGATGGAGCGGCCACGGAAATCGCCCTCGAGATCGACGGAGAAGCTCGCGTGGCCGCCGTTGGCGGGCAGCACGTGCACGGCCAGCCACTGCGCCATCTCCGCCTGCCCGGCGCCGCTGAGTGAGTCGCTGGCGTAGAAGTCGATGGCGAACGTCGAGACGCCGGCGTGCGTCTCGCTGTCGAGGCGTCCGTGCACGCGCGTCTTTCCCGTCGCCGCGTCGTAATGCGCCGAGAGCAGCATCGGCTTGTTCGGAATGTTGGTGGACCAGGCATCGTCCCGCGCGGCGTTCGGCGTCTCGAAGTCGAGGCCCGCGTCGACGGCCAGGTAGCGGTTCCCGAAGATCGAGTTCCTGCGGATGCGCGCGTCGCCGGTGAACGTGCGCGCGATCCCCCACTCCCCGTTGCCGCTGATGACGTTCTCCTCGACGATCGCCCCCTGGAACAGGTTCGGGTTGTCGGGGTTGAGAAAGATGCCGCTGGCGCCGTTGCCGGTGATGCGGTTGCGCACGATGTCGACGCGCCAGCTGCCGTTGGCGAACACGCCGGCGCGCACGTTGCCGGAGATGACGTTGTCGCGGATGGTCACGTAGCCCGGCCCCGTCACGGCGATGCCGCGATAGTTGCCGGTGAAGCGGCTCCCGCTGACGACGGTGTTCGGGAAGAGGAAGTAGCGGCAGTCCGTGTAGTGGAACGGGCCGCGGTAGGCCTCGAGGCCCGGCCCGTCGAAGTTCACGATCGCCAGATCGGTCACGTACATCTCGCAGGAAGGGCCGCCGAGGATGAGACCGCGCGCGGGCGGCGCCTGGGAGCCGTCGATGACGACCTCCGGGCCGTCGGGATTCGTGTCGCCGGCGAATCGCGTCTGCGTCGCGCCGTCGATGGCGACGTTCCCCTGCACCGGAGGCAGCTCGCTGCGCGGGCGGATGACGAAGCGTCCCTCCTCCCCCGCGCCCGGAATGCGGAACACGATCCGGCACAACGACGCCGTGGCGCAGAACTGCTGCGTGTCCAGCAGCGCCTGGCGCAGCGAGCCCGCTCCTTCGTCGTTCGTGTTGTCGACGACGAGGTTGCGCAGCACGTCGATGACAGCGGCGGCGCGATCGTCCTCGGGGTCGAAGTCGGCGACGCTCGCCGCGATGGACACCTCGAACGGCACCGTGCCTCCTTCGAGGCGGTCCGGCGTCACGACCTGCACGGTCAGGTAGCGCGCGGCGAGATCGGGCAGCTCCTCGTACCTGCAGACGATGCTCTTCGCCGCGACCTCGCACTCCTCGGCCGGCCTGCCGGTGAACGTGCCGTCCTCCGGCAGCGTCATGGTCAGCACGACGTCCCGCGCCACGCCGCCGAAGTTGTAGAAGGAGACGGAGACGTCCGCGGCGGTGCCGGGATCGTAGCGGTACGAGCGGGCGGCGACGGAGAGCGACGGCGCGTCGACGACCTCGATCGTCCAGGTGTCGCGGTCGTTCGCCGGATCGGTGCCGGAGGGAGTGATCAGGCGCGTGGTGGCGGTGTACGTGCCGGCGGCGTCGACCTTCGTGCTGACCCAGACGAAGTCCGTCGACGGCGACACGGTGCAGCGCACCGGGCTCGATCGGATGCAGTCGCTGTGGACGGACAGGATCTCCCCCGGCACGTCGAGCTCGACGACGGCGCCGGGCCGCGGCACCGCGACGGTGAAGCTGATCTCCGACCGCACGAGATAGCGCGTCGGCCGCAGCTCGGTGACGAAGCGGACGCCGGGGTCCTGCGCGAAGAGAGAAACCGAAGAGAGGAAGAGAACGAGGACCGCCGCGATGCGGATCATGACCACGATGATACGGAGCGGCCCATCAATCCGCCCAGGCCTCGCGCTGCCGCGCGATCCCCGCGGCGAGCTGCATCCGTTCCTCGCTCAGCCCCGCTTCCGCCTCGGCCACGACGCGCTGCTTGGCCGCGACCTCGGTGCGCAGCGCGGCGAGCTCGCCCCGCCGCAGCTCCAGCCGCTTCGACGACGACTCGATGACCCGCGCCTGCTCGCGAACGTCCGCGGCGAGCGCGCGGCGGCGGTTGTCGAGATCGCGCGCGGCGACGATGGCCTGCTCGAACGTCGCGCCGTCCATGCCGCCGCGGTCGATGTGCTGGCGCATCGACTCGTACGCAGTCGCGACCTGCTCGAGCTCCGCTTCCGCAGCGGCGGACGCGGCGCGCGCGAGGTGCAGCTCCGCCTCCAGCGCCTCGATGGCCGCGAGCGTGGCGTCGTGGCGTTGCAGGAGCGGGTCGAGCTCGACGCGTGACGACGCGGCGAGGCGCTGCCACTGCTCGGCGAGCAGCTCGTGCATGCGGTACTCGCGGGCCGTGTCGCGGCGGCGCTCGTCTTCCCTGCGGATGGCGGTGTAGGTGTTCAGGCACCAGTCCTCGAAGCGCAGCGGCTCCATGCTGCCGCCGGCCGACGCGCGCTCGGGCTCGGGGAGGTAGGTGTCGAAGAGGCCTTTGCGGTATTCGTCGTGGATGCTGTGGAGCTGCTCGTTGAAGTAGACCGCGACGCTGCGCGGCTGGAAGACTTTCAGGATCAGCAGGCCGAGGAAGAGGAAGGCGAGGAAGGCGCGCACGGCCAGCTCGGCGCCGGTGAACTGCTTCGACTTCAGGAGATCGTCGAGCAGCGCGCCGCTCGACTGCACGCCGGGGGTGAGGAAGCGCAGGCCGTACTGCTGTTCGAGCTGCGGCGGCGTGAGCCGGTCGAAGTGCTGCAGCGTCTCGGCGCGCTTCGCTTCGACGGCGGCGAGGTCGCCGCGTTTCTGTTCGAGCTGGCGCTCGATGGTCTCGAGTGCGGGACCGCGTCCGTACTTGCCGGAGAGGCCGACGCCGGCCGCTTCCTGCACGCGCTGCTGTTCGAGCAGTTGCTGCTCGCGCCGCAGCTCGCTGCCTCGCGTCAGGAACGGCTTCTCGATCTCGATGCGCTTCGTGGCGACGGCCACGGCGTTGCGGCGCGACATCTCGTCCTGCACGTCGGCGGCGAAGATGGCCTGCGCGAGGAACGGCGCGGTGATGAAGAGCGACGCGGAGACGATGGCCACGCGCGCGGCGATGCCTCCCGCGAGCTTGAGCTTTTCCTGCAGCGGGTTCTCTTCCTTGCCGAGGAGCACGCGCTCGTAGAAGCCGCGGGAGAGGTCGAGGGTCATGAAGGTGGCGTCGATGATCCAGACGAGGATGAAGACGAAGAGCGCCGCCACGCCCGCCGCGAGGAGGGGATACGCGCGCGACATCAGCGCCCCCATGTACCCCCACGCGATGGCCTCGGCCACGGCCATGGTGAGGATGATCAGCCGCGCGGAGAAGAGCCAGAAGTCCGCGCTGCGCGTGAGCAGCTCGTCCCCGTACGGTTTGAGAGCGAGCCTGCGGCCGAAGCCAGGCTGGAGCATGAGCGAGAGGTTCCTTTCTACGGGTAGTACGCTCTCGCGGGGTGGGTGGTGTACGGGGGGTGCTGAGTGCTGAGTGCTGGGTGCTGGCGGCCAGTTGATCCCGCGGGTAGACGCGGGATCTCGGGTGCAACAGGCGCATGGCATCCGGCACCCGAGATCCCGCGTCTACGCGCGGGATGAACTGGGGCAACACAACAAGCAGCCGAGCTTACCCAGCCCCGACCTCCAGAGCCGTGACGTACAACTCGCCCTTGA
>DASUSL010000385.1:0-2769 GCA_036375135.1 Thermoanaerobaculia bacterium | reverse complement strand
GCCGGCGTCCGCGCCGGCTGTCTGTGGCGGCGTCCCGCGCCGCCACCCCCGGGGGGCGCGGGCGGGACGCCCGCGCGGCAGCCGGCGGGACGCCGGCGCTCCGCATCCCGAGCTCCGCATCGCGGCGCTCCACGTCGCGGCACTGCACATTGCGGCGCTGCACGTGGCTGCGCTTTGTCACCGCTGTCCATGACACTCATCGCTGCGCCTCACGGCGCGGCGACGCACGCTGGCCATCATGGACGCCTACAGCCGCATCCTCGTTCCCACCGACATGAGCGACTTTGCCGCGCAGGCGGTGCGCCTGGCGGCGCGGTTCGGGTCGCGCCTCACGCTCCTCTTCGCCGACGAGATCTCCTATCCCGTCGACGTCCTCGAAGTGCCGATCGGCTACTACCTCGCGCATGCGCCGGAGTCGCGCGTGCAGCTCGAGGAGCGGCTGCGCAAATACGCGGCGGAGGTGCTGCCCGGCGTGCCCGTCGAGACGATGGTCGTGCAGGACTCCCCCGCGCGCGCCATCGTGCACACCGCGCGCGAGCTCAACGCCGATCTCGTGGTCATGGGGACGCACGGGCGCCACGGCTGGCGGCGCGCGCTCCTCGGGTCGGTCGCGGAAAGCGTCCTGCGCGCGATCGACCGTCCGCTGCTCACCGTCACGCCCGACCTCGCCGCGGACGGCATCCGCAACATCGTCTGTCCCGTGAGCTTCACCTACATCGCGCGCGAGGCGCTGCGCCACGCGGCCACGCTCGCTCTCGCCTTCGACGCGAAGCTGCACGTCGTCTACGTCGCCGAAAGCGCGCAGCCGCCGGAGCCGGCGGAAGTCGAGTCGGCGTTCAGCCTGTGGGTCGACCCGCTCGTGCGCGACAGGGCGCGCTACCGCGTCCTGACGCAAGGCGATGCCGCGCAGCGCGTCCTCGGCGCCGCCAACGACGCCGGCGCGGACCTCATCGTCCTCGGCGGGCCGTCACGGCGCATCACGCAGTTCGCGCGCTGCCCGGTGATGACCGTCGCGCCTCACAGCGGCGCGCGCTCGCGTTTGCGGCCGAGGCTCCAGATGCCGGGGCCGTTGGCCGCGAGAAACAGCCAGAGGAAGCAATAGAGCACCGCCAGCTCGCCGCGGTTCACGATCGGCCACGGGCTCGCCCCCCAGCCGTGCTTCCACCAGTACGCGACCGCCATCGTGCCGCTGGCGACGAACGCCGCCCACGACGCGAAGAGGCCGGCCGCGATCAGCACGCCCGCGCCGAGCTCGATCACGCCGCCGATCAGCGACGTCATGTCCGTGCGCGGCGGCTTGTCGCCCGGCCAGCCGAACAGCTTCTGCGTGCCGTGCATGGCGAACATCACTCCCGCCACGATGCGCAGGATGGCGAAGAGGTGCGGCGCGTAGCGGCCCGGAAAGCGTTCCATTCTCCGCCGCCTCGAACGCAATTGCCGTGCTCAGGAGCGTTTCGGGTTCGCATCTTGCGGGACGAAACCACAGGAGACCCCAATCCCATGAAACGAACACCCCTGATCGCACTGTCGATTCTGTGCATTTCCCTCTGGAGCTGTGCCACGACGAAGACGGACACGACCACGACGGACACGGCCACGCCCGCCCCCATGACCTCCGCTTCGGCTCAGAGCGCCACGACCGCCGAAAACAGCAGTGACGCGTACACCAGCAACGAAGGAACGAGCGGCCCGACGACCGGCGCGAACGCTGGCACGAGTTCTGGAACGACCTCGAGCAGCGAAGCGCGGACACGCTTGAAGAAGGACTGAGCCGGCTCCGCGGATACGACGATGAAACGCACCACTCTCTTTCTCGCTCTCTTCCTTCTCGCCTTCTCCGCGGCGGCGGACGAGCACAGCTCCGTCCTCCTGGCGAAGGCGTGGCCGGCCTCGGCGCGCGCATCGCTGACCGACGTCGGCTCGGGAGTGGGCATCGTCTTCAGCCCCGACCTCAGCGTGCCGGGGAACTGCAATTTCTACACGACCCTCGGCTTCGCCTGCTTCGACAGCGCGGACTGGCTGGAGATCCTCAGCAGCATCCACGCGCACAACATCTCCACGCCCGGCCGCAGGATCAAGACGCTCATCCTCGAGACGCACGGCACGAACGGCCACGGCCTGAAGGTGCAGACCGGCAAGAAGGACAGCGACCCGCGCTCCTACATCTCCGTCGGCGCGCTGCAGGAGTGGCTCGAGCCGGTGGGCGTGAAACACATCATCATCAGCGCCTGCAACTCCGGGCGCCTGCTGCGCCCCGAGATCTACCTCAAGCTCAATCGCAATCCGGGCGACAAGCTCTTCCTCCCCGCGACGCGCGGCATCATCGACGCCACCGAGTCGTTCGACCCGAAGAAGAACCCGATCACCGTGATCACGCCGGGCGCGAGCCAGATCGAGACGACGCTGGTCGGCTCGCTGCGCGAGCTGGCCCCGTCCACGCGCGATGCCATCGAGAGCGCGGCCAGGACGAGGAACGTGAAGCTGCCGAACCAGTTCGCCGTCTCGGAGATGCTGATCAAGATGCTGCTCCGCGACCCGAACCTCGAGCTCCGCACGGGCGCATGGGTGGAGGAGCTGTCGAAGGAACAGACCTCGGCACGCGCCAGCGAGCGGATCTTCAACGCCTTCGTCGATCACCTCAACTACGTCGCCGCGCGCGACCCTCGCACGCAGACCGCGAGCGCCGCCGGCTCGCGCTGAACGCGCACACTCCGCACGAGGGGACGACGAAGGGCCTCCGGCGGGCCGGCGCGGCCGGCAGCGCTGGTT
>DASUSL010000384.1:0-5934 GCA_036375135.1 Thermoanaerobaculia bacterium | reverse complement strand
CGCGGGCCGCGCCCGCATCGTGAGCGCGTGAGGAGACGACGAAGAGGCCTCCGGCGGGCCGGCGCGGCCGGCAGCGCTGGTTGGCATAGCCGGGCCGCGCGGTGGTCGCCTGAAGTGCGCGTCTCGCGGCCGCACGTGCCTGAACCAGCGCTGCCGGCCGCGCCGGCCCGCCGGAGGCCTCTTCGTCGTCTCCTCACGCGCTCACGATGCGGGCGCGGCCCGCGCGCTTGGCTTCGTAGAGCGCGGCGTCGGCACGGCGGAACGTTTCCTCGAACGACTCGGCCAGGGGTGCGAGACCCGCGCTGAACGTCACGCCGGGCTCGAGCTCCGTGAGCTCCGACAAAAGGCGTTCACATAAAGCCACGGCGTCGGGGACGCTCACATCCTCGAGCAGCAGCGCGAACTCCTCGCCGCCGTAGCGGGCCACGACGTCATTGTGGCGGAGGCGGCGGCGCAGGAGCATGCCGAGCGATCCCAGCACGCGATCACCGGCGGCGTGTCCGTGCGTGTCGTTGATCGTCTTGAAGTGATCGAGGTCGATCAGCGCCAGCGCCGCCCTGCCGCGCGCGCCGCGCTGGCGCATGCGCGCGTCGAACGCGCCGCGGGTCAGGACGCCGGTGAGCGGGTCGCGGTCCGTCAGCTCGCGCACCACCGTGGCGCGCTCCAGCCGCGCCGCGATCTGCGACAGCAGCAGGTCCCAGTCCACCGGCTTGGTCACCAGCATGTCCGCGCCGGCGTTGGTCGACTCCAGCACCGCGCGGCGCTCGCTGTCGCTGGTCACGATGATCACCGGCAGCGTGGAGAAGCGCTCGCTCTGGCGCACGTAGCGCACGAGGTCGTGTCCCGTGACCTCGTCGCTGAGCTGCACGTCCATCAGCAGCAGGTCGGGATGAAAGGTGTCCAGCATCTTCTCGAAGTCGCGCGGATCGCGGCAGACCTCGATCTCGTACCCCGCCGCGGTGAGAATGCCGCGGATCAGCGCGATCGTGACCGTGTCGTCCTCGACCGCGAGGATGCGCCGCGCGGGACGCTCGCGCCGCTCGCGCAACGCGGCCACGCGGCGCACCAGCGCCACGACGTCCAGCGGCCGGCTGACGAAGGCCTCGGCACCGTTGCGCAGCGCGCGCACTTTTTCCTCGAAGCCGACCTCGCCGACGACGATCACGTCGACCCCTTCCAGCGCCTCCAGCGCTTCGAGCGAGTCGACGATGGCCACGTCCGGAGGCCGCTCGCCGGGAACCATGCGCACCCGCATCTCCTCCCGCTCCAGCGCCTCGGCCACGCGCGCCGCCAGCTCGGCGTCCGCCAGCGCGACCAGCACCTCGAACCGCGGCACGTTCGGACCGGCCTCGGGCTCCTTCTCCAGCTCCCTGCCGATCTCCTGCGCCAGCTCCCACCAGTGCGCGACCATCGCCGCGTCGGGCGTCCCGGCCCGCTTGAGCAGCGGCCCCATCACGCGCTCCGCCTCGTCGCCGAGCTCCGTCACGCGCGGGAATCCGTACGTCCCGCCCATGCCGGCCAGCGCGTGGAAATGCTTCGCCAGTTGCTGCAGCGCGGCGGCGTCGGAGAGGTCACGCTCGAGACACCCCAGCAGCACCGTCATCTCGACGAGCCGGATGCGTGCAGCCTCGCGGAAGCGTCCGCGCAGCTCCGCCAGGAGCGAATCGGTCATCCGCCGAGGATCGCACGAATCTCGTCCGCCAGCGTCATGGGATCGAAAGGTTTGAGGATCACGCCGCGGGCGCCGAGCTCCTTCAACCGCTGGACTTCCGGGGCCATGGCCTTGGCGGTGAGGAAGACCACGGGGATGTGCGCCGTGGCGTCGTCGGCGCGCAGCGCGCGGAACGTGGCGGCGCCGTCCATGCCCGGCATCATCATGTCGAGGAGGATGAAGTCGGGATGCTCGTCGCGCGCGCGGGCGATCCCCTCGTTGCCGTTCGTCGCCTCGACGACCGTCATCCCGCCGACGCGTCCCAGGCTGAGCCGGGCCACGTAGCGGACGTCTTCCTCGTCGTCGATGACCAGCACTTTCACGCCGGCGTCCCTGCCGCGGGGACGCGGAACCAGAACGTGCTGCCCATCCCCTCGCGGCTGGCCACGCCGATGGCGCCGCCGTGCTGCTCGACGATGGCCTTGCAGATGGCCAGGCCGAGGCCGGTGCCCGGCTTGGTGCGCGCATCGCTGGAGTCGGCGCGCTCGAAGCGGCGGAAGAGCTTCTTCTGCTGATCGGCGGGGATGCCGCGGCCGTGATCGGCGATGCGCACTTCGACGCTCTCTCCTTCCAGCGACGCGGAGACGGTCACGACGTCGCCGCGGCTCGAGTACTTGACGGCATTGGACAACAGGTTGACCGTCACCTGCATCAGCCGCTCCTCGTCGCCGAGGACGCTCGCGCCGTTGCAGTGCAGCTCGATGTGCACGCCGTCCTGCTGCGCCACGGCGGCGATGCTCTCGACGGAGCGCTCCAGGACGCGCAGCAGCGGCGTGGGGCGGAGCTGCATGGTCATCTTGCCGCTGTCGAGGCGCTCGAAGTCGAGGATGTCGTTGATCAGCGAGATGAGGCGGACGCTGTTTCGCTCGGCCACGGAGATGACCCGCGTGACCTCTTCCGGCAGCGCTCCCATGACGCCCGACGCGAGGAGGCCCAGCGAGCCGCGGATGGAGGTCAGCGGCGTGCGCAGCTCGTGGCTGACGGTGGAGATGAAGTCGCGCTTCATCCGCTCCACGACGTGGCGCTCGGAGACGTCGATGAGGTTCGCGGCGAAGTGGCGCTGGTCGTCGGCGGCGTAGAACTCGAAGAGCGACAGCTCGCAGGTGAAGCTCTCGCCGCTGCGCCGCCGCACCGGCAGCTCGGTAACGCGGTCGAGCGCGGCCTGGAGGTCGAGGGTGGTGTCGAGGAGCACGTCGAGGCGTCCGCCGGCCATCTCCTGCGCGCTGTAGCCGAACATCCGCTCGGCGGCGGGATTGACGCTCTCGATGAGGCCGCGCGCGTCGGTGGTGATCAGCCCGCCCGGTGCGTTGTCGATGATCGAGCGCGTGCGCGCCTCGCTGCGGCGCAGCTCGTGCTCGGCGAACTTGGCGCGCGTGACGTCGCGCCCCGCGGCGTAGATCAGTCCCTCGTCGGTCGCGGGCGACGCGGTCCAGGCGATCCAGCGCGTCGCGCCGTCTTTGCGCAGGTAACGGTTCTCGAAGTAGCGCGTGGTCTCCCCTTCGCGCAGCTTCATCATCTCGGCGGAGGTGCTGGCGCGGTCGTCGGGATGGACGAGATCGAGGAAGGGGACGGAGCAGAGCTCGTCGACGGTGTAGCCGAGGACATCCTGGAAGGCGGGGTTGAGCCGGCGGAAGCGGCCGTCCATGCCGGCGATGCAGAGCAGATCGAGCGAGACGTCGAAGAAGCGGTCGAGCTCGCGCTCGGCGCGTTTGCGCTTGGAGATGTCGCTGTGCGTGCCGGCCATGCGCGTGGGCCGGCCGTCGCGGTCGCGGGCCACGACTTTGCCGCGCTCGAGGATCCACACCCACTCACCGGCTTTCGACCTGCGGCGATGCTCGCTCTCGTACTGCTCGCGCCGTCCGGCGAGATGTTCGTTGAGGACATGCATCATCGCCGCTCGGTCCTCGGCATGGATGAGACGCTGCCACGCTTCGGCGTGCGGCTCGAGCTCGCCCGCCGCATAGCCGAGCATGGACATGGCCCGCTCGCTGAGCTGCATGTTGCCGGTGACGAGGTTCCAGTCCCAGAAGCCGTCGTTGCTTCCCTCCACTACCCGCGCCAGCCGCTCCTCGGCGATCGCTTTCTCCGCGATCTGCCGCCGCAGCTCGAGCTGCACGACCACCTGCCGCGCCAGCGCGGTGAGGGCGTGCCGCTGCGCGCTGCCGAGGACGCGCGGCTCGCGGTCGATGACGCAGATCGTGCCGAGGTTGAAGCCGTCGGGCGTGATGAGCGGCGCGCCGGCGTAGAAGCGGATCTTCGGATCGTCGGTGACGAGCGGGTTGTCGGCGAAGAGCGGATCCGCCATCGCGTCGTGGACGACGAACAGCTCCCGCTGCCGGATGGCGTGCGTGCAGAACGAGATCTGCCGCGGCGTCTGTGGGGTGTCGAGCCCCACCCGCGCCTTGAACCACTGGCGCGAATCATCGACCAGACTGATCAACGCGATCGGCGCCGCGCAGATGGTCGACGCGAGCTGCACCAGCTCGTCGAACGCCTCTTCGGCCGTGGTATCGAGGATCGCATACCGCGCCAGCGCCGCCAGCCGCTCCTGCTCGTCGATAGGCACGCCCCGGAGCTTACGACGCCCCAGGTTACGCGGAGATTACGGGGGCTGCTAATCTCTCGTCGTGCCTCTCCCGCCTCGCTCACCATCACCAACGCGATCACGGCCGGACTGACCGCGATCGAGCGGGCGCGCGGTTTTCTCGAGGCCGCGACTCTGTCGGAAGAGTGGATGCGGCGCATGAGCCAGCGCGCGCTGCTGCTCGAGGCGCACCACACCACTCACATCGAAGGCACCCACCTCACGATCGAACAGGCCGAGCGGCTCTGGGCGGGCGAGCGCGTCGCGGAGGCGAGGCCGGGCTGTGACGAGCTATGACAGCGAGCTATGACAAGCTGTGACACGACTTGCGACAAACTCGCGCCACTACCCCGCCACCCGGTACCCGAACCCACGCACCGTGAGCAGGATCTCCGGGTCGTCCGGGTCCTTCTCGATCTTCTGGCGGATGCGGCGGATGTACACGGCCACGTTCTTGTCCGACCCGAGCTCGTCCTCGGCCCACAAGTGGTCGATGAGCGTCTCGCGGCTGACGGCTTTGCCGGCGCGGGCGGCGAGGAAGTGGAGGAGCTGGAACTCCTTATGGGTCAGGCCGGCTGGTTTGCCGTCGATGAGGGCATCCTGCCTGGACGGGTCGACCGTCAGGCGGCCGGCGCGGAGGATCTCGTGGCCGTCGCTCGAGCTGAGCTGCTGCGCGCGGCGGAGCTGGGCGCGGACGCGGGCGATCATCTCGGCCGGCTCGAACGGCTTGACGATGTAGTCGTCGGCCCCGGTCTCCAGTCCGGCCACGCGGTCCTCGAGCTGGCGGCGCGTGGAGAGGATCACGATCGGCATGCGGTGCCGCTCGCGGATGCGGCCGCAGGCGTTGATGCCGTCGCCGTCGGGGAGGATCAGGTCGAGCAGGATCAGATCGTAGGCGCGGCGGTTCACTTCGCCCATCGTCTCGGTGATGGACCCAACGGTGCTGACCTCGAAGCCCTCGCGCTGCAACAGATCCTGCAGCGTCCGACGCGTCAGCAGTTCGTCCTCGACGACTAGGATCGCCGGCGGCATGCACCGTTCATTGTACGCGGGTGCTCACGCGAACAGCAGACGGCGGATCTGTTCCACCGACGCGGCGGCCGCCGCATCCCACAGCAGCACCGGAAACTCCGGCACGCGCTGGCGGATCCAGCGCACGAGGTCGCACGCCCCGTCGTCGTTGCGATCGAGGATCAGCAGATCGCAGCGCTGCAGCGTGGTCCCGTCGGTCGAGATGGCCACGTACGGCATCGACGCCCGTACGGCGCTGAGTGCGGACTCGGGAACGCCGAGCGCGCAGATGCGCCGCAACGGAAAGTGAATGAGGTTGTCCACGCCACGCAGCGTAGCGAACGCTGGTTGCGCGGAGATTACAATCGCCCCCATGCCCCTCGAGACCGGGATGCGCATCGGGAGGATCCGCGTCGACGCGCTCCTCGGCGCCGGCGGCATGGGCCAGGTCTGGCGCGGCTGGGACGAGAAGCTCGAGCGCGCCGTGGCGCTGAAAGTCGTCCACGCCGATGTGGCGCGGGCTTCAGCCCGCGATGCCGGCGGGGCGCACAGGACGCCCTGCCTCGCTCCAGTTCGAAGAGCGGCAGCCGCTTTAGGAGTGCGGCGGCGACAGCCGCCGCTTTGGTAA
>DASUSL010000383.1:0-8032 GCA_036375135.1 Thermoanaerobaculia bacterium | reverse complement strand
AGGGGTGCTGCTCGCGATGACGCGCTTCGTGCCGTTCGGCGCGATGCGCACCACTTCGCGGTTCGCGTACGACGTCACGTAGATGTTCCCCGCCGTGTCGCGCGCCATCCCCATCAACTGCGGGCCGATCGTGGCGATGGTCTCGATCTTCGTGCCGGTGGCGCGTTGCAGCCTCGAGCCGTCGGCGTAGTAGACCTCCCCTGCCCGCCCGCCGAGGAGCCAGGTCACGCGCCCGGTGGTGACGACGTTCGTCACGCGGCCGGCGCGGTCCTTCCTGCGGATCGTGCAGCGGCGCGCCGGAGAGTCGGTCCCGCAGTCCGTCCAGTACTGCGCGCCCGCGTCGTCGCGCGTGAGGCCGTACTCGCGTCCGAAACGGTTCGTCCACGGGACGACGTTCGTCACGCGGCCGTCCGCCGTGCGCCGGACGATGCGGTGGCGGTAACGGTCGCCGCCGAGCCACTCGATGTCGTCGGCCAGGACCGCGCCGTTTTCGAGTCCGAGCTCGTGGGCGTGGATGTCGGGGATGGCCACGCTCTTCTGCCCGCCGGGCGTCACGCGCCAGACGCGCTCGAGGTCGGAGTAGAAAACGTCGCCGTTCGGCGTGATGACGAGGCCGACGCTCGGATGCGCGGAAGCGGAGAGCGAGAGGAAAAGAAAAAGGGCGGCCCGAAGGCCGCCCCGCTTGCCTACTTGGTGCAGGCGCCCAGCCATTTGCCGGTGTACTTGGTCTTCATCTGCTGCTCGCCGACGGTCATGTCCATGCCGCCCGAGTAGCTGTCATCCGTGTAGGTGATCTCGCCCTTGCCCTTCATATTCTGTTTCGGGCAGTCGACCGTCCACGTGACGGTCTTGCCGTCGACCGTGTAGTCGCCGACTTTGCAGTCGCTCTTCGGGTCGTTGGGCACGGCCTTCTTCGGGTCCTTCAGATCTTCCTCGGTCAGGCAGATCTCGAAATTCACGGGCGGCATCTTGATCGGCATGCCCGGGATCTCCATCTGCATCGAAACCTTCCACTTGCCGGGCTTCTGCGGATTCTCCGCGGCACCCGCCGGCGCCACGGCGATCAGAGCGGCGACCGCAGCAAACACGTACGGCACGAACTTGCGCATCAGGGACTCTCCTCCGAATAAATGGTGATGGGAGAGTATAAGGCAAATTTGGAACGCCGTAGAATTCACGCATGAAAGTGCGCGAGGTGATGCATAGCGATCCCGAAATCATGAGCGGAACCCCTGTTTTCGTGGGAACGCGAGTGCCGCTCAACAACCTCTTCGACTACCTCGAAGCGGGCGATTCACTCGAGAAGTTTCTCGCCTCGTTCCCTTCGGTCCGGCGCGAACAAGCCATCGCGGCGCTGGAGCTCGCAAAGGAGGCGGTCGCAGAGCTTGCGAGTTCTCATCGATGAATCGCTTCCGATCGAACTAGCCGACGAGCTGCCGTTTGCCGAGACGTCCACCGTCCGGGAGCAGGATTGGTTGGGACTGCGTAACGGTGTCCTTCTCCGCGCAGCCGTCGCAGCGGGATTCACGGTCATCGTTACGTCTGACGGCAATCTGCGATATCAGCAGAATCTTCGAAAGATCGGAATCGCGGCCGTCGTGGTCATGCGAGTTCGCACGCGTATCGAAGATCTGCGGCCGCTCCTTCCGGCGATCATCGCGGCAATCCCGCGACTCGCACCCGGAGAGGTCGCTGAAATCAGCGCGTGATGTTTCTGCCTCGCGATAGCGGGACGGGCTGAAGCCCATCCTACGTTTTCACAGCCTCCCCGCCTACGGCTCCACCCATCCCGCGAAGTTCATCTGGCCGTTCTCGATCTTGATCATGGCCACCGGTTTGATCGGATTGCGGTCCGGGCCCATGCTGATCGTGCCGGAGACGCCCTGGTAGTCGCGCGTGAGGGCGATCTGGTCGCGGATGGCTTTGCGGTCGAGAGTGTTCGCGCGGCGCGCGGCGTCGGCGAAGATCTTCAGCGCGTCGTAGCCGAGGGCCGCCGTGGCTTCGGGGTTCTTGCCGTGGCGTTTGCGGTACTCGTTCACGAACGTCTGCACGACGGGACGGGTGTCGCCGACGAAGTAGTGATCCGAAAAGTACGACCCCTCGATCGACTTGCCGCCGATCTGGATGACCGCGGGGGAGTCCCAGCCGTCGCCGCCGACGAGCGGCACGTTCAGGCCGAGGTCGCGCGCCTGGATGGCGATCTGCCCGACCTCGGTGTAGAAGCCGGGGATGAACAGCGCCTGCGGATTCGCGGCGCGGATCGTGGTGAGCTGCGGGCGGAACTCCGAGTCGCCGCCGCTGTAGCTCTGCTCCGCGACGATCTTCCCGCCCGCGTCCTCGAACTCCTTCCGGAACACGCCGGCAAGGCCAACGGAGTAGTCGTTCTTCTTGTCGACCAGGATCGCCGCCGTGTCGAGCTTCAGCTGCTTGCGCACGAACGAGGCGAGCGCTTTCCCCTGGTACGGGTCGGTGAAGCAGACGCGGAAGATGAACTCCCCTTTCTCCGTGACCGCCGGGTTGGTCGACGACGGGGAGATCATCGGTACGCCGTTGGCCTGCGCGATCGGCGCGGCCGCGAGCGACTGGTTGGACGAGTTCTCGCCGATGAGTGCGATGACGTCGGCGCCGGTGATGAGCTTCGTCACGACCGAGGCCGCCTCCTCGGCGCGCCCCTGATCGTCTTCGACGACGAGGCGGATCCTGCGGCCGAGGACGCCGCCGGCGGCGTTGATCTCATCGGCGGCGAGCTTCACGCCGTTCACCGTGGAGGTGCCGAAGGAGGCCTGGTCGCCGGTGAGTGCGCCGTAGACGCCGACTGGAATATCCCCTGTCGTGCCTGCCGTTTGGGCTTCGCGGCCGGGATGACAGGCTGTCAGGATCAGTGTGCCTGCGATCAGGATGCGTAGTAGTTTCACGTTCTTCTCCCCGGCGCGAGTCTATCGGAATCGAAAGGATTCAAAGTGAACGCAAACGACATCCGCAAAGGCATGGTCATCGTCTTCGAGGGCGACCTGTGCAAGATCATGGAGTTCCGGCACCACACGCCGGGCAACCTGCGAGCGATGGTGCAGGCCAAGCTGCGCAACCTGCGCACGGGCAACCAGTTCGAGCACCGCTTCCGCTCGAACGACGACATCGAGCAGGCCTACATCAGCCAGCACGAGATGGAGTACATGTACTCCGACGGCCACGCGCACCACTTCATGAACACCGAGACGTTCGAGCAGATCGAGATCAGCGAAGAGGATCTCGGCGACGCGGCGGCGTGGCTGGAGCCGGGCGTGAAGCTGCAGGTGCAGTTCCACGACGTGAAGCCGATCGGCGTCGAGCTTCCGAAGACGATCCGGGCGCGCATCAAAGAGACGCAGCCGATGGTGAAGGGCGCCACGCAGTCGGCGTCGTACAAGCCGGCCACGCTCGAGAACGGCGTCGTCGTGCAGGTCCCGCCGTTCGTCACCGACGGCGAAGAGATCATCGTCGACCCGACCGAGAACCGCTACATCGAGCGCGCCCGCTGACGCGCAACGGATGACAAAGGTCCGCGGCGCCGCGGACCTTCTCCGAACGCTGCTACTCGAGCAGCATGCCGCCGCCGTAGAAGCGCTCGTAGCACTGCCTCGTGTGCCAGAGGTAGTGCTCGTGCGCGTCCGCGTACGACCACCCGTCCGCGATCAACGCGTATTTGTGGTTGATGGCGCGGTCCATACAGTCGGTGTACCCGACCTGATCGTCGCCGCTGAGCGGGCCGGGAACCATGGCCACCGCCAGCAGCACCGCGAGCGCGCTCAGTCTCTTCAGCATCTTGTTTCGTTTCATGGGGAGCCCTTTCTTTGTGCGTAGTCGAGTGATCCGTCCGGACGCTTTCATTGTGGGAAGCGGGCGGTTTCCCGGATATCGGCAGGACGCGTGAAACGGCGTAGGAACGGCGGCACGGAAATGTCCGCACGCCGCGTTGTAGACTCGCCGGATGCCGTCGGTGCACTTCCTTTGTACGCAATGCGAACAGCGGCTCGCGCGACTCGCCGGGGAGCCGCCGCGGGCGTGCGAGCACTGCGGCGCCGCGACGGACGTCGTCGCCCCTGCTGAAAAAGTGGAGCGCTGCGCGGCCTGCGATCACGACGAGCTCTATTTCCAGAAGGACTTCAACCGCACCACCGGCGTGGCACTGGTCGCCGTCGGCGCGGTGTTCGTGCCGTGGACGTGGGGACTCTCCCTCCTCGCCGTGACCATCCTCGACTACGTGGTGTGGCGCGTGGTGAAGGACGTCATCGTCTGCTACCGCTGCCAGGCCGTGCATCGCGGCTACCCGCCCAACCCCGCGCTGAAGCCGTTCGATCTCGTGACGCACGACCGCCACGTGTACGGCGCCGCGCCCCCGGGCGCGGAAGAAGGGCATCACCACTAGGCAGACGCGCTCACTCGCCAGCGCACGAGGGAATGCGGGCTGCTCAGCGCCCGTCGAAGACGAAGCGCAGTCCGTTCGAGAGCGCGCGCGGGAAGATCGAGTTGTGCGTCTCGTCGGCGAGCACGTCGGCGTCGAGCGCCCGGGTCCTGATCCTCGCCGCGAATTTGCGCAGGTCCGCGGCCATGATCGGATCCTCGCTCGCGCCGGCCGCGATGTACACGCGCGCACCCAGCGTCTTCTGCGGCACCTGCGTGAAGATCCAGCCGCCGTCGTACCAGAGCGACGCGCTGACGATGACGTAGCGGTCGAAGAGCGCGGACTGCGTGACGAGCATCCAGGTCGAGAACAGGCCGCCGTACGAGTGGCCGACCAGGCAGCGCTCCTTCGGCAGCGTCGCGTACGACCGGTCGATGAACGGCACCAGCTCCTTCTCCAGGAAGGCGCGGAACTTCGGTCCGCCGCCGGAGACCTTCTGGTACTCCGCGCCATAGCCGCCCGTGGGACTGAACTTCGGCGTGTAGTCGCGCGTGCGATTCAGACGGTATTGCGGCGGCCCGTCGTACGCGATGCCGACCACGATCAGCTCGCGCAGGTGATTGCGCTCGGCCAGGTGATCGGCGATGTTCCTCGCGACGAGAAACGAGTAGTCGGCGTCGAGGACGTAGACGACGGGGAAGCGCTTCCCTTTCGCACCGTATCCGTGCGGCAACGCCACGTACACCTTGTACGCAACCCCGTTTTCCTTCGACACGATCGACCGCACCTCGGCACGGTCGACGACGAACGGCTTCGCGTCGGGCGACGTGAGCGCGAGGAGGAGCGCGAACAGCATTACCCGACCCGCTGCTCCGTCGCCGCGTCGAAGAGGTGCAGTTTCTCCGGCTGCAACTGCAGCTCGATCGTCTCGCCGGTGCGCGGCATGCGGTGGACGTCGTACGTGGCGACGAGGACGTCGTCGCCGGCGCGGGTGTGCACCACCGCCTCGTGGCCGATCGGCTCGACCAGCTCGACGATCGCCTGCACCGGCGCGGTGCCGCGCGTGAGGTGCTCGGGGCGGATGCCGACGCGCAGGCGCTGTGCGTCGACGCGATTCGGCAGCGGAATCGAGAACGATCCCGCTTCGAGGCGATCGCCGTTCACGGTCGCGTCGAAGAAGTTCATCGGCGGCGTGCCGATGAACTGCGCGACGAAGACGTTCGCCGGGCGGTCGTAGACCTCGAGCGGCGTGCCCACCTGCTGGATGCGTCCGTCCTTCATCACGGAGATGCGGTGGCCCATGGTCATGGCCTCGATCTGGTCGTGCGTGACGTAAACGCAGGTCGTGCCGAGGCGCTGCTGCAGCTTCGTGATCTCGGCGCGCATCTGCACGCGCAGCTTCGCGTCGAGGTTCGAGAGCGGCTCGTCGAAGAGGAAGACTTTCGGATCGCGCACGATGGCGCGCGCCACGGCCACCCGCTGGCGCTGGCCGCCGGAGAGCTGCTTCGGCTTGCGGTCCATGAGCGGCGTGATGCCGAGCGTCTGCGCCGCTTCGTCGACCTTGCGGCGCATCTCGTCGCGCGGCGTCTTGCGGATCTTCAGGCCGAACTCGATGTTCTCGCGCACGCTCATGTGCGGGTAGAGCGCGTAGTTCTGAAAGACCATGGCCACGTCGCGGTCTTTCGGCTCGAGGCCGTTGACGACGCGGTCGCCGATGAGCACGCGGCCATCGGAGATCTCTTCGAGGCCGGCGATCATCCGCAGCGCGGTCGATTTGCCGCAGCCCGACGGGCCGACCAGCACCATGAACTCGTGGTCCTGGATGTCGAGGTCGAGTCCCTCGATGACGGACACGCCGCCGAAGCGCTTTGCCACGTTGTCGAAGGTCACGCCTGCCATGGCCGGCGATGTTACACCGGCAGGTGCGCGAGCGCGGAGAGCCAGCCGCCGAGTACCTCGCCGATGATCACGGCCACGACGTCGACGTAGAGGATGCCCGTCGCGGCCATGGTGGAGCGGATCTTCACGGTGCCCCACACCATCGGGAAGAGCGCCAGCGGCCCGAGGAGGCCCCAGCCGGCGCGCATCCAGAAGAAGATGTCCTTCATCACCGGCGGCGGCCACGCCGCGGCGAGGACGATGACCACGACCAGGATCTTCACGATGGCCGCGGCCAGCGTGGCGATGGTCAGGCGCTTGAGCGGCTCGATGGCCATGCCGCGCACGACCAGGTACCAGTGGCCGAGGAGCATGGCCAGGTTGACGCTGCCGAGGAGGCCGATCGAGGCCAGCGCGCCGGCGATGCTCCAGGCCACGTGCGGCGGGCGCACGGCGGCGTGGTACGCGAGGATCGCGGCGACGAGGTACGCGACGCCGAGCAGCGCCGCCGAGGCGCGGAAGATGAGGCGCTTCGGATAGCGCAGCACCAGATAAACGAGCACGGTCAGCGCCACGACCGCGCCGTCGGCGTACGCGAGCTCGCGCTGCCCCGCCATCGCATGCGCCAGCGCGGCGCAGAGCGCGAGCACGCCGCCGATGATGAAGATCATGCGGTAGAACTTCACGCCGGCGTTGCGGCGCCCGACCAATGGCAGGAAGAGGTACAGGCCCGCGGCGGCGTCAATCAGGAAGAGAGCGAGGAGCATACGCCGGGCGCATGGTAGCTTCCCGCGCGCGAATGGCAAGGTCGAGCCGCAGATTCGTCAGCTCCTCGAGCAGGGCGTTGGCGGTCTGCGTCCGCTCGTAGATGCTCTTGCGCATGGCCTGCTCGACGATGGCGCACAGCTCCGCCGGCACGTTCGAGGGCAGCGGCGGCACGGCCCCTTCGACGATGAGCGCGAGGATGTCCATGGCGCTGGCGCCGTCGAACGGCGGATAGCCGGCCAGCATCTCGTAGAGCACCACGCCGAGGGAGTAGATGTCGGAGCGCGTGTCGATGATGGTCTCGCCCCGCACCTGCTCGGGCGAGAGGTAGTAGAGCGTGCCGATGCGCGGGCGGCGGAGCGGGTCGGTGCCGTCGCCGCCGCCGGCCATGGTGGCCACGCCGAAGTCGAGGATCTTCACGCCGCGGTCGCGGCGCAGCATGATGTTCTCCGGCTTGATGTCGCGGTGGACGGTCCACGCCTCGTGCGCGGCGGTGAGCGCGCCGGCGACGCCGATGGCCACGTCGAGCGCGTCGTTGATGTCCATCGGGCCGCGGCTCATGCGCTGGCGCAGCGTCTCCCCTTCGACGTACTCGCTGGCGATGTACTGGATCTCGTCTTCGACGCCGACGTCGAGGACGGTGACGATGTTGGGATGGTTGATCATCGAGGCGCAGCGGACCTCGCGCTCGAAGTGACGCAGGTCGCGCTCGTCGGCATTCAGCCGCCGCAGCACTTTCAACGCGACCTTCCGATTCATGACCGTGTCCTCGGCCAGATAGACCTCGGACGAGCCTCCCCCACCGAGATGCTGCAATACGCGATAGCGACCCACACGGAGTACGTTCATGAAGGACGCTACAGGATCACGTTGCGTGCCGTGCAAGCGTGACGGGGGTCACGAACCGGAGCGCCGGCGTCCCGCCGGCTGCCGTGGCGGCGTCCCGCCGGCACTCCGGGCGGGGGCGCGGGCGAGACGCCCGCGCGGCAGCCGGCGGGACGCCGGCGC